>NZ_AKJP02000015.1:0-90191 GCF_000282275.2 Pseudomonas sp. GM30 | reverse complement strand
CGGCGTATTCGCAGGGCGTGACCCTGACCAACGTCGAGAAAGTCATCGGCTCTGCTTTCAACGATAGCTTCACCACTGACGCTTATCTCTTCGCAACCGTACGAAGGTGGTGCGGGGACGATATCTACTACGTCAACGGCGGTGGCGTAACCGTCATCGAGCAGGCTGGCGGCGGTAACGATGAAGTGCGCGTCAGCTACAAGGACCATACGCTGGCGGCCAACGTCGAGCGTCTGACCTACACCGGCACTGGCTCGTTTACCGGCTGGGGCAATGCCAGCGACAACATCATCACCGGCGGCAGCGGCAACGACATGCTGTACGGCGGTGGCGGTGCCGACCAGTTCTTCGGCGGTGCCGGTCGCGACACCGTGTCGTATCTGGACAGCACGGTGGCAGTCAACATCAACCTGAAAACCGGGGTCAACTCGGGGATCGGTGCAGGCGACACCTACAACAGTATCGAAGTGATTGCCGGTTCCAAATTCAACGACACCTTTGTGGTCGATAGCCGGATTTCGGCTGTTGATGGCGGTGAAGGTTTCGACACCGTGGACTACTCGACTTCGAGCGCGGCCGTGAATATCGATATCCGTCCGGGCACCAGCCTGCCGGGCGTCGGTGGCGACTCGCAGGGCGTGACCCTGACCAACGTCGAGAAAGTCATCGGCTCGGCATTCAACGATACCTTCACCACGGATGCCTACCTCTTCGCCACTTACGACGGGGGAGCGGGCGACGATATCTATTACGTCAACGGCGGTGGCGTAACGGTCATCGAGCAGGTCGGTGGCGGCAACGATGAAGTGCGCGTCAGCTACAAGGAACACACACTGGCGGCTAACGTCGAGCGCCTGACTTACACCGGTACCGGCTGTCTTACCGGCTGGGGCAATGCCAGCGACAACATCATCACCGGGGGTAACGGCAACGACATGCTGTACGGCGGTGGCGGTGCCGACCAGTTCTTCGGCGGTGCCGGTCGCGACACCGTGTCGTATCTGGACAGCACGGTGGCAGTCAACATCAACCTGAAAACCGGGGTCAACTCGGGGATCGGTGCAGGCGACACCTACAACAGTATCGAAGTCATCGCCGGTTCCAAATTCAACGACACCTTCGTGGTCGATAGCCGGATTTCGGGTGTTGATGGCGGGGAAGGTTTCGACACCGTGGATTACTCGACTTCCAGCGCGGCCGTCAATATCGACATCCGACCGGGCACCAGCCTGCCGGGTGTCGGTGGCGATTCGCAGGGTGTCACCCTGACCAATATCGAGAAAGTCATTGGTACGGCGTTCAACGATACCTTCACCACGGATGCCTACCTCTTCGCCACTTACGACGGTGGTGCGGGCGATGACATCTACTACGTCAACGGCGGTGGCGTAACGGTCATCGAGCAGGCTGGTGGCGGCAACGATGAAGTGCGCGTCAGCTACAAGGACCATACGCTGGCGGCCAACGTCGAGCGCCTGACTTACACCGGTACCGGCTCGTTCACCGGTGTGGGTAATGCGATTGACAACATCATCACCGGCGGCAATGGCAATGACCTGCTTTACGGTGGCGGTGGTGCCGACCAGTTCATTGGTGGTGGAGGCATGGACACGGTGTCCTACGACGACAGCACTGTAGGCGTCAGCATCAACTTGAAAACCGGTGTCAGTACCGGGATCGCGACGGGCGACACCTACAACAGCATCGAGGCGTTCACAGGCTCGAAGTACAACGACATCTTCGTTGGCAGCTCCGTAGCGCTGGCAATCAACGGCGGTACCGGCCTGGATATGGTCAGCTACGAGTCGTCAGACAG
This sequence comes from Pseudomonas sp. GM30, assembly GCF_000282275.2. Lineage (NCBI taxonomy): Bacteria > Pseudomonadati > Pseudomonadota > Gammaproteobacteria > Pseudomonadales > Pseudomonadaceae > Pseudomonas > Pseudomonas sp. GM30. Next base: position 88,375 of record NZ_AKJP02000015.1, on the reverse strand, counting down.
TGCCGTCACCATCGACCTGAAAACCAACGTCAATGCCGGCGATGCTGCTGGCGATACCTTCACCAATATCGAGATCTTCCAGGGCAGCAGCTTTGCCGACACCTTGTCCGGAACGGCGATCAACGACAATTTCATCGGTGGCGGCGGCGCCGACGTGATTGACGGGCGTGAAGGGATCGACACGGTCTGGTACATCAACAACACCACAGCGGTGAACATCAACCTGCAGACCGGCGTCAATCAGGGCGGTGATGCACAAGGCGATGTGCTCATCAACGTCGAAAGCATCATCGGTACCAACTTCAACGACACGCTGACCGGCAACGCGCTGGCCAACGGCCTTGAAGGTGGTCTGGGCAACGACACCATTTACGGTGGCGATGGCAATGATGTCATTTACGGCAGTTTCTACACCCAGCTCGGGCCGTTCGCGGTCGACGTCGCTGCCGGTGGGCCGCAAGCCGACATGCTGTACGGCGGCAATGGCAACGACCTCATCATCAGCGCTCCGGACGACCGTGGAACGTTCGCCTTCGGTGAAGCTGGCAACGACACGATCCAGGTCGTCAGCGGCACTGCCGATGGTGGCGACGGTAGCGATGATCTGCTCGGTACCGGTGAAAACTTCGTGCTGCTTGGCGGCGCGGGCAATGACGCGCTGACTTTAGGCGGTAAAGTTACTTACCCTTGGCAAATGAAAGCCACCGGTTTTGCCAACGGCGGCGAAGGCGGCGATACCTATATCGTCAATACCGGCCTGCTGGTAACCATCCGTGATGATGGCACTAGCGGTACGGACACGCTGATCCTGAACAACATCCGTTCGGCTGATACGTTGCAACTGGAACGGGTGGGCAACGACCTGTACCTCAATGACGGCAGTTTCCCACCGTCTGATCCAACCGCCCAAGGAGTAAAACTGCAGGACTGGTTCGCTGGCTACAACACCATCGAGCACTTCATGGCAGCCAACGGTGATGTTCTGCCGATCAATGACGGGTTCAGCATGTTTGGCTGATTCGTTCCAATCGTTGTAACAGCTCGATGAAAGGGATGAATCCGATGACGGATTCATCCCTTTTTTCATGGCCGCACGTCCTGCCACACACTGCGCACCGAGCTGGCGCGTTTCCTGCAAGTCCCCCTCAAATCGCCATAAAACGAGCGCTTGCGGTCATCGCCGCGGCGCCGCCAGCGGCAAAAGGTTTGGCCAGAAGGCGCGCGCCGCTCAAGAAAGCTCTGCGCAGCCCGGTGAAGAACAAGAGGGGAGACGATGAAGGCAGTAATTTTGGCGGGTGGCCTCGGCACGCGCATCAGTGAAGAGTCGCACCTCAAGCCCAAGCCGATGATCGAGATCGGCGGCAAGCCAATTCTCTGGCACATCATGAAGCAGTATTCAGCTCACGGAATCCACGACTTCGTGATCTGCCTGGGCTACAAGGGCTACGCGATCAAGGACTTCTTCGCCAATTACTTCCTGCACACCTCCGACGTCACGTTCAACATGCGCGAGAACCGCATGGACGTGCATCAGAATTACAGCGAACCATGGAGTGTCACCCTGATCGACACCGGCGAGGAAACCATGACCGGTGGCCGTCTGCTGCGTGCCGGCCGTTATCTGAAGGATGAAGAGGCGTTCTGCTTCACTTACGGCGACGGCGTTTCCGATTTGAACATTCGCCAGTTGGTCGAGTACCACAAGGCCCATGGCCGCCTGGCGACCGTGACGGCGGTGCAACCACCGGGTCGTTACGGCGCCCTGGAGCGCCAGGGTGATCAGGTCCTCGGTTTCACTGAAAAACCACGCGGTGACGGCGGCTGGATCAATGGCGGGTTTTTTGTCCTGTCGCCGAAAGTATTGCCGTATATCGCGGGTGATGAAACCACTTGGGAGGCTGAGCCATTGGCACGGCTGGCCCAGGATGAGCAGCTCAAGGCGTTCGAGCACGACGGCTTCTGGCAACCCATGGACACCCTGCGCGACAAAAACCACCTCGAAGCGCTATGGCAGAGCGGGGAGGCCCCATGGAAGCAATGGGCCTGAGTGCGGATTTCTGGCGCGGCAAGCGCGTCCTGATTACCGGCCACACCGGTTTCAAGGGCAGCTGGCTGACCCTGTGGCTGCAAAGCCTCGGCGCGCACGTCAGCGGTTTCTCGCTGGATCCGTCAACCGAACCGAGCCTGTATGAACTGGCGCGGGTTCACGAAGGGATCAACGATCAACGCGGTGATCTGCGCGATCTCGGCGCGTTGCTGGAGATCATCGCCGACACCGAACCGGAAATCGTCCTGCACCTGGCCGCGCAGCCACTGGTGCGCGAAGGCTATCGCGACCCGCTGGGCACTTATTCCAGCAACGTCATGGGCACGCTGAACCTGCTCGAAGCGATCCGTCAGGTCGGTTGCGTGCGCGCCTGCGTGCTGGTGACCACCGACAAGGTCTACGCCAACAAGGAATGGCTGTGGCCGTACCGCGAAGACGAAGCCCTCGGCGGGCACGATCCTTACAGCAGCAGCAAGGCCTGCTGCGAACTGTTGGCGCAGTCTTATGCGGCGTCGTTCTTCCCGGCCGACAAGTACGCCGAGCACGGTCTGGCCCTGGCCACCGCGCGCGCCGGCAACGTGCTGGGCGGCGGCGACTTCGCCCCTGAACGGCTGATTCCCGACGTGCTCAAAGCCTGGACTGCCGACGAGCCGGTGACCCTGCGTTATCCGCAAGCCGTGCGCCCGTGGCAACACGCGCTGGAACCGCTGGCCGGTTATCTGCAACTGGTGGCGGGGCTCTACGAACAAGGCCCGGAATACGCTGGGGCGTGGAACTTCGGCCCGGGCGAGACGGACATGTGCAGCGTCGGCGAAGTGGTCGAGCTGCTCGCCAGTCGCTGGCCGCAGGCACGCGGTCTGCGCATCGAAAAAAGTGAATTGCACGAAGCTGGCCTGCTGCGCCTCGACAGTAGCCGCGCCCGACAGGTGCTCGGCTGGCAGCCACGCTGGACCTTGCAGCAATGCCTGACCCAGACCCTCGACTGGCATCTGGCGTGGCAGAACGGCGATGACATGCGCACCGTGACCCTTGGCCAACTGAACCTGTACCGAGGCGCGCTGTGAGCGAGTTTTCCTTGAAACAATTGCCGCTGGCCGGGCTGTTCAGCGTGCAGCACAAACGCTTCGAAGATCAGCGCGGGCATTTCGCCCGGCTGTTCTGCGAGGGCAGCCTGAGTGCGTTCGGCAGCGAGTTTCACATCCGCCAGATCAACCACTCCTGCACCCGCGAGAAGGGCAGTGTGCGCGGTCTGCATTACCAGAACGCCAACGCCCCGGAAGCCAAGTTGATCACCTGCCTGCGCGGTGAAGTGTGGGACGTGGCGGTGGATCTGCGCCCTGATTCCGCAACCTTTCTGCACTGGCACGCCGAGCAACTCAAGGCTGGCGATGGTCGCAGTCTGTTGATTCCGGCCGGGTTCGCCCACGGTTTCCAGACCCTGACCGACGACGCCGAACTGCTTTACCTGCACAGCGCCGATTACGCGCCGGAACATGAGGGCGGCTTGTCGGTGAACGATCCACGGCTGGCGATTGCCTGGCCGTTGCCTGTCAATAATTTGTCAGCGCGTGATTCCAGCCATCCCGCGCTCGATCAACATTTTGCTGGAGTGCGTCTATGAACTGCCGTGGGTGCGCCGCACCGCTGAGCCTGCCGCTGATCGACCTCGGCACCTCGCCACCGTCCAACGCCTACGTGCACGCCGATCGGCTGGAACAGGCCGAACAATGGATGCCGCTCAAGGTTGCCGTGTGCCAGCAATGCTGGCTGGTGCAGACCGAGGACTACACCCGTGCCGACAGCCTGTTCGATGCCGAATACGCCTACTTCAGTTCGTTCTCCAGCACCTGGCTGGCCCACGCCGAGCGCTACGTCGCCGAGATGGTCGAGCGCTTTGGCCTGAACGCCGACAGCCGCGTGGTCGAAGTGGCTGCCAACGACGGCTATCTGCTGCAGTACGTCGCTGCTCGCGGCATTCCGTGTCTGGGTGTCGAGCCGACCCGCAGCACCGCGCAAGCGGCGCGGGAAAAAGGCCTGCAGATTCGTGAAGTGTTTTTCGGTCGCGACAGCGCTGCGCAGTTGTACAGCGAAGGTTGGGGCGCCGACCTGATGGCGGCCAACAACGTGCTCGCGCATGTGCCGGACATCAACGATTTCCTCGGTGGTTTCGCCACGCTGCTCAAGCCGACCGGCGTCGCTACTTTCGAATTTCCGCAACTGCTGACGCTGATGGCTGGCGCGCAGTTCGACACGCTGTATCACGAGCACTATTCCTACCTGTCGCTGACTGCCGTGCAGACCCTGTGCGAGCGCAATGGTCTGGAAGTGTTTGACGTCAGTCAGTTGAGCACCCACGGCGGTTCGCTGCGGGTGTTCGTGCAGCGCCGGGATGGTGAGCGTCGTGCGGTGCAGCCGGAGGTGCAGCAACAACTGCAGGCCGAACTCGCTGCCGGGGTGAAAACCCCTGAGTACTACGCGACCCTCGCGCCGGCAGCCGAACGCATCAAGCATGAACTGCTGCGCTTCCTGTTGCAGGCCAAGGCCGACGGCAAGCGTGTGGTCGGTTACGGCGCGGCGGCCAAGGGCAACACCTTGCTCAACTACGCCGGGGTCAAACCGGATCTGCTGGCCTGGGTGGCGGATGCCAACCCGCACAAGCAGGGCAAGTTTCTGCCGGGCAGCCGTATCCCGATTGTTGCGCCGGCGCAGATCGATATTGAACAACCGGATTACGTGCTGGTGCTGCCGTGGAACCTGCTGCACGAAGTCAGTCAGCAACTGGCGCAGGTGCGCCAGTGGGACGGGCGCTTCGTAATCGCCGTGCCTGAGATGAAAGTCCTGTGAACGTCCTGGTCACCGGGGCCACGGGTTTCGTCGGCCGGCATCTGGTCGCGGCGTTGCTCGCGCGTGGCTGCGCCGTGCGCGCGGTGGCACGCAATACAGATACGGCTGCGAGCATGCCATGGATCAATGACGTCGAATTCGTCGCGGCGGATATTCACGCGGCGGATCTGGACATTGCGGCGCTCACCAGCGGCATTGACGTCCTTGCGCACCTGGCCTGGCCGGGGCTGCCGAACTATCGGGCGCTGTTCCATTTCGAGCACAACCTGATGGCCGACTACCGCTTTATCAAAAGTGCGGTCGAGGCGGGTGTGCCGCAAGTCCTGGTGACCGGCACCTGCTTCGAGTACGGCATGCAAAGCGGCCCGCTCAGCGAAAGCACCGCGCCCCAGCCGAGCAATCCTTACGGGTTGGCCAAGCACAGCTTGCACCTGTTTTTGCAGAACCTTGCGCAAGAACATCCGTTCACTCTGCAGTGGGCGCGCCTGTTCTATTTGCATGGTGAAGGGCAGAACCCCAACAGTCTGCTGGCAGCGCTGGATCGGGCGATCGATAGCGGTGACGCGTCATTCAACATGTCTGGCGGCGAGCAGTTGCGCGACTTTTTGCCGATCGCCAGCGCCGCCGATTACCTCGCCGCGATCATCCATCAGCGTGATTTCAACGGGGTGATCAATTGCGCCAGCGGCCAGGCGGTTTCGGTAAGAACCCTGGTCGAGCAACGCCTGCGTGAACGCGGTGCTTCGATCGATTTGAATCTGGGGCATTACCCCTATCCGACACACGAACCCATGGCGTTCTGGGCGGTGGTCGACCGTTTGCAACAGTTGCTCGAGGCGCAGCGAACCCATTGATGTGCTTCGACGCGAATGCCTTTTGGCAGCGCGACTATCAAATGACTTTTCAGTGAGACCGGACAATGAGCGATAACGTAATCAAAGCTTTCGAGGCGGAGTGCCATGCCGAAGTCAATGCCCAGGGCCAGGACAAGGACCTGAAGGCGCTGGCCCAGGAGTTCTACAACCAGTCGGCCAGACACAAGTACACCTATCACTTCTCGTGGATGGGCCGTCCGATCATTCAATTGCCACAAGACATGATGGCGATGCAGGAACTGATCTGGCGCGTCAAGCCTGACCTGGTGATCGAGTGTGGCATTGCCCATGGCGGTTCGATCATTTACTACGCCTCATTGCTGGAGCTGCAGGGCCACGGCGAAGTGCTGGGTATCGATCGCGACATTCGTGCGCACAACCGCGAAGCCATCGAAAGCCACCCGATGATCAAGCGCATCAGCATGATCGAAGGTTCCAGCCTGGATCCGGCCGTGGTGGAGCAAGTGCGTCAGGCCGCCGCCGGCAAGAAGGTGATCGTGGTGCTCGACTCCAACCATACCCACGAACACGTCCTCGAAGAGCTGCGTTTGTATGCGCCACTGGTTTCGCTGGACAGCTACTGCGTGGTCATGGACACCGTGGTTGAAGACATGCCGGCCGATGCCTTCCCGGATCGTCCATGGGGCCCGGGTGACAACCCGAAAACAGCGGTCTGGGCCTACCTCAAGGAGAACGCTGATTTCGAGATCGACCAGCACATGCAGGACAAGCTGCTGATCACCGTTGCTGCGGATGGCTATCTGCGTCGGGTTCGTTAATCGGTTCCATCATCAAAGCGTTTTTCGGGCGGTTTCGCCGATTGTGGGAGAAGTTATGCAAGGCAAGTACGGTTCTGAAAACAGGCTGCCATTGAGCGAGTTGCTGACGGTGGTTCTGATCACCCACAACCGCCCGGCTTTTTTGCGTCGAGCGCTGCAGTACTACAGCAGCCTGCCTTGCAAGGTGCTGGTGCTGGACTCTTCTCCCGAGCGCCCGGAAGGTGACTTTTCCTCGGTCGATTATCAGCACCTGCCGCAATTCGCCTATTGGGGCATGCAGGCCAAACTGACTTACGGCGTCGAGCAGCTGACCACGCCGTATATGGTGTTCGCTGCCGACGACGATTTCATCCTGCATGAGTCACTGGCCGAGTCGGTGAGCTTCCTTGAAGCCAACCGCGACTACGGTTTGTGCCACGGTTATTGCCTGATGTACCTGGCGCTGGCCGGGAGTGTCAGTTACTACCGCCGCGACAAGAAAATCTGCGAAGACTACGCCTCGGAACGTGCCGAGGATCGCGTCCTCGACTTCATGCATCAGTACGTACCGCCGTTCTATGGCGTGTGCCGAACCTCGATCATCCAAGACTGGTATGCGGCATTGCCGGCGGGCACCAGTTTCGAATGGCAGGAGATTGGTCACAGCTACTACTTGCTGGCGAACGCCAAGGCGCGGGTGCTGCCAATCCCGTATGTCGTGCGTGAAATCAACGTCGGTTTCTCCGACCACAACACCGAGGTGTATCACGCGCTGTCGTACACCGATGCCAAGTCGGTGGCCGAGCGTGAAGCCTTCGCCGAGTTCCTCGCCTCGCTGCCGACGGGCATCACCGACCTCGACCAGGCGCAGCGCAAGGCGTTCGCCCTGGAAAGCTTCGCGGCGATGACCGATAGCCTGGTGACCGGTCGCGCACTGACGGCCGAGCTGATTTTCCAGTCCATCTGGAACAACGTATCCAAAACCCCGGAGCGCCGCTTCGGGCCACTGCAGTACGTCGAGATGCCGTTCTACAACCAGCGCTTTTTTGATTTGCTGGCCGAGTTTGAATTCCTGTTGCACGCGATGCCGGCCGGCCGTGTGCAACTGGAACAGCTCGAGGGTGTCTGGACCCGGCAGGAATACCTGCAGCAGGCCCGCAATAACGACACGCCGGAAAGCGTGCTCGATCGGTTGTGGCAGGCCCATGACAGCAATGCGTTCAACCGTCGTGTGGTCAAGCGTCTGGTCGAGCAACTGCAGGCGTCCGGCGATGACACACAAGCTCAGGAAATGGCTGCCTGGGACGCGCGTCTCGAGACGGTGTCGAAGGCCGATCACTACCCGGTCTTCAGCAAGATGCGTTCGGGTCGTCTGCTCGAATGGCTGGCGTGCCGTACGCCGGACGCCGAGCAGCGGGCGTTGATTGCCGCGCACCTGGCGGCGAACAACGGCGGGCAACAGTTCGGCATTTTCCTGCTGGATCTGGACAACGACGTCGACAAGTTGCAAGTGACCCTCGACAGCCTGGTTGAAGGCCACAGTAAAGCCTTCAAGATCGTGGTCTTCACCACGGGCGAACCGCAGGCTGCGACCACGGCGCAGAACACCTTGCACTTTGTCCGCGTCACCCCGGGCAATTTCGTCGACAAGCTCAACCTGAGTGCGGCCCAGTCGCCATGCGACTGGCTGCTGTTGGCACACGTGGGCGATGAGTTCACGGCGGGTGGTCTGTTGCGCGCCGGCCTGGAATTGATGTCGGCCACTGGCCTTCGCGCGGTCGCCACCGATGAAATCCAGCGCAATGAAGAGGGCGCGCTGATCGACGTGTTCCGCCCCGGCTTCAATCTCGACTTGCTGCAGAGCAATCCGTCGTTGATGGCCCGCCATTGGCTGATTCGTCGTGACGTGTTCCTTGAGGCGGGCGGTTACCAGGCTGATTTCAGCAAGGCACTGGAGTTCGACCTGTTGTTGCGTCTGATCGAGCAGGACGGTCTCGAGGGGCTGGCGCATCTTGACGAGCCACTGCTGATTACCCAGGTTCCGGCGCAGGAAGAGGTGGCCCACGAGCGTCAGGCGCTGCTGCGTCATTTGACCCATCGCGGCTACAAGGCCAAGGTCACGTCGTCGCTGCCGGGGACCTGGCAAGTCGATTATCGCCATACCGAACAGCCGCTGGTGTCGATCATTGTACCGGCCATCGACGATCTGCCGGCGCTGCGTCGGTGCGTGGAAGGCGTGTTGCTCAGAACCCGTTACAGCCGTTATGAAGTGCTGATTGCGGCCAATCCGTATCAGTCGGCCGAGGTCAATGACTGGCTGGGCGCGCTGCGTAACCCTAAAGTCAATGTGCTGCGTGCCGATCAGCCGCTCGGCGAGACGGCGTTGTACAACGCCGCCAGCGAACAGGCGCAGGGTGAATACCTGGTACTGCTGGCCACTGACAGCGAAATCGTCAATCCGAACTGGATCGATTCGTTGCTCAACCATGCCCAGCGTCCCGAGGTCGGTATCGTCGGTGCCAAACTGGTCGACCGCGACGGCAAGGTTTCTCAGGCCGGTTTGATTCTCGGGATGAACGGCGGCGTCGGCTCGGCCTTCATCGGCGAAAAACATGCGGCTGCAGGTTACATGCAGCGTCTGGCGGTCGAGCAGAACTACTCGGCGGTGTCGAAGGTGTGTCTGATGGTGCGCAAAGAGTTGTTCGACGCACTGGGCGGTCTGGACGAAGTCGATTTCGCCAGCGGTTTCAGCGATGTCGACCTGTGCCTCAAGGCCGGGCAGGCGGGCTACCTCATCGTATGGACGCCGTCGGTGCAGGTATTGCATACCGGCGAGCTGCCGCAAGCACCCGAGGCGCTGCAGGCTTTGCGGGAGAAATGGAGCGGCGCCTTCGCGCAGGATCCGGCTTACAACGCGAACCTGGCCCTCACCGGCAAAGGTTTTACGCTGGCTGAAAATACCTCGATCGACTGGTCGCAGTTACTCGCTTGAGTCCGTCGGACAAGGAACAGGAATCAGCACATGTTCAACGGTAAATCGATCTTCATCTCCGGCGGCACCGGCTCGTTCGGGCGCAAGTTCATCGCCCGTCTGCTTGAGCAATACCAGCCCAAGCGCGTGGTGGTGTTCTCCCGCGATGAACTCAAGCAGTACGAAATGCAGCAGACCTTCAACGCGCCGTGCATGCGTTACTTCCTCGGTGACGTGCGCGACGCCGACCGTCTGCGGCAGGCCATGCGCGGCATCGACTACGTGGTGCACGCGGCGGCGCTCAAGCAGGTGCCGGCGGCGGAGTACAACCCGACCGAGTGCATCCGCACCAACGTCAATGGCGCGGAGAACATCATTGCCGCTGCCATCGACAACGGCGTGAAAAAGGTCGTGGCGCTGTCCACCGACAAGGCCGCCAGTCCGATCAACCTGTACGGCGCGACCAAGCTGCTGTCGGACAAGTTGTTCGTCGCCGCCAACAACATTGCCGGCGAACAACAAACGCGTTTTGCCGTGGTGCGCTACGGCAACGTGGCGGGCTCGCGGGGTTCGGTGGTGCCGTTCTTCAGCAAGCTGATTGCCGACGGTGCGCAGGAATTGCCGATCACCGACGAGCGCATGACCCGCTTCTGGATCACCCTCGATCACGGCGTGCAGTTTGTCCTCGACAGCTTTGCGCGGATGCACGGCGGCGAAGTGTTCGTGCCGAAGATCCCGTCGATTCGCATCGTCGATCTGGCGCGGGGCATGGCCGAACATCTGCCGCACAAGAACGTCGGAATTCGTCCGGGGGAAAAACTGCATGAACTGATGGTGCCGCTGGACGATGCGCGGATGACCCTGGAATTCGCAGACCACTACACCATTCAGCCGTCGATCCGCTTCACCAGCGTCGATGTCGATTTCTCTGAGGACAAGCTTGGCGAACGTGGCCGGCCCGTAAGTGAAGACTTCGAATACCGTTCCGACACCAATCCGCACTACCTCTCGATCGGGCAGATCGCCGAGCTGCACGCGAAGTTGTCGGCATGATTCCCTACGGTCGGCAGAGCGTTGATCAGGCGGACATCGATGCAGTGGTCGAGGTGCTGCAATCGGACTGGCTGACCCAGGGCCCGACCATCGAGCGCTTCGAGCAGGCGATGGCCGAGCGTTGCCATGCCGACTTCGCGGTGGCGGTGTGCAACGCCACCGCGGCGCTGCACATTGCCTGCCTCGCGGCCGGCCTTGGCCCGGGCGATCGCTTGTGGACCACGCCGAACACCTTTCTGGCCTCGGCCAACTGCGGGCGCTATTGCGGCGCCGAGGTGGATTTCGTCGACATCGATCCGCTGACCTGGAACCTCGATGCCTTCGCCCTCGCGGCGAAACTCGATCAGGCCGAGCAGGACGGCACGTTGCCGAAAGTACTGGTGGCGGTGGCGTTCTCCGGGCAGAGCTGCGACCTGCGCAAGATTGCCGAACTCGCCGAGCGCTACAACTTCACCGTGATCGAAGATGCCTCGCACGCAGTGGGCGCCAGCTACGCCGGGCGCCCGGTGGGTTGCGGGGACTTTGCGGCGATGACCGTGTTCAGTTTTCACCCGGTGAAGATCATTACCAGCGCCGAAGGCGGCATGGTCCTGACCAATCGCCCGCAACTGGCGGAGCGCCTGCAACGCCTGCGCAGCCACGGCATGACCCGCGATCCGCAGCAGATGAGCGAACCCAGCCATGGCCCGTGGTATTACCAGCAGATCGAGCTGGGCTTCAATTACCGGATCACCGATTTGCAGGCGGCGCTCGGTCTGTCGCAACTGGCCAAACTGGACGGCTTCATCGCCCGTCGCCGCGAACTGGCGGCGCGCTACGACCGATTGCTGGCGTATCTGCCGCTGACCTTGCCCAGCGCGCAGCCGGAGGCAGAATCGGCGTGGCATCTGTATGTGGTGCGCCTGCAGACCGAGCGCATCGGCCTGAGCCACCGTCAGGTGTTCGAAGGCTTGCGTGCCGCCGGCATCGGCGTGAACCTGCACTATATTCCGGTGCATTTGCAGCCGTACTATCGCGACCTGGGTTTTGCCGAAGGCGATTTCCCCGAAGCCGAACGTTATTACGCCGAGGCGATCAGCCTGCCGCTGTATCCGCTGCTCAGTGATGAGCAGCAGGATCATGTGGTCGAGCAATTGCGCCGGCTGACCGAATGAATCCCGCTGCGGCGGCGAATGAGACTGTGCAATGCGTGATCTGAGTGAGCAGGAAAAATTCTGGCAGGGCGATTTCGGCAACCAGTACGTCGATCGCAACGTCGGTCAGCCGCTGGTCGCGGCCAACCTGGCGTTGTTCGCCAAGGCCCTGAGCCGCGCCGGGCGTATCGACAGTGTGGTTGAGCTGGGCACCAATGCCGGCAACAACCTGCAGGCGCTGCGTCAACTGCTGCCGCAAAGTGAATTGTTCGGCGTCGAGATCAATGAAAACGCCTGTGCTCAGGCGCGGGCACTGGGCATCGCGCAGATCTGGCACGGCTCGCTGTTCGACTTTCCGCGCGAGCGCAGTTACGACCTGACTCTGAGCAAAGGTGTGCTGATCCATCTGGCGCCGGAGCTGCTGGCGACCGCCTATGCGCAGTTGTATGCGTTGAGCCAGCGCTACATCCTGATCGCCGAGTACTACAATCCGGCACCGGTGGAAGTGTCCTATCGCGGCAACAGCGGCAAGCTGTTCAAGCGCGATTTCGCCGGGGAAATGCTCGACCGGTATGCCGATCTGCACTTGCTCGATTACGGCTTTGGTTATCACCGTGATCCGCAGTTTCCGGTGGACGACATCACCTGGTTCCTGCTGGAAAAACGTCCTTGAACAGCGTCGCAATCATCCCGGCCCGTGGCGGCAGCAAGCGCATCCCGCGCAAGAACCTGTTGCCGTTCGACGGCGTGCCGATGATCGTTCGCTCGATCCGTACGGCGCTCGACAGTGGCCTGTTCGAACAGGTCGTGGTCAGTACCGATGACGCCGAAATTGCCGAGCTGGCGCTGGTCCACGGTGCGCAAGTGCCGTTCCTGCGCCCGGCTGAACTGGCGGATGATTTCACCGGCACCGCTGCGGTGATCGTGCATGCCTTGCAGCAACTGCCAGCCTTCGATTACGCCTGCTGCGTGTACGCCACGGCGCCGTTGTTGCAGGCGCGCTTCCTGCGGCAAGGATTTGAGCTGCTGCAGCAGCACCCGGACAAAGCCTTTGCGTTCTCCGTGTGCAGCTTTGGTTTCCCGGTGCAGCGGGCGCTGACGCTGGACGGGCAGGGCGCATTGACCGCGTTGTACCCAGAGTTTCGCCATACCCGCTCGCAGGATCTGCCCGACGCTTTTCAGGACGCTGGCCAGTTCTACTGGGGTCGTAGCGAAGCGTGGCTGCGCGGTGAAGTGTTGTATTCGTCCGCGAGTCTGCCGGTGATACTGCCGCGGCATCTGGTGCAGGACATCGACACGTTGCAAGACTGGAAACGCGCCGAATACCTGTACGCCGCGCTCAAGGCCGGCGGAGAACTGCAATGAGAGTGCTGATCCGCGCTGACGCTTCGCCGACCATCGGCAGTGGCCACATTGCCCGCTGCCTGACGCTGGCGCGAGTGCTGCGCAAACAGGGCAGTCATGTCGCGTTTGCCTGCCGGCGGTTGCCGGGGCATCGGCTCGATGCGTTGGCTGCCGAAGGTTTCGAGACCTTCACCTTGCCTGACGTCTACCCCGACGAAGACCCGCAGCAAGCCATTGAATCGATGCTGCCGTGGCAGGCGGACATCGAGGCGCTGGACGCCTTGCTGGCAGGTCACGCCGCATTCGACTGGATCATCGCCGACCACTACGGCCTCGATCATCACTGGCAGACCGCAGCGCGCCGCTGGGCGCCTCGGATCGCGGCGGTGGACGATCTTGCCACCCGCCGTTACAGCGTTGATCTGCTGCTCAATCAGAATCTGTCCGGTCTCAGCGCAAACTATAAGCCGCTGCTGCCCGAAGGCTGCCGCACCTTGCTCGGCCCGCGCTACGCCATGCTGCGCGAAGAATTCGTCTGCCCGGCCATCGGGATCAAACCCAAGGCGCGCCGGGTGCTGGTGAATTTCGGTGGTTTCGATGCTGCGATGCAGACCCATCACGCGATGTTGGCGCTGCAGGATTTCGCAGAGCTGGAAGTGGATTTCGTCGCCGGCGCAGACAACCCGGCATGGACCCAAATGCAGGCGCTGGCCGCAACCCGGCCGCACTGGCGCCTGCACAGTTTCGTCAGCGATTTCCAGCAACGCATGACCGCGGCCGATCTGTTTATCGGCGCCGGTGGCGGCACCAGTTGGGAGCGCGCGGCGCTGGGCCTGCCGACGATCTGCATCGCGGTCTCGAACAATCAGCAGGCCAATGGCGAAGTCATGGCGGCGGCGGGGGCGCATGTGTTCATGGGTGCCCGCGAGCAGGTCAGCGTCGAACAACTGCGCGACGCCATCGGTTTTGTCGTCGACAATGTCTATCTGCGCCAGAGTCTGGCCGAGCGTTCACGGCAACTGGTCGATGGGCGCGGTGCGTTGCGCGTGGCGGCGGCGCTGGCCGGTGCGGTGCTCAAGCTGCGCCTGGCGACCCTCGATGATGCGCAATTGCTGTTCGACGGGCGCAATGCCGAGGCGGTACGTCGCTGGTCACTGGACACCGCTGCAATCGAGTGGCCGCAGCACCTGAACTGGCTGAAGGCAAGCCTGCACAATCCGCAGCGCCTGCTGTTGATTGCCGAGGCCGATGACGGCGCGGTCGGCGTCTTGCGTTATGACTTGCGTGGATTCGAGGCTGAAGTGTCGCTGTATCTGCTGCACGGGCGTTTCGGTCTGGGTTGGGGCAGGGCGCTGCTGGCGCGAGGCGAGGCGTTCGTCCGCGCGCACTGGCCGCAGATGACTGCCATCACCGCGCAGGTGCTGCCGGGCAATCGCCCCTCTTTGAATGTGTTTCGTGACGCAGGATTCACCCAGAGTGCCTGCGCGTTCACCCAGGTTTTGAAGGATCACCGCGATGAGTAGTTTCAAGATTGGCGAGCGCCTGATCGGTGCCGATGCGCCGCCGTTCATCATTGCCGAAATGAGCGGCAACCATAACCAGTCGCTGGAGGTTGCCCTGCAGATTGTCGAGGCCGCCGCCCAGGCTGGCGCGCATGCCTTGAAGCTGCAGACCTACACCGCGCAGACCATGACCCTGGATCTGGCCGAGGGCGAGTTCTTCATCAAGGACCCGAACAGCCTGTGGGCCGGTACTTCGCTCTACGACCTGTATGAGAAAGCTCATACCCCATGGGAGTGGCACGCGCCGATTTTCGCCCGGGCCAAAGAACTGGGCATGCTCGCGTTCTCGACACCGTTCGATGACACGGCGGTGGACTTTCTCGAGAGCCTTGATGTGCCGGCGTACAAGATCGCCAGTTTCGAAAACACCGACCTGCCATTGATCCGCCGTGTGGCCGCGACCGGCAAACCGCTGATCATCTCCACCGGCATGGCCAGCATCGCCGAGCTCGACGAAACCGTGCGCGCCGCCCGTGAGGCGGGGTGCAAGGATCTGGTCTTGCTCAAATGCACCAGCACTTACCCGGCAACCCCGCTCAACAGCAATGTGCGTACGATCCCGCACCTGCGTGAACTGTTCGGTTGCGAGGTAGGGCTGTCCGATCACTCCATGGGGGTTGGCGTGTCCGTGGCCGCTGTGGCACTCGGGGCGACGGTGGTGGAAAAGCACTTCACCCTCGACCGTTCGGCGGGCGGGGTCGACGCCAGTTTCTCGCTGGAACCTGCGGAGCTGGCCAGTCTGGTGGTGGAAACCGAACGCGCCTGGCAGGCCATGGGCCAGGTGCATTACGGCGTCACCGAGGCCGAGCGCAAGTCGCTGGTCTATCGCCGTTCGCTGTACGTCACTGCCGACATGGCGGCCGGTGAGCCCTTTTCCGGGGACAACCTGCGCGCCATTCGCCCGGGACTCGGTCTGCCGCCCAAGCACACCGATGCCGTCCTCGGACGCCGCGCTCGTCAGGCGATCAAACGTGGCACGCCACTGGACTGGTCGTTGGTCGAATAACCCGATCTGCAACCGATTCGGCAAAATAGCGTGACCTGCGAGTCATAACGCGCATCTTCACTGTATTGTATTGACCGGGGAGATGGCGCCTGGCCGTGTAATCGGTTCCAGTGATAGCCCTTTGCGCTCCCCGTGGCTGCCCTTTGTGGCGGCCGTTTTCTGTTTGTCGGCGCCCCTCGAATCCTTGCGAGCGGTGGTTTTGGGCTGTTTTTTATTGGGAAGCCGTAATGATTGGCATAAAAAGCATTGCGAGCTACGTTCCTGTAGCCGGCGTGGACAATTACGCACAAGGTGCAAAATTCGAGAAGGATGAAGAATTCATCCTCGGCAAAATCGGTTCGGCCTTCCTGCCGCGCAAAGACGCTGAACAGGAAACCTCCGATCTGTGCGTGGAAGCGGCCAATGCGCTGTTTGCCAGCAACCCTGAGCTGAAGCGTGAATCGATCGACGCACTGATCGTCGTCACCCAGAACGGTGACGAAGAAGGCCTGCCGCACACCGCTGCCATCGTCCAGGACAAACTCGGTCTGCCAACTAATGTCGCGGCGTTCGACATTTCCCTGGGCTGCTCCGGTTACGTCTACGGCATCTATGCGATCAAGGGCTTCATGGAAGCCGCCGGCCTGAAGAACGGCCTGCTGATCACCGCTGACCCGTATTCGAAAATCGTCGACCCGGAAGACCGCAACACCACCATGCTCTTCGGCGATGCCGCCACCGCGACCTGGATGGGCGAAGATCCTTCATGGGCGCTGGGCAAGGCCAAGTTCGGCACCGACGGTTCCGGCGCACCGCACCTGAAAGTCACCGATGGCGTGTTCTTCATGAACGGGCGTCAGGTGTTCAACTTCGCGCTGCTCAAAGTCCCGGCGCACTTGCACGAATTGCTCGACGACTCCGGCCTCAACGCTGACGACATCGACGCCTTCTGCATTCACCAGGGCAGTGCGGCGATTGTCGATGCGGTGGCGCGGCGTTTCGAAGGCGAGCCGGAGAAGTTCATCAAGGACATGGTCGAGACCGGCAATACCGTGTCGTCGAGCATTCCATTGCTGCTGGAAAAACACGTGCTCGATTCCGACTGGCAGCGCATTGCCCTGAGCGGGTTCGGCGTTGGTCTGTCGTGGGGCTCGGCGATCATCTATCGCCCCTGAGCCCGGTCAAAAACGGCGGATACAAAAATAGCGTTCAAGGTTACCCTTGAACGCTATTTTTTTGCCCGAACGAAACGCGAGGCGTCATGAGCGAGTTTTTCCAACCCAATGCCCAGGTCATCCAGCAACGCTGGCCGGCGTTGTTCGAGCGGTTGCTGGCGGAAGACAGCTCAGTCGTTCAAGCCGAACTGGTGCAGGGCATGGGCTCGACGCTCAGCGTTAACGGCATTCAACTGACCAGCCGCCACGACCGGGTCCACGAAGCCCGCATCCAGGCGGCCAGCCTGGCGGAAAAATCGCAGCTGCACGTGTATGGCACTGGCCTCGGTGATCTGCCAACGGTGCTGCTGGAGCGCGCTGGCCTTGAGCAGTTGTATGTGCATATCCTCAATGGCGCGTTGTTCGCGCTGGTGCTGCAACTGCTTGATCAACGCCAATGGCTGGAAGATCCGCGTGTGCAGCTGTTCTATGCCGGTGATCTGTCAGACATCTGCACACCGTTTTTCGCCCTGCCGGCGGAGATGCTGCTGGCTGATGACTTCAACGCGAAGATCCGCGATCGGCTGGTCAGCGAAGTGCACCTGAGCTTCAACAATCGTGAGTTCGATCCACACTTGCCGTTCATTCAACAGCGCTTGCAGGACTGCCTGCCGGTGTTGCTGGGCGATGACGATGTGGCTCAGTTGTTCGGTAGCGCCAATGGCCGGGAGATCTATGTGATCGGCACCGGGCCGACCCTGGAAGGGCATTTCCAGCGTCTGGCGGCGGTGCACGCGCAGGCTGAACGTCCATTGTTGGTGTGCGTCGATACCGCTTACCGGCCGCTGCGTGAACACGGCATCGTCCCGGATCTGGTGGTCACCATCGATCAGCGCATCAGCTTCCGGCATCTGCCGTTCGAGGACTCCGCTGGCATCCCGCTGGTGTATCTGCCCATGAGCGATCCTCTGGTGCTGACCGCCTGGAAGGGCAAGCGCTACGGCGGTTACTCGGCCAGTCCGGTGTACGCCGCGTTGCGTGAGCAATACCCACGCGGGCAACTGCATGTCGGTGGCAGCGTGATTCATCCGGCGGTGGACCTGGCGGTGAAGATGGGCGCGTCGCGCATTACCCTGTTTGGCGCCGACTTCGCCTTCCCGATGAACAAGACCCATGCCGGCTGGAACGACGGCGATCTGGGGCCGGGGGTTGATCAGGCGCGGCACTGGGTGCAGGACGGCCATGGCCAGCGGGTCAGCACCCAGCTGAACTTTCGCGGCTATCTGTGTGTGCTGGAGCGCTATATCGCCGCGCATCCGCAGGTGCAGTTTTTCAACAGCAGTCGGGCAGGCGCATTGATCGCCGGGACGCAGTTCAATCAGGAGTTTGTGCAATGACGACGATTGAGCAGTGCGTCGACGAGTGCCGTCAGTGCGCCGGGCTGTTTCGGCTCGGGCGTGACGTCGAGGCGGCACTGGATATGGTCGATGTGTTCGGGGGCGCGCAGCAGTTGCTGATAGCTGCGCCTGCGCCGATTCAGCAGGACTGGTCCTTTGTCCTCATGCACATGCTCGATTGTCAGGAACGTCAGGACTGGTTGGGGCTGGCTGACTGGATGGAGTACGAGTTGATCGAAGTGTTGCAAAAAGCACGATCGGCAACGTGAGCGACCGCACTGGCCCGCGGCTTTAGGTGGGGGTCGGTTTTATGGCGTCATTTTTTCGCAGGTGGGAGGGCGCTAAGCCCTTGTTTTCTCGGGGGTGGCAGGGTGATGGCAAATTTTTTTCAAAAAACCCTCAAGCAACCTGCCAACCCGACGATAACTATTACGAAGGTTCTCTAGGCCATTCCAGGCGGTTGCCAGGGCCGGAAGCCGCAGTACCCAACCAACGAGGAATTCGTCATGGCTTTAACAGTAAACACCAACACCACGTCGCTGAACGTTCAAAAGAACCTGAACCGTGCTTCCGACGCTCTGTCGACTTCGATGCAGCGCCTGTCTTCCGGCCTGAAAATCAACAGCGCTAAAGACGACGCTGCCGGCCTGCAGATCTCCACTCGTATGCAATCGCAAATCCGTGGTGGCAACCAGGCTATCCAGAACGCCAACGACGGTATCTCCGTTGCCCAGACCGCTGAAGGCGCTCTGCAAGCTACTACCGACATCCTGCAGCGTATGCGTGAACTGGCTGTTAAAGCACGTACCGGCACCAACGGCACTGCTGACCAGAAAGCGACCAACCTTGAATTCGCCGACATGTCCGACGAAATCAGCCGTATCGCTGCTTCCACCAACCTGAACGGCAAAAACCTGCTGGACGGTTCGGCTGGTACTGTGACTCTGCAAGTTGGCGCTAACACCGGTACTGCCAACCACATCGACCTGGTACTGAGCTCCAAGTTCGACGCCGTCAGCCTGTCCGTAGACAAGGCTACCCTGGCTCTGACCGGTACTGACGCTGCTACCGCCGGTTCGAACATCGACGCCGCCATCACTGCAATCGACGCTGCTATCGCTGCGATCGGTGATACCCGTGCCAGCCTGGGTGCTTCGCAAAACCGTCTGACCAGCACCATCTCCAACCTGCAGAACATCGTTGAGAACACCACTGCTGCACAGGGTCGTGTACAAGACACCGACTTCGCCGCAGAAACTGCTAACCTGACCAAGCAGCAAACTCTGCAGCAGGCTTCGACCTCCGTTCTGGCTCAAGCCAACCAACTGCCTTCCGCTGTACTGAAGCTGCTTCAGTAATTTCGGAATGAGTTCGGGCGGGGGAGTGCGCTAGTCGTGCTCTCTCGCCTTTTTACGTTAGGAGGTGATGAGCATGGACATGAGCGTGAAGCTTAACCAGTCTTATCCGGCTCCCAAGCCAGTAACGCCGGTTGCTGACAAACCGTCAGAGACGCCTGAAGTCAGCAAGGTGCAAGCGCCGGTCGCTGCCAAGAGTCAGGATACGGACGATGCCAAGTTGAAGCTGGCGGTGCAGGAGATCGAAAAGTTTGTTCAGTCGATCAAGCGCAATCTGGAGTTCTCCATCGACGAACATTCCGGAAAGGTCATCGTCAAGGTGATCGCAAGCGAGACGGGTGAGGTCGTTCGACAGATCCCCTCCGCAGAAGCCCTCAAGCTGGCAGACAGCCTCGCCAACGCGAGCCACGTATTGTTCGACGCCAAAGTCTGAGAGCTGGCATGAATAGTGTTTGTCTTTCTTTAATGACGCCGGGAAGGGTCAAAAGAACGGCAGCAAACTGAAGGGAGATGCACATGGCAAGTCCAATTTTACCAGGTTCGGGCCTGGGTTCCGGCCTGGACATCGGTGCGATCGTTACTGCGCTGGTCAACGCCGACAAGTCGCCGAAGCAGACGCAAATCGATACTGCGACCAAAGCCAATACGCTGAAGATTTCCGGCATCGGTTCGTTGAAGAGCGCGCTGACGGCGTTCCAGACGGCAATGACCAATCTGAGCAGCAAAACCAACCCTGCGTTTGCCGGCTTCACCGCCACTTCGGCCAATACGTCGGTTCTGAACGCCACTGCCGACAGCACCGCAGTAGCGGGAAGCTACAACGTAGTCGTGAGTCAGCTGGCCACCGGTTCGAAAATCGCCAGTGCCTCTTTCGCCGGCGGCGCCTCCAGTGCCATTCCGAGTGGTACCCTGAAAATCAGTCAGAATGGCACTGATTACAATGTCGACATCCCGGCCGATGCCACCTTGCAGAGCACCCGTGATGCGATCAACAAGGCTCAGGGCGCCAACGGTATTTCCGCCAACATCGTGACCGACGCCAATGGTGCTTCGCGTCTGGTGATCAGTTCGAGCAAGACCGGCGAAGGTTCCGACCTCACCGTCAGCGGTATTGCCGGTCTGGAAATTGATGGCACCAAGGCAATGAGCGGCACTCCGGCGGCAGGTGATTCAGGCGCCGTCAACGGCGTTGCAAAAAATGCCCTGTTGACCATTGACGGCCTTCAGGTAAGTAGCAAAAGCAATACTGTTACCGGCGCCATCAGTGGCCTGACCCTGAATCTGACGACGGTCAGCGCTAACGCGAACTCTCCGACTGTTGTCAGCGTAGATGCCAACACCAAAGGCTTGCAGACATCGATTCAGTCGTTTGTCGACGCTTACAACACGCTGAAGACCACCATTGATACGTTGTCCAAGGCGACGCCGGACGCCGATGGCAAGCTGACCGTGCAAGCGGCCTTCACTGGCGACGCGATGCCGCGCGCGCTGATTGCCGACGTGCGTGCCGAGTTGACGGCCAAGGGCGCTGGCGGTCCGTTGGCCGTACTGTCCCAGCTGGGCGTAATGACCGATCGCAACACCGGTAACCTGACGTTTGATACCGCGGCTTTCACCAAGACCATGGCCCAGCCAGGCATGACTGGTCAGGTCCAGCAATTGTTCACCGGCACCGATGACACCAACGGTCTGCTGGCGCGCATGACCAAGGCAACGGACCCGTACCTCAAGCCGGCGGCAGGTGATATCACCGGCAGCGGTCTGCTTGATCAGCGCATGGCCATCCTGAACAAAAACACGCGCAATCTTACCGATCAGCAGACGGCTCTGGATGTACGTGTTGCCAACCTGACCAAGACGTTGACTGCCAAATACAACGCCATGGACTTGCTGGTCGGGCAGATGAAGGCCACGGCGAGCAACATCACGTCGTTCTTCAGCACGCTGAACGCTCAGCAATCCGCGAAGTAACAGGCAAGAACGACAAAAACCCGGCTACGCTTTATCGGCGTGCGCCGGGTTTTTGTCTTTTGATCTAAAGTTCTGTGGCTCGTTGGCGATACACTGGTTATACGAGTCAATGTGGCAAATGAGGTAGAACATGAATCCAATGTTAGCCCTTCGGCAATACCAGAAAGTCGGCGCGCACGCCCAGACATCCGAGGCGAGCCCGCACCGTCTGGTACAAATGTTGATGGAAGGCGGTCTGGAGCGCATTGCTCAGGCCAAGGGCGCTATCGAGCGCAAGGATATTCCCGCCAAGTGCACGGCCATCAGTAAAGCCGTTGGCATCATTGGTGGGCTGTGTGAAGGCCTGGATCTGGAAAACAGTGCTGATTCGGTAGGTGAGCTCAACCAGCTTTACATCTACATGATGAAGCGACTCGCTGAGGCCAACGTCAAGAGCGATCCGAAAATCCTCGACGAAGTTGCCGGCCTGCTGCGCACCGTAAAGGAAGGCTGGGACGGCATCGCTCCGCCAGGCCCCCAGTTTTAAGGAGAGCACCATGAGTCTTGTATTGCAGCGAATCGCCGACACCCGTGAAGCCTTGGTCAGTGCGCTGGCCGAACGCAACTGGGAAGCCATTGGCGAGCTGGATCTGGCTTGCCGTTCCTGCATGGAAGACGTCATGGCCGAGGCCTCGCTGGATGAGGAGGCCTTGCGCAGTAACCTTGAGGAGTTGCTCCACGTTTACAAGGAGCTTCTGGAGGCGGCCATGGGTGAGCGGCAGGCGATAGCCAACGAGATGTCGCAGATCACCCAAGCGCAAAAGGCGGCAAAGGTTTACCATCTGTTTGGTTAATTAACCCCCAGTTAATCCAGACATGTGCGCCATAAATTTGACTGTGCACGGTTTTTTGACTTAACTAGTGGCTGTTTTCAGATTTCAGGCGTCTACAGGCACAAGGTGTCCTGCAAGCGTCTCGCTTGCCCCATTTTTCGGGCATTGAGTTGACTAGGGAAGTTGCTATTGCATGTGGCGTGAAACCAAAATTCTGCTGATCGATGACGATAGCGTCCGCCGCCGCGACCTGGCGGTGATTTTAAATTTTCTCGGCGAAGAAAATTTACCCTGCGGCAGCCATGACTGGCAGCAGGCTGTCGGCTCTTTGTCATCGAGTCGTGAAGTCATCTGTGTACTGATCGGGACGGTAAATGCTCCGGGTGCACTTTTGGGCTTGTTAAAGACACTCTCGACGTGGGATGAGTTCCTTCCGGTTTTGCTGATGGGCGATAATTCTTCCGTCGACCTGCCGGAAGACCAGCGCCGCCGGGTGCTTTCGACCCTGGAAATGCCGCCCAGCTACAGCAAACTGCTCGACTCCCTGCACCGTGCCCAGGTCTATCGCGAGATGTACGACCAGGCCCGCGAGCGTGGCCGTCATCGCGAACCGAATCTGTTCCGCAGCCTGGTCGGCACCAGCCGGGCGATTCAGCACGTCCGCCAGATGATGCAGCAAGTGGCCGATACCGACGCCAGCGTGCTGATCCTCGGCGAGTCCGGCACCGGCAAGGAAGTGGTTGCGCGCAATCTGCATTACCACTCCAAGCGTCGCGACGCGCCATTCGTGCCAGTCAACTGCGGGGCGATCCCGGCAGAGCTGCTGGAAAGTGAACTGTTTGGCCACGAGAAGGGCGCCTTCACCGGCGCGATCACCAGCCGTGCCGGACGTTTCGAACTGGCCAACGGCGGCACGCTGTTCCTCGATGAAATCGGCGACATGCCGCTGCCGATGCAGGTCAAATTGCTGCGCGTGCTGCAGGAGCGCACCTTCGAGCGCGTGGGCAGCAACAAGACCCAGAGCGTCGACGTACGCATCATTGCCGCGACCCACAAGAATCTCGAAAGCATGATCGAGATCGGCACCTTCCGCGAAGACCTCTACTATCGCCTGAACGTGTTCCCGATCGAGATGGCGCCGCTGCGTGAGCGCGTCGAAGACATCCCGCTGCTGATGAACGAACTGATCTCGCGCATGGAGCACGAAAAGCGCGGCTCGATCCGTTTCAACTCGGCGGCGATCATGTCGCTGTGCCGTCACGGCTGGCCGGGCAACGTCCGCGAGCTGGCCAACCTGGTGGAGCGCATGGCGATCATGCATCCGTACGGGGTGATCGGCGTGGTCGAGTTGCCGAAGAAATTCCGCTACGTCGACGACGAAGACGAGCAAATGGTCGACAGCCTGCGCAGCGATCTCGAAGAGCGCGTGGCGATCAATGGTCATACGCCGGACTTCACCGCCAATGCGATGCTGCCGCCGGAAGGCCTGGACCTCAAGGACTACCTCGGTGGTCTGGAACAGGGCCTGATCCAGCAGGCGCTGGACGATGCCAATGGCATCGTGGCGCGTGCCGCCGAACGCCTGCGCATTCGTCGCACCACGCTGGTGGAGAAGATGCGCAAGTACGGCATGAGCCGGCGCGAAGGTGACGAACAGGCGGATGATTGACGCCTGTTTTCCAACACCCTCATTTATAAGCAGTTTTTTTTAGGCACGGGTATTGCTACAGCCCTCGCAACGTTCCGTTTAACTGACGGTCAGCCAAGCGAGAGAACACAATGCCCCACGCCCAGATGTCATCTGCCTCCAATGCCGAGGGGCAACCGTCGTCCGTAGAGCAGACGAGCCGCCTGGGGCTTGAGCAGGCGTTCGCACTGTTCAATCAGATGTCCAGCCAGTTGACCGATTCCTACAGCATGCTTGAAGCCCGGGTCACCGAGCTCAAGGGTGAGCTGGCGGTAGTCAGTGCCCAGCGCATGCAGGAGCTGGCCGAAAAAGAACGCTTGGCCAATCGCCTGCAAAACCTCCTTGATCTGTTGCCTGGTGGCGTCATCGTGATCGACGGCCACGGCATGGTGCGCGAAGCCAACCCGGCGGCGATCGATTTGTTGGGGCTGCCGCTGGAAGGCGAGTTGTGGCGCCACGTCATCGCCCGTTGCTTCGCCCCGCGTGAAGACGACGGTCATGAAATCTCGCTGAAAAACGGTCGACGCCTGTCGATCGCCACCCGTTCGCTGGATGCCGAGCCGGGCCAGTTGGTGCTGCTCAACGACCTGACAGAAACCCGCCACCTTCAAGCTCAATTGGCGCGCCATGAGCGCCTGTCGTCGCTGGGACGCATGGTCGCCTCGCTGGCTCATCAGATCCGCACGCCGTTGTCCGCCGCGTTGCTTTATGCCAGTCATTTGACTGAGCAGGAATTGCCCGTCACCACCCAGCAGCGCTTTGCCGGCCGCCTCAAAGAGCGCCTGCATGAGCTGGAGCATCAGGTGCGCGACATGCTGGTGTTCGCCCGTGGCGAGTTGCCGCTGACCGACCGCATCACCCCGAATGCCTTGATGCAGTCGCTGCAAGCGGCGGCGCTGACCCATGTGCAGGATCTGCCAATCCGCTGGCAGTGCGACAGTCATGTCGGCGAATTGCTGTGCAACCGCGACACGCTGGTCGGGGCGATTCTCAATCTGATCGAAAACGCAATTCAGGCCAGCGACGGCAATGTGCGCCTGAAGGTGCATTGCTACACCCGCGACAACAGCCTGCGCCTGTGCGTCAGCGACAGTGGCAGCGGCATCGAGCCGTTGGTGCTCGAGCGACTCGGCGAGCCATTTTTCACCACCAAAGTGACCGGCACCGGGCTGGGCCTGACCGTGGTCAAGGCTGTGGCGCGGGCACATCAGGGAGAATTGCAGCTGCGCTCGCGGGTCGGGCGCGGCACGTGCGCGCAGGTGATCCTGCCGCTGTTTTCCGCTGTACAGGGAGCTGAGTAAACGTCATGGGCATCAAGGTTTTGCTGGTCGAGGATGACCGCTCGTTGCGCGAAGCGCTGGCCGATACGCTGTTGCTGGCGGGCCACGACTACCATGCAGTCGGCAGTGCCGAAGAGGCATTGCAGGCAGTCGAGCGCGAAGCGTTCAGTCTGGTGGTCAGCGACGTCAACATGCCTGGCATGGACGGCCATCAACTGCTCGGTTTGCTGCGTGCGCGGCAGCCGCAATTGCCGGTGCTGCTGATGACTGCGCACGGCGCGGTCGAGCGTGCGGTGGATGCGATGCGCCAGGGTGCGGCGGATTACCTGGTCAAGCCGTTTGAGCCCAAAGCGTTGCTGGACCTCGTTTCGCGGCATGCCTTGGGCAGCATCAGCATTACAGATTGCGAAGGTCCGGTAGCGGTCGAGCCGGCCAGTGCGCAGTTGCTGGAGCTGGCGGCGCGAGTGGCACGCAGCGACTCCACGGTACTGATTTCCGGCGAGTCCGGCACCGGCAAGGAGGTGCTGGCGCGTTACATTCACCAGCAATCCCACCGTGCGAGCCAGCCGTTCATCGCGATCAACTGCGCAGCGATCCCCGACAACATGCTCGAAGCCACCCTGTTCGGCCACGAGAAGGGCTCGTTCACCGGCGCCATCGCGGCGCAGGCCGGCAAGTTCGAGCAGGCCGATGGCGGCACCATTCTGCTCGACGAAATTTCCGAAATGCCCCTGGGCCTGCAAGCCAAGTTGCTGCGAGTGCTGCAGGAGCGTGAAGTCGAGCGCGTCGGTGCGCGCAAGCCGATCACCCTGGATATTCGCGTAGTCGCGACCACCAACCGTGATCTGGCCGGCGAAGTGGCAGCGGGGCGTTTCCGTGAAGACCTTTTTTACCGTCTGTCGGTTTTTCCCCTGGCCTGGCGTCCACTTCGCGAGCGCACTGCCGATATCTTGCCGCTAGCCGAGCGGTTGCTGAACAAACACGTCAATAAAATGAAGCATGCGGCGGCGAAACTTTCGCCAGAAGCCCAGGCTTGCCTGACCCACTACCCGTGGCCGGGCAACGTGCGTGAGCTGGATAACGCGATTCAACGGGCGCTGATTCTGCAGCAGGGCGGCTTGATCCAGCCACAGGATTTCTGCCTGACGGGCGCAGTGACGTTTAGCGCAGCGCCTGCCGTCGCGCCGCTGCAACCGTTGGTGCGTGAGATCGAAGTCGAGGCCGAATCCGCCGGGGCGCTGGGCGATGACCTGCGCCGTCGGGAGTTCCAGATGATCATCGACACCCTGCGCACCGAGCGTGGTCGGCGCAAGGAGGCCGCGGAAAAGCTCGGTATCAGCCCGCGTACCCTGCGCTACAAACTGGCGCAGATGCGTGATGCCGGGATGGACGTTGAAGGGTATCTGTTCGCTACCTGAAAGTTGTCGCAGTCAATTGTGGGAGCGAGCTTGCTCGCGAAAGCGGTGGGGCAGTTGCGAAAATGTCGACTGATTCTCCCTCTTCGCGAGCAAGCTCGCTCCCACAGTGATTTCGCGGTGCCTGGACGGGCTTTTATAAAATAAGTCCGCCGAGCTGGCACCCTTGTTGCTAACACCTGTGTACCCGCCGAGTGAGTGTCAAAAAATTGCGGGCCGCCCAAGAGAGTAGACCATGAGCCAAGGTATTGAATTCAATCGGTTGATGATGGACATGAAGGCCATGAAAATGGACGCCATGGCCACGCCGAAATCGACTGCCGCCGTCCCTGAACTGGCAGGCAGCAGCTTTTCCGACATGCTCGGTCAGGCCATCAACAAAGTCAGCGATACCCAGCAGGCGTCAACTCAGTTGGCCAACGCATTTGAAATCGGCAAGAGCGGCGTCGATCTGACGGACGTGATGATCGCCTCGCAGAAAGCCAGCGTGTCGTTCCAGGCTCTGACCCAGGTGCGCAACAAGCTGGTTCAGGCTTATCAAGACATCATGCAGATGCCGGTTTAAGGACGAGATTGAGTCATGGCAGAAGCAGTCGCCGATAACGTTCCGGCCAAGGCCACCCCGATAGACGGCAAACCGCCGCTGTTCGGCCTGTCCTTCCTGGAAAACCTCTCCGAGATGACCATGCTGCGTCAGGTGGGCCTGTTGGTCGGCCTGGCTGCGAGCGTGGCGATTGGCTTTGCCGTGGTGCTGTGGTCGCAGCAGCCGGATTACCGTCCGTTGTACGGCAGCCTTGCCGGCATGGACGCCAAGCAGGTCATGGACACCCTGGCCTCCGCCGACATCCCTTACACCGTCGAGCCGAACTCCGGCGCCTTGCTGGTCAAGGCTGACGACCTGTCCCGTGCGCGGATGAAACTCGCGGCCGCTGGTGTCACTCCCAGCGACGGCAACATCGGTTTCGAAATCCTCGACAAGGAACAGGGTCTGGGCACCAGCCAGTTCATGGAAGCGACGCGTTACCGTCGCGGTCTCGAAGGCGAACTGGCGCGCACCATCTCCAGCCTGAACAACGTCAAGGGCGCCCGCGTGCACCTGGCGATTCCGAAGAGCTCGGTGTTCGTGCGCGATGAACGCAAGCCAAGCGCTTCGGTGCTGGTCGAGTTGTACTCCGGGCGTTCGCTGGAGCCGGGTCAGGTGGTGGCGATCATCAACCTGGTGGCGACCTCCGTTCCCGAGCTGAGCAAATCGCAGATCACCGTCGTCGATCAGAAGGGCAACCTGCTCTCCGATCAGGCGGAAAACTCCGAAATGACCATGGCCGGCAAGCAGTTCGATTACAGCCGTCGCATGGAAAGCATGCTCACCCAGCGCGTGCACAACATTCTGCAGCCGGTACTGGGCAACGATCGCTACAAGGCTGAAGTCTCGGCCGACATCGATTTCAGTGCCGTCGAATCCACCGCCGAGCAGTTCAACCCGGACCAGCCGGCGTTGCGCAGCGAGCAGTCGGTCAACGAACAACGCACCGCCAGCAATGGCCCGCAAGGTGTGCCGGGTGCGCTCAGCAACCAGCCGCCGGCACCGGCTTCGGCCCCGCAAACCACCGGTGGCGCGCAAGCTTCTACCGGGATGATTCAGCCAGGTCAGCCACTGGTCGATGCCAACGGTCAGCAGATCATGGACCCGGCCACCGGCCAGCCGATGCTCGCGCCGTATCCGGCCGACAAGCGTCAACAATCCACCAAGAACTTCGAGCTCGACCGTTCCATCAGCCACACCAAACAGCAGCAGGGTCGCCTGAATCGTCTGTCGGTGTCGGTGGTGGTCGACGATCAGGTCAAGGTCAATGCGGCCAACGGTGAAACCACCCGCGCGCCGTGGAGCGCCGACGAATTGGCGCGCTTCACCCGTCTGGTGCAGGATGCGGTCGGTTTCGATGCCAGCCGTGGCGACAGCGTCAGCGTGATCAACATGCCGTTCTCCGCCGAGCGCGGTGAAGTGGTCGCCGATATTCCGTTCTACTCCCAGCCATGGTTCTGGGACATCGTCAAACAAGTGCTGGGTGTGTTGTTCATCCTGGTGCTGGTGTTTGGTGTGCTGCGTCCGGTGTTGAACAACATCACCGGCGGCGGCAAAGGCAAGGAGCTGGCCGGTCTGGGCAGCGACGTGGAACTCGGTGGCATGGGCGGCCTGGACGGCGACCTGGCCAACGACCGCGTGAGCCTCGGTGGTCCGCAGAGCATTCTGTTGCCAAGCCCGAGCGAGGGTTACGACGCACAACTGAATGCAATCAAGAGCTTGGTGGCCGAGGATCCGGGTCGCGTGGCTCAGGTCGTGAAAGAGTGGATTAACGCAGATGAGTGATAACCGAGCCGCAACCGTCAAACTGAACAAGGTCGACAAAGCCGCGATTCTGCTGCTGTCCCTGGGTTCGACCGATGCCGCGCAAGTGCTGCGCCACATGGGCCCCAAAGAGGTTCAGCGTGTGGGTGTGGCCATGGCGCAGATGGGCAACGTCCATCGCGAGCAGGTCGAGCAGGTCATGAGCGAGTTCGTCGACATCGTCGGCGACCAGACCAGCCTCGGCGTCGGCTCCGACGACTACGTGCGTAAAATGCTTACCCAGGCGCTGGGTGAAGACAAGGCCAACGGCCTGATCGACCGCATCCTGCTCGGTGGCAACACCAGCGGCCTCGACAGCCTGAAATGGATGGAGCCGCGCGCGGTTGCCGACGTGATCCGTTACGAACACCCGCAGATTCAAGCGATCGTGGTGGCATACCTCGACCCGGATCAGGCCGGTGAAGTGCTCGGCAACTTCGACCACAAGGTGCGTCTGGACATCATCCTGCGCGTCTCGTCGTTGAACACCGTGCAACCGGCTGCGTTGAAAGAGCTGAACCAGATTCTCGAGAAGCAGTTCTCCGGCAACTCGAATGCCTCGCGCACCACCCTGGGTGGCATCAAGCGTGCGGCGGACATCATGAACTTCCTCGACAGCTCGATCGAAGGCCAGCTCATGGACTCGATCCGCGAAGTCGACGAAGACCTGTCCGGTCAGATCGAAGACCTCATGTTCGTGTTCAACAACCTCGCCGACGTCGACGACCGTGGCATCCAGGCGCTGTTGCGCGAAGTGTCCTCCGACGTACTGGTACTGGCCCTCAAGGGTTCGGACGAAGGCGTCAAAGAGAAGATCTTCAAGAACATGTCCAAACGTGCGGCCGAACTGTTGCGCGACGACCTCGAAGCCAAAGGCCCGGTGCGCGTCAGCGACGTGGAAACCGCGCAGAAGGAAATCCTCACCATTGCCCGTCGTATGGCCGAGGCCGGCGAGATCGTACTCGGTGGCAAGGGCGGCGAGGAAATGATCTAAGCCCATGGACAAGCATGACGAGTCAGTGACGGATCTGATCCGCGCCCGCGATGTCCGTGGTTTCGAATCCTGGGCGCTGCCCAGCTTCGATCCGCCGAAACCGGAACCCGAGCCGGAACCGGAGCCCGAACCGCCGGAAATGGAAGAAGTGCCGCTGGAAGAAGTCCAGCCACTGACTCTGGAAGAACTCGAAAGCATCCGTCAGGAAGCTTACAACGAGGGCTTCGGCATCGGCGAGAAAGAAGGGTTTCACAGCACCACGCTGAAGGTGCGTCAGGAAGCCGAAGTGGCGCTGGCGGCGAAACTCGCCAGCCTCGAACAACTGATGACCCACCTGTTCGAGCCGATTGCCGAGCAAGACACGCAGATCGAAAAATCGCTGGTCGACCTCGTGCAACACATCACCAGACAGGTGATCAAGCGCGAACTGGCGATTGACTCCAGCCAGATCGAACACGTCATGCGCGACGCGCTCAAGCTGCTGCCGTTGGGCGTGGACAACGTGCGTCTGTACGTCAATCCGCAGGACTTCGAGCAGGCCAAGGCGTTGCGCGAGCGCCATGAAGAAACCTGGCGCATCGTCGAAGACGACACGTTGCTGCCGGGCGGTTGCCGGGTTGAAACCGAGCACAGCCGCATCGACGCCAGCATCGAGACCCGCGTGACCCAGGTCATGGCCAAACTGTTCGACCAGTTGCATGAACAGGCCCTGCACCCGGCGGCGCCCGATCTGAGCCTGGACATTCCTGAAGAAAGCCAAGCGGCGGCTGCCCCTGAAGAGCCGCTCGCGGACACCCCCGATGCGCCTTGAACGCACCAGTTTCGCCAAGCGCCTCAGCACCTATGCCGACGCCACTGAAATCGCCGGCGCGCCGATTCTCGAAGGCCGCCTGCTGCGCATGGTCGGCCTCACCCTTGAAGCCGAAGGCCTGCGCGCCGCCATGGGCACGCGTTGCCTGGTGATCAATGACGACAGCTATCACCCGTCCCAGGTGGAAGCGGAAGTCATGGGTTTTTCCGGCAGCAAAGTCTTTCTGATGCCGGTCGGCAGCGTCGCCGGTATCGCCCCGGGCGCCCGTGTGGTGCCGCTGGCGGAAACCGGTCGCCTGCCGATGGGCATGAGCATGCTCGGTCGCGTACTCGACGGCGCCGGGCGCGCGCTGGACGGCAAGGGCGGGATGAAGGCTGAAGACTGGGTGCCAATGGACGGCCCGACCATCAACCCGCTCAACCGCGACCCGATCCACGAACCGCTGGACGTCGGCATCCGTTGCATCAACGGTTTGCTCACGGTCGGGCGTGGTCAGCGTCTGGGTCTGTTCGCCGGTACCGGTGTCGGTAAATCGGTGCTGCTGGGCATGATGACCCGCTTCACCGAGGCCGACATTATCGTCGTCGGTCTGATCGGTGAGCGGGGTCGAGAAGTTAAGGAGTTCATCGAGCACATCCTCGGTGAAGAAGGCCTCAAGCGTTCCGTGGTCGTCGCCTCGCCGGCGGACGATGCGCCGCTGATGCGTCTGCGCGCGGCGATGTACTGCACGCGGATCGCCGAGTATTTCCGCGACAAGGGCAAGAACGTCCTGTTGCTGATGGATTCGCTGACCCGTTTCGCCCAGGCCCAGCGGGAAATCGCTCTGGCTATCGGCGAGCCGCCAGCGACCAAGGGTTATCCGCCCTCGGTGTTCGCCAAACTGCCGAAACTGGTGGAGCGCGCCGGTAATGCGGAGAAGGGCGGGGGTTCGATCACCGCGTTCTACACCGTATTGTCCGAAGGCGATGACCAGCAGGACCCGATTGCCGACTCGGCGCGGGGCGTGCTCGACGGCCACATCGTGTTGTCCCGGCGTCTGGCCGAAGAAGGGCACTACCCGGCCATCGACATCGAAGCGTCGATCAGCCGGGTAATGCCGGCCGTGGTCTCGGCGGAACACATGCAGCGCGCGCAGTACTTCAAGCAGCTGTGGTCGCGCTATCAGCAGAGCCGCGACCTGATCAGCGTCGGCGCTTACGTCGCTGGTGGCGACCGCGAGACCGATCTGGCGATCTCGCTGCAACCGCAACTGACCCGCTACCAGCGCCAGGGGCTGAACGACAAGATCAACATGGGCGAGAGCCAGGCTTACCTCGAAACCCTGTTCGCGCCTGCGGCGGGCGGGTAACCGGCCATGGCCGTGAGCCGAGCTGCGCGTCTGGCACCGGTGGTGGAAATGGCCGAACAGGCCGAGAAAACCGCCGTGCAGCGCCTGGGTTACTTTCAGGGCCAGGTCAAAGTGGCCGAAAGCAAACTGGCCGACCTCGACGCCTTTCGTCTGGATTATCAGGAACAGTGGATCGTGCGGGGCAGCGACGGGGTTTCCGGGCAATGGCTGCTGGGGTATCACGGCTTCCTCGCGCAACTGGACACCGCGATCGACCAGCAGCGGCAAAGCCTGGTCTGGCACCAGAACAACCTGATCAAGGCGCGGGACGCCTGGCAGGAGGCGTTTGCCAAGGTCGAAGGCTTGCGCAAACTCGTGCAGCGCTACCGCGAAGAGGCGCAACGCCTCGAAGACAAGCGCGAGCAGAAGCTGCTGGACGAGTTGTCGCAGCGCTTGCCGCGGCACGATCCTTTTTAAAACCAGATCAAAAGATCGCAGCCTTCGGCAGCTCCTACACCGATCCTGTAGGAGCTGCGGTACGCTGCGATCTTTTGACTTTGCTCTGCACCTTGCCCCAACCCTGTCCAGGTGCTAAACCTTGTACACGTTCGTCAATGACAAGGAAGCCAGTCAATGTCAGTCGTTACAGAAGTCTCTCCGGATGGTCAAAAACTGACGATTTCGGTCAGGGGGCGGTTCGATTTTGGGCGCCATCAGGAATTTCGCGAGTCCTATGAGCGGCTTAACAGAAAACCTGACTCCATCGTGGTTGATCTGAAAGATGCCACCTACCTCGACAGTTCAGCGCTGGGCATGCTGCTCCTGCTGCGCGATCACGCCGGTGGCGACGACTCGGACGTGCGGGTGATCAACAGCAACTCCGACGTGCGCAAGATCCTCGCCATCTCCAACTTCGACAAACTGTTCGACATCAGTTGACGGCCATGCAGGCGCAAGAGCCGCTGACCATCCTGATCGCCGAAGACAGCGCCGCCGACCGTCTGCTGCTGTCGACCATCGTCCGCCGCCAGGGCCATGAAGTGCTGACCGCCGCCAATGGCGCCGAAGCGCTGGAGGTATTTCGGCGTCAGCCACCGCATCTGGTGCTGATGGACGCGATGATGCCGGTGATGGACGGCTTCGAAGCGGCGCGGCAGATCAAAGCGCTGGCGGGGGAGACCCTGGTGCCGATCATCTTCCTGACCTCGCTGACCGAGAGCGAAGCGCTGGCTCGTTGTCTGGAGGCGGGTGGCGACGACTTTCTGGCGAAGCCCTACAATCAGGTGATCCTCGCCGCCAAAATCAAGGCGATGGATCGCTTGCGCCGCTTGCAGGCCACGGTCCTGCAGCAGCGTGACCTGATCGCTAAACATCACGATTACCTGCTTAATGAACAGCGCGTGGCCAAAGCGGTGTTCGACAAGGTCGCGCATTCGGGTTGCCTGAGCGCGCCGAATATTCGCTACCTGCAATCACCCTATGCGTTGTTCAACGGCGATCTGCTGCTGGCGGCCTATACCCCGGCCGGCGACATGCATGTGCTGCTGGGTGATTTCACCGGTCACGGCTTGCCGGCGGCGGTGGGGGCGATGCCTCTGGCCGAAGTGTTTTACGGCATGACTGCCAAGGGTTACGGCTTGGCGGAAACCCTGCGCGAGATGAACGCCAAGCTCAAGCGCATCCTGCCGGTGGACATGTTCTGCTGCGCGACCATGCTTTGCCTGAGCTTTCAGCGGCGCACGGTGGAAGTGTGGAACGGCGGCATGCCCGACGGTTATCTGCACCGTATCGCCACGGGCGAGCGGTTGCCGCTGGCGGCGCGCCATTTGCCGTTGGGGGTGCTCAGCCCGCAGGCGTTTGACGATCGCACCGAAGTGCAGGCCATGGCGGTCGGGGATCGAGTGTTCCTGCTGTCAGATGGCGTGATCGACACCACTGACGCCGAGGACCGGTTGTTTGGTGTCGAGCGTTTGCAGCAGCTGTTCGCCGCCAACCGCGAGCCGGACAACCTGTTCGCCGAGATTGAGCAAGCCTTGTGCGAATTTCGCGGCGAACCCCGTGACGACGTGAGCATGGTCGAGATCAGCCTGCTTGAGGCGGCGCATGTCGTGCCGTCGGCGCCGGTGTATTCCGACAGCGGCCAGTCGAGCCCGCTGGACTGGTCGGTAAGCTTCGAGTTTCGCGGGGCTACGCTCAAACGTTTCAATCCCTTGCCGTATCTGCTGCAGTTGTTGCAGGAAGTACACGGTTTGCGCACCCAGGGCGGGGCGATCTACAGCGTGCTCGCCGAGTTGTATTCCAATGCGCTGGAACATGGCGTGCTGGGTCTCGATTCCAGCCTCAAGCGCGATGCCGCCGGGTTTGCCAGCTATTACCAGCAGCGTAATGCGCGCCTCGAGGCCTTGCAGGACGGTTACGTGCGCGTGCATCTGCAAGTGAAGCCGCAAGGTGCCGGAGGCTGCCTGGTCATTCGCGTCGAAGACAGCGGCAAGGGTTTTGACGTGGCGAGGGTGATGGAACGGCCGCTGGACGATGTCCGTTTGTCGGGGCGCGGCGTCAGTTTGATCCGGCAATTGGGGCATAACGCCAGTTGGTCGGACGAAGGTCGCAGTGCTTGCGTAGAGTTTTTCTGGGAGGTTAAGGCATAATTCGCCGATTCTTGATCAAGGAGTGAACAAGTGACTGAGATACATATTGATCGCGAGGCGCTAAGCGTACTGCGCGAAGTCATGGAGGATGGTTATCCGGAGCTTCTGGATACCTTTCTGGCGGATTCCGAAAGTCGCTTGGATGAGCTGAAGAAGACGGTGGATGCCACGGCTTTGTCTGAAGTTGCCCATAGCTTCAAGGGCAGCGCCAGTAACATGGGAGCTGTCCGGTTGGCGGCGCTCTGCCAAGAGCTGGAATCGGAAGCCAAAAATAAAAGCCCCTTGGACATTGCCAGGCTCGTGGCTGACATCAGCAGCGAATTCGCCGATGTCCGCCCGATCTACGAAGACGAACGCCAGCACGCCCTGACGCATTGAATCCTGCCGACCGACGCTTTTCGCAAGCACCGGACAAAACTGGCCCGACACTTGCACTAATCTCCGTCAACTGTACCTACGATCCCAGTGCAGCGGAGACCGTGTCATGCCTGCGACCCCCAATGTTCTTCTTCAATCTGCCGCCCAGGCCAAGGCGCAAGCTGCCGCCGCGAAAGCGCCGGTCATGGCCGCAGACACCGGGGACAAGGCCTCAAGCTTCGCTCAGGTGTTCGCCGATCAAGGCCCGAAGAAGCCCCTTGCGAGCGCTGACAATTCGGTGAAGCCGGCGCGCGACAAGGTGGCCGACAACAGCGACAAGAAGGATTTCAGCAAGGATAAATCTGCCGCCACGCAACAGACCGTTGCCGATAGCGGCAATGCCTTGCCTGCCGACAAGACCGCGTCGACCACCTCCGATGATCAGGCCGCCGCTGACAAGGCCGCCGCCGATGCTGCCGCCGACAGCGCGCAGACGCCAGTGGCGGACACTCCTGCGGTGGATCCAGCACTGGATCCGGCCCTGGCGCAAACCGTGCAACCGCTGGTCACCGCGCCAGTGGTGGCAGCGCCAGTCGCTGCAACATCGGAGCCGACCAAGGCTGAAACGCCGGTCGTGGCCGCAACCGTCGCGCCAGCCGTGGTCAAAGATCCGGCGGCATCGACCGACAGCGCTTTCGACCCGGCGGCCGATCCACTCGATTCGTTGCCGGCGCTGCGCATGGCGATGGAGCAGGGCGGACACATTTCCGCCAGCAGCCAGACACAAGCCAAAGCTACACCGGCCCAGACCCAGGCCGACGGTGAATTGACTGCCGCGCAGAACTTCGCCGCCGGCATGGCCAGCATGCTCGACGTGCAGGCCGACAAGGACAGCACCAGTCAGAATGGCGAAAAGGCCTTCAGCGGGTTGATCGACGATGGCCTGAAAGATCTGAAGGCTGCTACCAGCGACACCCGGGTCGATGATTTCGCCAACCGTCTGGCGGCGCTGACCCAGGCGGCCACTCCGAAAACTGCGAACGCGGTGCCGGTGAATCAACCGATCGCGATGCACCAGAGCGGCTGGACCGAGGAAATCGTCAACCGCGTCATGTACCTGTCCAGCGCCAACCTGAAGGCGGCGGATATTCAATTGCAGCCGGCAGAACTCGGGCGTCTGGATATCCGGGTGAACATGGTGCCGGACCAGCAGACCCAGGTGACCTTCATGAGCGCGCATCCAAGCGTGCGTGAAGCGCTGGACGGTCAGATGCATCGCCTGCGCGACATGTTCACCCAGCAGGGCATGGGCCAGGTCGACGTCAATGTCTCCGACCAGAGCCGTGGCTGGCAGGGTCAGCAGGGTCAGGAACAGGCGCAGCAGGGCCAGAGCGGCCGCACCAGCGCCGTTGGTGGACGCCTGGATTCGGCGGACGAAGAGCTGACGCCGGCGACAGTGGCGGAAGCCGCTGCGCAGACCACCAGCGTGATCGGCTCCAGCGCCGTCGACTACTACGCCTGACACAACGCTGTATCCCCCTGTGGGAGCGAGCTTGCTCGCGAAAGCGGTTAAACATTCAACTCTGAAGTTGTCTGTCACACCGCCTTCGCGAGCAAGCTCGCTCCCACCGTTGTTTTGCGGTGCCTTCCAATCTCCTCCGACACTTCTGGCATAACACTTGCTCTTGCCTTGCCGTGCGACTGTGAAAACCCGATTAGTGACGGATTATTGGCATGGCGAAGAGCGAAGCAGCAGCTGTAAAAGACCCCGCGACCAAAGGCAAACTCAAGATGATCATCCTGATCGTGGTGGCTCTGCTGCTGGCGATCGGTGTGTCCGTGGGCGCGACCTGGTACTTCATGCACAGTGCTCAGAGCAAGCCTGCCGCAGCGGCCGAGGCCACTCCGGTCGGCAAGCAACCGGCGATTTTCGAGCCGATGGCGCCGGCGTTTGTCGCCAACTACAACCAGAACGGCCGTCAGCGCTACATGCAGGTGAGCATCACCATGCTGGCGCGTAACCAGGCCGATCTGGAGGCGCTCAAAGTGCACATGCCGGTGATCCGCAACAACTTGGTGATGCTCTTCTCCGGTCAGGATTTCGCCACGCTGGCGACCCCGGTCGGCCAGGAGATGTTGCGCCAGAAGGCTACCGCCAGCGTCCAGGAAGTGGCGCAGAAAGAGCTGGGCAAAGTGGTGATCGAACAGTTGCTTTTCACTAATTTCGTACTGCAGTAGGAACACGACATGGCCGTGCAGGATCTGCTGTCCCAGGATGAAATCGACGCGCTGTTGCATGGCGTCGACGATGGTCTGGTACAGACCGATAACGCTGCCGAACCCGGCAGTGTCAAAAGCTACGACCTGACCAGCCAGGATCGCATCGTCCGTGGACGCATGCCGACTCTGGAAATGATCAACGAGCGTTTTGCCCGTTACACCCGCATCAGCATGTTCAACATGCTGCGCCGCTCGGCGGACGTTGCCGTCGGTGGCGTGCAGGTGATGAAGTTCGGCGAATACGTGCACTCGCTGTACGTGCCGACCAGCCTCAACCTGGTCAAGATCAAACCGTTGCGCGGCACCGCGCTGTTCATCCTCGACGCCAAACTGGTGTTCAAGCTGGTGGACAATTTCTTCGGCGGCGACGGCCGTCACGCCAAGATCGAAGGGCGTGAATTCACCCCGACCGAACTGCGTGTGGTGCGCATGGTGCTGGAGCAGGCGTTCGTCGATCTGAAGGAAGCCTGGCAGGCGATCATGGAAGTCAATTTCGAGTACATCAACTCGGAAGTGAACCCGGCCATGGCCAACATCGTCGGCCCGAGCGAAGCGATCGTGGTCTCCACCTTCCACATCGAACTCGATGGCGGTGGCGGTGACCTGCACGTGACCATGCCGTACTCGATGATCGAGCCGGTACGCGAAATGCTCGACGCCGGTTTCCAGTCGGACCTCGACGATCAGGACGAGCGCTGGGTCAACGCCCTGCGTCAGGACGTGCTCGATGTCGACGTACCGATCGGCGCCACCGTGGCCCGCCGCCAGTTGAAGCTGCGCGACATCCTGCACATGCAGCCGGGGGATGTGATCCCGGTCGAAATGCCGGAAGACATGATCATGCGCGCCAACGGCGTACCGGCCTTCAAGGTCAAGATGGGCTCGCACAAAGGCAACCTCGCGTTGCAGGTGATCGAGCCGATCGAGCGGCGCTGAAGCGTCGCTCTCACCCCCCACGCATTTAACTGAATTGTTGCCCGCCGAGGACACATGATGAACGACGAAATGAACGCCCAGGACGATCAGGCACTGGCCGACGAATGGGCTGCGGCCCTGGAAGAGACCGGTGATGGCAGCCAGGCTGACATCGACGCACTGCTGGCCGCCGACGCTGGCGCTGCAAGCTCCAACCGTCTGCCGATGGAAGAGTTCGGCAGCGTGCCGAAAAACAACGATCCGGTGACCCTGGACGGTCCGAACCTGGACGTGATCCTCGACATCCCGGTGTCGATCTCGATGGAAGTGGGCAGCACCGACATCAACATCCGCAACCTGCTGCAACTGAACCAGGGTTCGGTGATCGAGCTCGATCGTCTGGCCGGTGAGCCGCTGGACGTGCTGGTCAACGGCACGCTGATTGCGCACGGCGAAGTGGTGGTGGTCAACGAGAAGTTCGGTATCCGCCTGACCGACGTGATCAGCCCAAGCGAACGCATCAAGAAGCTGCGCTGAGTGAAACGGTTTCTCTGGGCTTTGCTGGCATTGCCATTGAGCGTGCTGGCCGCCGAGCCGTCGACGGCGACGACCGTGCCTGCTGCCACCGCGCCGATGGTCAACAGCGGCGTGGCCGGGCAACTGACGCAACTGGTGTTCGGTCTGTTGCTGGTGCTGGGGTTGATCTTCTTCCTCGCCTGGCTGCTGCGCCGGGTGCAACAGTCGGGGCCGGCGGGCAAGGGCCAGGTGATCGAACTGATCGGCTCCCGCGCGCTCGGCCCGCGTGACCGGTTGATGCTGGTGCAGGTCGGCAACGAGCAGATTCTGCTCGGCTTGAGCCCTGGCACCATCACCGCGCTGCACGTGCTCAAGGAGCCGGTGCAAGTGCCGAGCAGCAGTGAAAAAGCGACCCCGGAATTTGCCCAGCATCTGCTGAAGATTCTCGGCAAGGATCAGAAGGATAAGAAGTAATGGGTGCGCTACGCATCGTCTTGACGCTGGCCCTGATGCTGGCCGCGCCGCTGGCGTTCGCCGCCGACCCGTTGTCGATCCCGGCGATCACGCTGGGCACCAACGCCGACGGCGCGCAGGAGTATTCGGTCAGCCTGCAGATCCTGCTGATCATGACCGCCCTGAGCTTCATTCCGGCGGCCGTGATTCTGATGACCAGTTTCACCCGAATCATCATCGTCTTCTCGATCCTGCGTCAGGCCCTCGGCCTGCAGCAGACACCGTCGAACCAGATCCTCACCGGCATGGCGCTGTTCCTGACCATGTTCATCATGGCCCCGGTGTTCGACCGGGTGAACAACGATGCGCTGCAGCCGTACCTGGCGGAAAAACTCACCGCGCAGCAAGCGGTGGAAAAAGCCCAGGTGCCGATCAAGGACTTCATGCTCGCCCAGACCCGCACCAGCGATCTGGAGCTGTTCATGCGCCTCTCCAAGCGCACCGACATCGCCACCCCGGATCAGGCGCCGCTGACCATTCTGGTGCCGGCGTTTGTCACTTCCGAGCTTAAAACCGCGTTCCAGATCGGCTTCATGATCTTCATTCCGTTCCTGATCATCGACCTGGTCGTGGCCAGTGTGCTGATGGCGATGGGGATGATGATGCTCTCGCCGCTGATCATTTCGCTGCCGTTCAAGATCATGCTGTTCGTACTGGTGGATGGCTGGGCGCTGATCATCGGCACCCTGGCCAGCAGTTTCGGAGGTGTTTCGCCATGACGCCGGAAGTCGCGGTCGATATCTTTCGTGAAGCGCTGTGGCTGACCACTCTAATGGTCGCGATTCTGGTAGTGCCGAGCCTGTTGGTCGGTTTGCTGGTGGCGATGTTCCAGGCAGCGACGCAGATCAACGAACAGACCCTGAGCTTCCTGCCGCGTCTGCTGGTGATGCTGGTGACGCTGATCGTCGCCGGTCCGTGGATCGTGCAGACGTTCATGGAATACATCATCCAGTTGTACAAAAACATTCCGATGGTCATCGGCTAAGCCATGCAGTCGCTGCTTCAGCTGACCGACACCCAGATCAGTACCTGGGTGGCGTCGTTCATGTTGCCACTGTTTCGTGTCGCCTCGATGCTGATGGTCATGCCGGTGTTCGGCACCACGCTGGTGTCGCGGCGGATACGCCTGTATTTCGCCGTGGCCATTACCGTGTGCATTGCCCCGGGGCTGCCGCCGATGCCGGAGGTCAGTCCGCTTGCGCTCAGCGGCTGGTTGCTGATTGCCGAGCAGATTCTGGTCGGTGCGGTGCTGGGGTTTTCCCTGCAACTGTTTTTTCAGGCGTTCGCCGTGGCCGGGCAGATTGTCGCGATCCAGATGGGCATGGGCTTCGCCTCGATGGTTGACCCGGCCAACGGCGTCTCGGTGGCGGTGATCGGGCAGTTCTTCACCATGCTCGTGACCTTGCTGTTCCTGTCGATGAACGGCCACCTGGTGGTCTTCGAAGTGCTCACCGAGAGTTTCACCACGCTGCCGGTTGGCGGCGGGTTGATGACGGCGCAGTATTGGGAGCTGGCCGGCAAGCTCGGCTGGGTTCTGGGGGCCGCGTTGTTGCTGGTGCTGCCGGCGGTCACCGCGCTGTTGGTGATCAACATCGCATTCGGCGTGATGACCCGCGCCGCGCCGCAACTGAACATCTTCTCCATCGGTTTCCCGCTGACCCTGGTGCTGGGCCTGTTCATCGTCTGGGTCGGGTTGGCGGACATCCTCAATCAGTATCAGCCGCTGGCCAGCGAGGCCTTGCAGCTGTTACGCGAACTGGCACGGGCGCGCTGAGTCATGGCTGAGAGCGAAAGCGGTCAGGACAAAACAGAAGACCCCACGGACAAACGGAAAAAGGACTCCCGGGAGAAGGGCGAGATTGCCCGCTCCAAAGAGCTCAACACCCTCGCCGTGATGATGGCCGGCGCCGGTGCGCTGCTGGTGTTCGGCGGCATGCTGGCCGAAGACCTGATGGAGCTGATGCGCCTGAACTTCACCCTCTCGCGCGAAGTGATCATGGATCAGGGGGCCATGGGCAGGTTTCTGTTGCAGTCGGGCCAGATGGCGCTGCTGGCAATCCAGCCGATCATGATCACCCTGTTGCTGGCGGCGTTGATCGGGCCGATCTCCCTCGGTGGCTGGCTGTTTGCAGCCGGCTCCATGGCGCCCAAGTTCAGCCGGATGAACCCGGCCTCGGGGCTGAAACGGATGTTTTCGTTCAAGGCGGTGGTCGAACTGCTCAAGGCGCTGGCGAAGTTTCTGATCACCTTGTCTGTGGCGCTGGTGGTGTTGTCATCCGATGTCGACGATTTGTTGCGTATCGCTCATGAACCGCTCGAGATGGCGATCATTCACAGCGTCACGCTGGTCGGCTGGAGCACATTGTGGCTGGCCTGCGGCCTGATCATCATCGCCGCCGTCGATGTCCCGGTGCAGCTCTGGGAAGCGCACAAGAAACTGCTGATGACCAAGCAGGAAGTGCGCGACGAGCACAAGGATCAGGAAGGCCGCCCGGAGGTCAAGCAGCGCATCCGCCAGACCCAGCGCGAAATGTCGCAGCGGCGGATGATGGCAGCGATTCCCGACGCCGACGTGGTCATCACCAACCCGACCCACTACGCCGTCGCGCTCAAGTACGACTCGGAGAAGGGCGGCGCGCCGGTGCTGCTGGCCAAGGGCAGCGACTTCCTCGCGCTGAAGATCCGCGAAATCGCCGTCGCCAACAACGTCATGCTGTTGGAGTCACCGGGGCTGGCGCGCTCGATCTACTACTCCACCGAACTTGAACAGGAAATCCCCGGCGGCCTGTACCTGGCCGTCGCTCAGGTATTGGCCTACGTCTACCAGATCCGCCAGTACCGCGCCGGCAAGGGCAAACGCCC
This sequence comes from Pseudomonas sp. GM30, assembly GCF_000282275.2. Lineage (NCBI taxonomy): Bacteria > Pseudomonadati > Pseudomonadota > Gammaproteobacteria > Pseudomonadales > Pseudomonadaceae > Pseudomonas > Pseudomonas sp. GM30. Next base: position 46,123 of record NZ_AKJP02000015.1, on the reverse strand, counting down.
GGATCCACTCAAAGACGATTTGCCGATCCCGCCGGATCTGCGGCGCGATTCCTGACGTTTGCCGTGATCAAAAAAACCGCCGCCCCGAACAAACGGAGCGGCGGTTTTTTATACCTGACCCATTGATACTTCGACTCCTGCCGCAGTCATTGTGGTGAGGGGATTTATCCCCGATGGGCTGCGCAGCGGCCCTAAAACCTGAGACTTCGATCTTTCAGGAATACCGCGTGCTCTGGTTTCGCGACTGCTGCGCAGCCGATCGGGGATGAATCCCCTCACCACAGTTCTTGCCTCCCTTCTTAGGTCGGCAACTCCAGATTATCCATCACCCGATTCACCGCCAGTTCGCCGAGCATGATCAGTTGCGCGATGCCCAGCAGCGTCCTGCGCTGCGACGCCGGTATGAGGTGGGCGAAGTCATTGGCGATGGTTCTGGCTGAGGCGAGTGTTTCGCAGGCATCGGCCAGCAGTTCCTCGTTTTTGAAGTCGGCGGTCACGGCGTACATCGAGCGGGTTTTACGTTGAATGGGCGTGGCGCCGGGCGAGCAGAGGTAATGGTCGAGGGCACGATCGGCCGCTTCGTGGAGCTTTTTTGAATCGAGGGATTCGTAGGGGGAGGTGGCGTCGGATTCGGGTGGGTTGGGTGTTGGTTTGATCATGGTAAAGCTCCTAGAGTCGACGGAGCTGCCACATTTCGCTGCGATACGAAAGGGAGGTGGCAGCTATACGCGGGTCGCAGACCGGGACTCTAGAACCGGCAGACCCAAAGGTCTCCCACGTACAGCCGCCATAAAGCGAGGACGGAAGTTGTGCGTCTAGAAATCAGCGGGCTGCGAGACCCGATCGCTGATTCGTCAGCGACCGATCCACAATAGAACCCGCCCCCAAAGCGCACAAGCCGGCGGATTCTGGCTTGGTTGTAGGCAATGGCGCAAGGATTTGTAGCCTGAAAGGCGTGTCTGAAGGTGTCTTTTAAACACCGAAGTTTAAAGGGCGACTGAGCGAGCAACGGCCATGCTGAGTATCTGGTTTGTCGCTGAAAGGATCTCAAGGACGACTTGCTGACGGCGCCGGGTTATCGGCGCAATTCAAATATTACCTTTCGTCTGGAAACATGTCGCACCTGTCAGGTTTTACAGGTGTGGAACAAGTGCGTTTGCGGTTTGCTGGCTGGATGGCGCTGCACAGTCGGTGCGCGCACTTCTGTGAAAGCAGGGAGAAAGACAATGAAGGGTAAATTCAAAAGCTATGACGAAAGCACGGGTAAGGTCCTCATTGAGGCGGACACTCAAGTCGACTCTTCTTCCATAGATCCCACCTTTTCCCCGAGTTTTTACAAGTTCAGGTATGAGGCAGAGTGCGCAGTCGATTTAAGCGGCAGCTCAAAAACTAGAGGTGAGGAAAGTTACTACCTCATCGTTCCTGAGGGGCATAGGCGCATGTTTAAAATCACAGAGGGTGCGAGTGTTGAGTTTGAACTTGTGAAAGAGGGGTCAATGGAAGTGAAAAGTATCCGTTTCTAAATAATTTGGTGTGTTGAAAAGTTTTGCCGATTTCATCGGATCTGCGCCGCGATATCTGAACTTACCGATAAAAAAACGCCGTCCCGATTGAGCGGGGCGGCGGTTTTTTATGCCTGACCCAATGATGACCCGCTCTTGCCGAGGTCATTGTGGTGAGGGGATTCAGCGAGACGTCGCACCGCCCCGATGGGTTGCGCAGCGGCCCTAAAACCTAACGCTTCGATCTTTCAGAAATACCGCGAGCGCAGGTTTTACGACTGCTGCGCAGCCGAGCGGGACGGTGCGACGATTCGACAAGCTCCCTCGCCACAGGTTCTTGCGTGCCTTCTTGGCCCGGCAATTCCAGATCATTCAGCGCGCGATTCACCGCCAGCTCCCCACCTGACCCAATGAAACTTCGACTCCTGCCGCAGTCATTGTGGCGAGGGAGCTTGCTCCCGCTGGGCTGCGCAGCGGCCCTAAAACCTGTCACTGCGATCTTTCAGAAATACCGCGAGTTCAGGGTTTACGGCGTGCTGCGCAGCCGAGCGGGACGGACGGGCAAGCTCCCTCGCCACAGTTTCTCGTCTGACTTCTCAGCCCGGCAACTGCAGATTATCCAGCGCGCGATTCACCGCCAGTTCGCCGAGCATGATCAGTTGCGCAATACCCAGCAGCGTCCTGCGCTGCGATGCGGGTATGAGATGGGCGAAGTCATTGGCGATGGTTCTGGCTGAGGCGAGGGTTTCGCAGGCATCGGCCAGCAGTTCTTCGTTTTTGAAGTCTGCGGTGACGGCGTACATCGAGCGGGTTTTACGTTGAATGGGCGTGGCGCCGGGGGAGCAGAGGTAATGGTCGAGGGCCCGGTCGGCCGCGTCGTGGAGCTTTTTTGAATCGAGGGATTCGTAGGGGGAGGTGGCGTCGGTTTCGGGTGGGTTGGGTGTTGGTTTGATCATTGTGAAGCTCCTGAGTTATGGAGCCACTCTTCCCCTGTCGCTAAACAAGTGAAGGTGGCAGCTGTACGCAGGTTAGCGAACCGGTCTCAGGCACCCCGGTAGACCCAAAGGTCTCCCGCATACAGCCGCCATAACATAATTGCGGGCGAAGAGTCCCGCAACGAAGCAACGAACGCTGATGCACTGAGATAGTCCGAGTCGCTAAACCCGATCGCTGATTCGTCAGCGACCGATCCACAATAGAACCCGACCCCAAGGCGCACAAGCCGGCGGATTCTGGCTTGGCTGTAGGCAATGGCGCAAGGATGTGTAGCCCGCAAGGCGTGTCTTTAAGTGTCTTTTAAACATTTGCGTTTAAAAGGCGCTGTGGCTCTTGCGGTGTGGCTGCTGGCCTCTTCGCGGGCAAGCCCGCTCCCACAGGTGATCTGTGTGATACCTCCAATCTGTGTTCATTGCGGCGCGATTCCTGATAAATCAAAAGATCGCGACCTTCCGCCTGTCTGAAAAAGACCTCAACCTGTTAGTTCTGACAGTGGACACAAAGGGCATTCAGCTATCCCATGTTCCCTGGCAGGTTTCCCGGGCAAGTCGCCTTCTGACCTGTGTCTAACATTCGCCAAGGAGAAGATCATGCAGGAAAACTACAGAAAGCTTGAAGGAATGAGGTACGAGTTCGTTTCCGGGTCGGTGGTGAAAGAGTCTGTGCATATCGCTTGCACGGTCACTTTTATGGCGACGTTGGACTTAACGCATTTCAAGTACATGAGTAATACGTATGTGCCGGGTTATCTCGATTCGAGTACCAATGCGATCAAGCCAGAGTTGGAAGGGGTGGCCTACCATGGTCTCTACAACAGATTCAACAGTGCAGCTGGCAACATTGGCACCGTTGAGGCGTTGGTCAGAGTGTTCTCCTCTCCTGATAACTACTTCGATATATGGAGTGGCAATGGTCTACAGATGCGTTATCAAAAGCCCCAATTCGACACGGTCGGTGATCAGATAAAAATCACCGGTGGGCGGGACTATCGATGGGAGGACGAGCGGGAGATAAAGCCGCAGGATGTGCCGAACATTCACTTTACCTGGGCACTGAGTGTGCTGAAGGCACGCCCCGATGATCCTTTTCATGAGCCTGATGAAATCGTGAGATTTGGCTATTCTGAGGAAGAGTATGTCGAGGTGGAAGGCAGGCAGATCCGTAAGGGGGCGCGCTATCTGGTGGGCCGCGATTTGCGTCTTGGTGAAATTAATCCAAAGCAAATTTTGATTGCCGGATAAATTCGCCAATACGCGAGTTTTTCTGATTTTTGTTCACCTGCGCTAAGGGTGACAGCCGTCCTGCGACTGTTTTGCGGTCGGCTCCATGGCGCCCGGCTTCAGGCAAGACAATTCCCCGAAACAAAGCTCAATTTCAATCCCCGGCAAAAGTTGGAAGGCTTCTTGCAGTAGCCGCCGTGCGCCTGCTTTGGGCGTCAAAAGTTTGCTTTAAAGGAACGGGGAAAACCGGTGGATCGCTCTCAGTTATTCAACACTGCTCGCTCGAATGTTGCCGACCTCAGTCGAGGCAATCTGGGCGTGCCGTTGTTGCTGCTGGTCATGCTGGCGATGATGATGTTGCCGGTGCCGCCGTTCCTGCTGGACGTGTTCTTCACCTTCAACATTGCGCTGTCGATTGTCGTGCTGCTGGTCTGCGTGTATGCGCTGCGGCCGCTGGATTTCGCGGTGTTCCCGACCATTCTGCTGGTGGCGACGCTGCTGCGGCTGGCGTTGAACGTGGCCTCGACGCGGGTGGTGATGCTCCACGGTCAGGACGGCCACGCCGCTGCCGGCAAGGTGATCCAGGCCTTCGGTGAAGTGGTGATCGGCGGTAACTACGTGGTCGGTATCGTGGTCTTCGCGATCCTGATGATCATCAACTTCGTCGTGGTGACCAAGGGTGCCGGGCGGATTTCCGAGGTGAGCGCGCGCTTCACCCTCGATGCGATGCCCGGCAAACAAATGGCGATCGACGCCGACCTCAACGCCGGTCTGATCGACCAGAACCAGGCCAAGGCTCGCCGTCAGGAAGTCGCCCAAGAGGCCGAGTTCTACGGTTCGATGGACGGTGCCAGCAAGTTCGTCCGTGGTGACGCCATCGCCGGCCTGCTGATTCTGTTCATCAACCTCATCGGCGGTATGGCCGTCGGTATCTTCCAGCACAACATGACCTTCGCGGACGCGGGCAAGGTGTACGCCTTGCTGACCATCGGTGACGGTTTGGTGGCGCAATTGCCATCACTGTTGTTATCGACAGCGGCAGCGATCATGGTGACCCGTGCTTCCGGTTCGGAAGACATGGGCAAACAGATCAACCGCCAGATGTTCGCCTCGCCAAAAGCCCTGGCGGTGGCCGCTGGTTTGATGGCGGTCATGGGCCTTGTCCCGGGCATGCCGCACTTCTCGTTCCTGAGCATGGCCGCACTGGCTGCCGGTGGCGCGTACCTGTTCTGGAAAAAGCAGAACGTCGCCAAGGTGCAGGCGCTGCAAGAGGTTCAGCGTCAGCAGGAATTGCTGCCGTCGCCGGCCCGCGCTATGGAAACCAAGGAACTGGGCTGGGACGACGTGACGCCGATCGACATGATCGGTCTGGAAGTCGGTTACCGCCTGATCCCGCTGGTGGATCGCAATCAGGGCGGGCAGTTGCTGGCGCGGATCAAGGGCGTGCGCAAGAAGCTCTCGCAGGATCTGGGCTTCCTGATGCCGACCGTGCACATCCGCGACAACCTCGATCTGGCGCCGAGCGCCTATCGCCTGACGCTGATGGGCGTGATCCTCGCCGAAGCCGAGATCTACCCGGACCGCGAACTGGCGATCAACCCGGGGCAGGTCTACGGCACGCTCAACGGCATTACCGCCAAAGATCCGGCTTTCGGTCTGGAGGCGGTGTGGATCGAAGTCAGCCAGCGTGCGCAGGCGCAATCGCTCGGTTACACCGTGGTCGACGCCAGTACCGTGGTCGCAACTCACTTGAACCAGATTCTGTACAAGCACTCCAGTGAGCTGATCGGCCACGAGGAAGTGCAGCAACTCATGCAATTGCTGGCCAAAAGCTCGCCGAAACTGGCTGAAGAGTTGGTGCCGGGGGTGGTGTCGCTGTCGCAGTTGCTCAAGGTGTTGCAGGCGCTGCTGGCTGAACACGTACCGGTGCGCGATATCCGCAGCATTGCCGAGGCTATCGCCAACAACGCCGCCAAGAGTCAAGATACCGCCGCCTTGGTGGCTGCAGTGCGCGTCGGCGTATCCCGCGCCATCGTCCAAAGCATTGTAGGCACTGACTCCGAGCTGCCTGTGATCACCTTGGAACCAAGGTTGGAACAAATATTGCTCAATAGTCTGCAGAAGGCAGGACAAGGCTCTGAAGAGGGCGTTCTGCTGGAGCCAAGCATGGCCGAGAAGCTGCAGCGTTCGCTCATCGAAGCGGCGCAGCGTCAGGAAATGCAAGGTCAGCCGGTGATCCTGTTGGTAGCAGGCCCGATCCGCGCGATGCTCTCGCGTTTCGGTCGCCTCGCAGTTCCAGGGCTGCACGTGCTGGCCTACCAGGAAATACCGGACAACAAGCAAGTGACCATCGTTGCGACAGTAGGGCCCAACGGCTGAGGTAGTGGTTTATGCAAGTTAAGCGTTTCTTTGCCGCCGATATGCGTCAGGCCATGAAGCTGGTTCGTGATGAGCTGGGCGCTGATGCCGCCATCATTGGCAACCGCCGTATTGCCGGCGGTGTCGAGCTGACGGCGGCACTGGATTACAAGTTGTCGGCGCTGGCGCCACGGGTTCCGAACATGGAACTCGAGGACGAGCTGCGCAAGACCCAGTCGCGCATCGTGACCGCTCAGGCCGAGCTGAGCCTGCGTGGCGAAGCCGACGGCAACAGCAATCGCCAGATCTTTGCCGGGCTGCCGTTGACGGCCGGCCTGCCGCTGACCGCTGCCGAGCCGTTGAGCGAACCGACTTACTCCGCCCCGGCGCGTCCGGCTCCGGCACCTGCACCGGCGTCCGCTGGTGTCGATCCGCGTGCTTTGGATTCGATGCGTTTCGAATTGAACAGTCTGCGCGAGCTGATGGAAGTGCAGCTCGGCACGCTGGCCTGGAATCAGCTGCAAGGCAGCCGTCCGGCCCAAGCCAATCTGTATCGCCGTCTGCAACGCATCGGTCTGTCCGGGCCGTTGTCGCGCGATCTGCTGGCGATGATCACCGACATCGAAGAACCGCGTCAGGCCTGGCGCATGCTGCTTGCGCATCTGGCGCGGATGATCGCGGTGCCGGAAGTCGAGCCGCTGGAAGAGGGCGGGGTGATTGCCATGGTCGGCCCGGCCGGCATGGGCAAGACCACCACGCTGGCCAAACTCGCTGCGCGCTACGTGCTCAAGTACGGCGCGCAGAATGTCGCGCTGGTGAGCATGGACAGCTTCCGCATCGGCGCGCAGGAACAACTCAAGACGTTGGGGCGGATTCTCAACGTGCCGGTGACCCACGTCGATCCGGGCCAGTCGCTGGTGCAGGCGCTCGACCCGCTGCTGCGCAAACGCGTGGTGCTGATCGATACCGCCGGCCTGCAGGCCAGTGATCCGGCCCTGCGCATGCAACTGGAAAGTCTGGCCGGGCGTGGTATCCGTTCAAAAAATTATCTGGTGCTGGCAACCACCAGCCAGAAACAGGTTCTAACCGCCGCTTATCACAGTTACAAGCGTTGCGGGCTAGCCGGCTGCATCCTGACTAAACTGGATGAGACGGCCAGCCTTGGCGAAGTGTTGAGCCTGGCGATCAGTCATGAACTGCCGGTCGCGTACCTGACCGACGGCCCACGGATTCCGGATGATCTGCATCTGCCGCGCCGTCATCAGTTAGTCAGCCGCGCCGTCAGCGTGCAAATGCAGGAAGAACCCAGCGAAGAAGCCATGGCTGACATGTTCGCTGATATCTACCACAGCCCGACCAAGCAGGTTGGCTGAGGTAATGAACAGTTTTTGTACCTACATCGATGGTCTGCCATGCATTGTTCCGGTTGTGAACGCGCAGCCAGTAATGTGGCCTCCGTCTATGCAAGACAAGGTAAAGAAATAACATGGGCAGCATGCATCCCGTACAGGTGATCGCGGTGACCGGCGGCAAAGGTGGCGTCGGCAAGACTAACGTGTCAGTGAACTTGTCTCTGGCGCTGGCAGAGCTTGGCCGTCGGGTCATGCTGCTGGACGCCGATCTGGGGCTGGCGAACGTCGACGTTCTGCTGGGGCTGACCCCCAAACGTACTCTGGCCGATGTGATCGAAGGCCGCTGCGAGCTGCGCGACGTGCTGTTGCAGGGGCCCGGCGGGATCCGCATCGTGCCGGCCGCTTCCGGCACCCAAAGCATGGTGCACCTGAGCCCGGCGCAACATGCCGGTCTGATTCAGGCCTTCAGCGACATCGGCGACAACCTCGATGTGCTGGTGATCGACACCGCTGCGGGTATTGGTGACTCGGTAGTCAGTTTTGTCCGCGCCGCCCAGGAAGTGTTGCTGGTGGTCTGCGACGAGCCGACCTCGATCACCGACGCCTACGCGCTGATCAAACTGCTCAACCGCGACTACGGCATGAACCGCTTCCGCGTCCTCGCCAACATGGCGCAGAGCCCGCAGGAAGGGCGCAACCTGTTCGCCAAGTTGACCAAGGTCACGGATCGCTTCCTCGACGTCGCCTTACAATACGTCGGCGCGGTGCCGTACGACGAAAGCGTGCGCAAGGCCGTGCAGAAGCAGCGAGCGGTCTATGAAGCCTTTCCGCGTTCCAAGTGCGCGCTGGCGTTCAAGGCGATCGCGCAGAAGGTCGATACCTGGCCGCTGCCTGCCAACCCGCGCGGTCACCTGGAGTTTTTCGTCGAGCGCCTCGTGCAGCAAACGGCAGGGCCTGTGTTATGACCGCGAGCGGTATGAACTACTACAAGAAGTCGGCACGTGACGCGCAATACGAGTTGATCGAGCGTTACGCGCCACTGGTCAAGCGCATTGCCTATCACCTGCTGGCGCGCTTGCCGGCGAGTGTGCAGGTTGAAGACCTGATTCAGGCCGGGATGATCGGCCTGCTCGAAGTCTCGACCAAATACGACGCCAGCAAAGGCGCCAGTTTCGAAACGTACGCGGGCATCCGGATCCGCGGCGCGATGCTCGACGAAGTACGCAAAGGGGACTGGGCTCCGCGCTCGGTTCACCGCAACACCCGTATGGTCAGCGACGCAATTCGCGCAATTGAAGCTAAAACCGGCCGTGACGCTAAAGATCACGAGGTTGCGGCCGAACTCCAATTGAGTCTCGACGATTACTACGGGATTTTGAATGACACCCTGGGCAGCCGGCTGTTCAGTTTCGACGACCTGTTGCAGGACGGCGAACACGAAGGGCTGCACGAGGATGGCGCCAGTGCTCATCTTGAGCCGTCACGCGATCTGGAAGATGAACGCTTCCAGGCGGCGCTGGCGGACGCGATTGCCAATTTGCCGGAGCGTGAGCGACTGGTGTTGGCGCTGTACTACGACGAAGAACTGAACCTCAAGGAAATCGGTGAAGTCCTTGGCGTCAGTGAATCGCGGGTCAGCCAGTTACACAGCCAGTGCGCGGCCCGTTTGCGGGGGCGTTTGGGGGAGTGGCGAGCGCGCTGAAGGCAGTGTGGGGACACTGCGAACGAGGCTGGTGCGGTGATGAACGGCACCGGTCTTGCTCTGTTGTGCTCCAGACAGTCTTCGAGTGCTGCGCCGATTGATTGAAGTGGCGCGTCCAGGTGCTGGGCGCGTTTAAGACTGCTTGGAGGTCGAATTGAACAAAGACATGAAAATCCTCATCGTTGATGACTTCTCAACGATGCGGCGGATCATCAAGAACCTGCTGCGCGATCTCGGGTTCACCAACACCGTCGAGGCCGACGATGGCACGACCGCCATTCCGGTGCTCAACAGCGGCAGCATCGACTTTCTGGTAACGGACTGGAACATGCCGGGCATGACCGGTATCGACTTGCTGCGCCACGTGCGTGCCGATGAAAAACTCAAGCATCTGCCGGTGCTGATGGTGACCGCTGAAGCCAAGCGCGAGCAAATCATCGAGGCCGCTCAGGCCGGTGTGAACGGCTACGTGGTCAAACCTTTCACGGCTCAGGCGTTGAAAGACAAAATCGAGAAGATTTTCGAACGCATCGGCTGATGACGCGCGGGGGAGCTATGGAGCATAACGAATCTTCACAGGGCGATTTCGAGTCGACCCTGAAAAAACACGCGGTCGAACTGGTCGAGAGCCTTGAAAAAGGCAGGTTCGGCGACGCTGTGCAACTGATCCATGAGCTCAATCAGACCCGTGACCGCGGCCTGTATCAGGAAGTGGGCAAGCTCACACGCGAACTGCACAGTGCGATCGTCAATTTCCAGATCGATCCGCACATGCCGCAGGCCGAGGAAGTGTCGCAAATCACCGACGCCACCGAACGCCTGGGCTATGTGGTCAAGCTGACCGAAGCCGCGGCCAACCGCACCATGGATCTGGTGGAAAGCGCCACGCCGGTGGTCAATGGCCTGGCTGAAGAAGCCCAGGCGCTGAGCACCGATTGGGGCCGCTTCATGCGTCGCGAGGTCGGGGCTGAAGAGTTCCGCGAGCTGGCGCGCCGGGTCGACGGTTTTCTGTCACGCAGCAGCACGGACAACCGTGCGGTGTCGAGCAATCTGAACGACATCCTGCTGGCTCAGGATTATCAGGACCTCACCGGTCAAGTGATCAAGCGTGTGACCCAGCTGGTCACCGAAGTCGAAAGCAATTTGCTCAAACTCGTCCTCATGGCCAGTCAGGTGGACCGCTTTGCGGGCATCGAACACGACCGCGCCGCGATGCTTGCAGAAAAAGATCCACAAAAACATCTCTCGCAGGGTGAAGGTCCGCAGATTCATGCCGATAAACGAGAAGACGTTGTGTCCGGTCAGGACGATGTGGACGATTTGTTATCCAGCCTTGGATTTTGAGTTTTAGGTTTTTAGACCTGTAGGAGCACCCCATTAATGAGCTTCGGCGCCGATGAAGAGATCCTTCAGGATTTCCTGGTTGAGGCCGGCGAGATTCTTGAGCAACTGTCCGAACAACTGGTCGAGCTGGAAAGCCGCCCGGATGACGCAGATCTGCTCAACGCAATTTTTCGCGGTTTCCACACTGTAAAAGGGGGCGCCGGCTTCCTTCAGCTCAACGAGCTGGTGGAGTGCTGTCACATCGCCGAAAACGTGTTCGACATCCTGCGCAAGGGGGAGCGTCGCGTTGATGCAGAACTGATGGACGTGGTGCTTGAAGCACTGGACGCGGTGAACAGCATGTTCAGCGAAGTCCGTGAACGTGCACCGATCACTGCCGCTACCCCGGAACTGCTGGCCGCGCTGGCGCGTCTGGCCGAACCGCAATCGGCTGACGAAGCCCCGGCTTCGCCGGTGGCCGAGATGATCGAAGAGCTGGTCGTCGAAGGCGATTCGAGCGATTCGGGCGACATCACCGATAACGAATTCGAACAGCTGCTCGATTCGCTGAACGCCGTCAAGGCCGAAGCCGAAGCGCCGATTGCTGTGGCATCTGCGCCGGTTGCCGATGCGGCCGCCAGCGATGAAATCACCGACGCCGAATTCGAGTCCTTGCTCGATCAGTTGCACGGCAAAGGCCAGTTCGCGCCGGACGCCGTGGCACCGACGGCGGCCGCTGCGGCGGCACCGGCGGCGGGCGACAGCTCGGACATCACCGACGACGAATTCGAAGCACTGCTCGATCAGTTGCATGGCAAGGGCAACTTTGCCGTGGAAGCGCTGGAGTCGGCGATCGCCTCGGCACCGGTTGCGCCTGCCGCACCGGCGGCCGCCGCTGCCGGCAGCGATCTGATCAGCGATCACGAATTCGAATCGCTGCTCGACGAATTGCACGGCAAAGGCAAGTTCACCGACGTTGGCGCCGCTGCTGCGAGCACCGCATCGACCGTGGCTGCATCTGCCGCCAAGGCTGCTGCCGCTCCAGCCGCTCCAGCCGCTGCGCCGAAGGCTGCACCCAAGCCTGAGCCGAAGGCCGAAGCGCCAAAACCGGCCGCCGCCGCTGCTGCACCGGCTCCGGCCCGCGCCGCCGCTGCGCCGCCGCCGGAAAAACCGGCGAGCGAAGCCGAGACCACCGTGCGGGTCGATACCGCGCGTCTCGACGAAATCATGAACATGGTCGGCGAACTGGTACTGGTGCGTAACCGCCTGGTGCGCCTGGGTCTCAACAGCGGCGACGAAGCCATGTCCAAGGCCGTGTCGAACCTCGACGTGGTCACGGCTGACTTGCAGACCGCGGTGATGAAGACCCGGATGCAGCCGATCAAGAAGGTCTTCGGGCGCTTCCCGCGTCTGGTTCGCGACCTCGCGCGTCAGCTCAAGAAAGAGATCAATCTGGAACTGGTGGGTGAAGAAACCGACCTCGACAAAAACCTTGTCGAGGCCCTGGCCGACCCGTTGGTCCACTTGGTGCGTAACGCGGTCGACCACGGCATCGAATCGCCGGAAGAACGCGAAGCTTCCGGCAAGGCCCGTGGCGGTCGCGTGGTACTGGCCGCCGAGCAGGAAGGCGATCACATCCTGTTGTCGATCTCCGACGACGGCAAGGGCATGGACCCGAACGTGCTGCGTTCGATCGCGGTAAAACGCGGTGTGATGGACAAGGACGCGGCCGATCGCCTGAGCGATACCGAGTGCTACAACCTGATCTTCGCCCCGGGTTTCTCGACCAAAACCGAGATCTCCGACGTGTCCGGCCGCGGTGTCGGCATGGACGTGGTGAAAACCAAGATTTCCCAGCTCAACGGTTCGATCAACATCTACTCGACCAAGGGCCAGGGCTCGAAGATCGTCATCAAGGTGCCGCTGACGCTGGCGATCATGCCGACCCTGATGGTGATGCTCGGCAATCAGGCATTTGCGTTCCCGCTGGTCAACGTCAACGAAATCTTCCACCTCGACCTGTCGACCACCAACGTGGTGGACGGCCAGGAAGTGGTGATCGTGCGGGACAAGGCGCTGCCATTGTTCTACCTCAAGCGCTGGCTGGTCAGCTCCGCGGCTCACGAAGAGCAGCGCGAAGGCCATGTGGTGATCCTTTCGGTGGGCACCCAGCGGATCGGCTTCGTCGTCGATCAACTGGTCGGCCAGGAAGAAGTGGTCATCAAGCCATTGGGCAAAATGCTGCAGGGCACTCCGGGCATGTCCGGCGCCACCATCACCGGTGACGGCCGCATCGCGCTGATTCTCGATGTTCCAAGCATGCTCAAGCGTTACGCGACGAAGCGTATTTGAATCCGGGGCAGCGGGGCGACGACGTCCCGCTGCACCTAATGGAGTGTTTATGGCAGTCAAAGTCCTGGTGGTGGACGATTCGGGTTTTTTCCGCCGCCGCGTCTCGGAAATTCTTTCAGCGGATCCGAGCATCCAGGTGGTCGGCACGGCCACCAACGGTAAAGAGGCGATCGATCAGGCCCTGGCCCTCAAGCCGGACGTGATCACCATGGACTACGAGATGCCGATGATGGATGGCATCACGGCGGTGCGGCACATCATGCAGCGCTGCCCGACCCCGGTGTTGATGTTCTCCTCGCTGACCCACGAAGGCGCCCGGGTCACCCTGGATGCGCTGGATGCCGGTGCGGTGGATTTCCTGCCGAAGAATTTCGAAGACATCTCGCGCAACCCCGAGAAGGTCAAGCAACTGCTGTGCGAGAAGGTCCACAGCATCTCGCGCAGCAATCGTCGCTTCAGTGCCTACAGTGCACCGGCTCCGGCCGCGGCACCGACGCCTGCGCCAGCACCGGCGGCATCGAGCTTCAGCGGCCACAGCGCTGCTGCTCCGACGCGTCCGGCCCCGGCTCCTGCACCTGCTCGTGCGCCGGTTGCCAGCGCGTCGTCGCCGGCACCGAAACGCAAAGCCTACAAACTGGTCGCCATCGGCACCTCGACCGGCGGCCCGGTGGCCCTGCAACGGGTGCTGACTCAGTTGCCGGCGAACTTCCCGGCGCCGATCGTGCTGATCCAGCACATGCCGGCGGCGTTCACCAAGGCGTTTGCCGAGCGTCTGGACAAGCTGTGCCGCATCAGCGTCAAGGAAGCGGAGGATGGCGACATCCTGCGTCCGGGCCTGGCGCTGCTGGCGCCAGGTGGCAAGCAGATGATGATCGACGGCCGTGGCGCGGTGAAAATCCTCCCGGGCGACGAGCGTCTGAATTACAAACCGTGCGTGGACATCACCTTCGGTTCTGCAGCCAAGTCTTACGGTGACAAAGTTCTGGCGGTGGTCCTCACCGGCATGGGCGCCGACGGCCGTGAAGGCGCGCGTCTGCTCAAGCAGGGCGGCAGCTCGGTGTGGGCGCAAGATGAGGCAAGCTGCGTGATCTACGGCATGCCGATGGCCATCGTCAAAGCCGATCTGGCTGACGCGGTCTACGGCCTGGACGACATCGGCAAGCACATCGTCGAGGCGTGTATCTGATGGATGTTCTAAGCCTTATCGGGATTATCCTGGCGTTCGTCGCCATCATCGGCGGCAACTTCCTTGAAGGCGGTCACCTCGGCGCGCTGGCCAACGGCCCGGCGGCGCTGATCGTCCTCGGTGGCACCATCGGTGCCGCGCTGCTGCAATCGCCGATGAGCGCCTTCAAGCGCGCCATGCAGATCCTCGCCTGGATCCTGTTTCCACCGCGCGTGGACCTGGCCGGCGGCATCGACCGGGTGGTTAACTGGAGTCTCACCGCACGCAAGGAAGGCCTGCTCGGCCTGGAAGGCGTGGCCGATGCCGAACCGGACAACTACTCGCGCAAGGGCCTGCAACTGCTGGTCGACGGCGCCGAGCCGGAAGCGATCCGCAGCATTCTCGAAGTGGATTTCTACACCCAGGAAGCGCGCGACATCGAGGCTGCCAAAGTTTTCGAAAGCATGGGCGGCTATGCGCCGACCATCGGCATCATCGGTGCGGTGATGGGCCTGATTCATGTGATGGGCAACCTCGCTGATCCGACGCAATTGGGCAGCGGTATTGCCGTGGCATTCGTCGCGACCATCTACGGCGTGGCCAGTGCCAACCTGGTGTTGCTGCCGGTGGCGGCCAAGCTCAAGTCAATCGCGTTGCGGCAGTCGCGTTATCGCGAAATGTTGTTGGAAGGTATTTTGTCGATCGCCGAAGGTGAAAACCCTCGCTCTATCGAGCTGAAGCTTCAGGGCTTCATGGATTGATGGGGGTAATGGACTATGGCTCGCCGCAGGCATCAGGAAGAACACGTTAATCACGAGCGCTGGCTCGTGTCCTACGCGGATTTCATCACGCTGCTGTTCGCGTTCTTCGTGGTGATGTATTCCATCTCGTCGATCAACGAAGGCAAGTACAAGGTCATTTCCGAAGCGCTGATCGGGGTTTTCACCGACTCCGATCGCTCGCTCAAGCCGATTCCGATCGGTGAGGAACGCCCAAAAACCGTGACCCCGGCCAAGCCGCTGGTCAAGGACAGCGAGCAGGTTGACGCCGGTATCGCCGGGGCCAGCGATCCGCTGAAAAGCATTGCCGATGACATCAGTGCCGCGTTCGGCGACTTGATCAGCTCCAACCAGATGACCGTGCGCGGCAACGAGTTGTGGGTCGAGATCGAACTCAACTCCAGCCTGTTGTTCGGCAGCGGCGACGCGATGCCGAGTGATATCGCGTTCAACATCATCGACAAGGTCGCGGCGATCCTCAAACCGTTCGACAACCCGATCCACGTCGAAGGCTTCACCGACGATCAGCCGATCCGTACCGCGCAGTATCCGACCAACTGGGAGCTGTCCTCGGCGCGTTCGGCGAGCATCGTCCGCATGCTGGCGATGCAGGGCGTGAATCCTGGCCGTCTGGCTTCGGTGGGGTATGGCGAGTTTCAGCCGGTGGCCAACAACGCCACTGCCGAAGGCCGGGCGAAAAACCGTCGTGTGGTGCTGGTGGTGTCGCGCAATCTCGATGTGCGCCGCAGTCTGACCGGCACCGGTACCGCCAATGCACAACCGGACGCGGCATTGAAGCGCGCTGGCACACAAACTGCACCGTCCCCGGTCAAGACGCCGGGACGCGAGAGTGCCGTCAATTCTCCGTCGCCCGCATTAATACGCTGAGCTATGTCTCGGTCGAGCATCTCGACCGGGAGGAACGAACCGAATGAGAGTCTGGGCAGTCGCCAATCAAAAGGGTGGTGTCGGTAAAACCACATCTTCCATCGCTTTAGCCGGATTGCTGGCGGAGGCGGGCAAGCGCGTGGTTGTGGTCGATCTCGACCCGCACGGCTCGATGACCAGCTATTTCGGCTACGACCCCGACAGCCTGGAACACAGCAACTACGACCTGTTTCTGCACAAGGGCACGGTGCCACAAGGCTTGCCCGGGCAGTTGCTGTTGTCGACCAGCGACGAACGCATTTCCCTGTTGCCGTCGAGTACCGCGCTGGCCACCCTCGAGCGCCAGTCGCCGGGACAGAGTGGTCTGGGTCTGGTGATCGCCAAGAGTCTGGCGCAGCTGTGGCAGGACTTCGATTACGCGATCATCGACAGCCCGCCGTTGCTCGGCGTGCTGATGGTCAACGCCCTGGCCGCGAGCCAGCAACTGGTGATCCCGGTGCAGACCGAGCACCTGGCCGTGAAAGGCCTGGAGCGCATGGTCAACACCCTGGCGATGATCAACCGCTCGCGTAAACAGGCGCTGCCGTTCAGCATCGTGCCGACCCTGTTCGACCGCCGCACCCAGGCGTCGCTGGGCACTCTGCGCGTACTGCGCGACAAGTTTCCGGAAGAGATCTGGCAGGGTTACATCCCGGTCGATACCCGTCTGCGCGACGCCAGCCGGGCCGGGGTCACACCTTCGCAATTCGATGGCAAGAGCCGTGGCGTGCTGGCTTATCGCGCGCTGCTCAAGCATCTGCTGGCGCAACAACTTGTTCCGCAGGTGGCTTGAATGACGTTGACCTCTGTAGGAGCTGCCGCAGGCTGCGATCTTTTGATCCGGTTTTGCGTGGCTTCTGAAAAGATCAAAAGATCGCAGCCTGCGGCAGCTCCTACAGGGAGTTGTGTATGAATCGGCCGGTGAAGTTGACGTCGAAGCCGCAGTTGGCGCTGCAGTCTTATCTGGATGGCTTGCTGCAGGAAATTCCTGACGAGTTGCCGGTCGAGGCGCCGGTCGAGGTGGTCGAAAGTGCTGCGACGCTGGACGAGTTCCAGGCAGCGGTGCTGGAAGAGCAGGCGCGTGATGCGCAGAAAGCCGCCAAGTCTGCCGCCCCGGTTGCCGCGCCTGCCGCCGCACCGATCGCCAAGGCGCCAGTGGCACTGATCGAAGAAGCCGAGCCGCCGCGCGCGCCGGTGTCGACGCTCGCACCGTTGCTGCAAACCCAATTGCTGAAAACCGCGCCGGAACCGGTCGTGGTCGAACCTGCGCCGGTTGCGCCCGCACCCGTCGAGCAGACGCGGGTACCGCCAGTGGTGGAAGTGCACCTGCCGCCGAGCAACACGCCGCCACCGGTGGACACCGATGGCCGTCCGGCCTGGGCTGCCGAAGCCTTCGAATGCCTGTTGTTCGATGTTGCCGGCCTTACCCTGGCGGTGCCGCTGGTGTGCCTCGGTTCGATCTATTCGCTGGCCGGCCACGAGTTGACGCCGCTGTTCGGGCAGCCGGAATGGTTCCTCGGGATTCTGCCGAGCCAGGCCGGCAATCTGAAAGTCTTGGACACCGCGCGTTGGGTCATGCCGGATCGCTATCGCGATGACTTCCGTCAGGGCCTGCAGTACGTGATTTCGGTACAAGGTTACGAATGGGGCCTGGCGGTGCATCAGGTCAGCCGTTCGTTGCGACTGGACCCGAATGAAATCAAATGGAGAAGTCACCGGGGTCAGCGGCCATGGCTCGCCGGCACGGTGATCGAGCACATGTGTGCATTACTTGATGTAGCCGCGCTGGCCGAGTTGATCGCCAGCGGCGGGGCAAAGCACTTGGGCGGCCACAAGCCGCTACATAAATCGACATAGCAGCCGACATAACAGTCAGGCGAAGGCATTTTTCAATGCCTCCACACAGAACACACACCGCCCAGTGCGGTTTTTTCGAGGGGTCAGGGTATGAGTAGTCAGGCGACGAATGCAAAGGGTTCTGAAGATCCGATCCTGCAATGGGTGACCTTCAAGCTGGACAACGAAACCTACGGCATCAACGTGATGCGCGTTCAGGAAGTCCTGCGTTACACCGAAATCGCGCCGGTACCGGGTGCGCCAAGCTACGTGCTGGGCATCATCAACCTGCGCGGTAACGTGGTCACCGTGATCGACACCCGTCAGCGCTTCGGCCTGAACAGCGGCGAGATCAGCGACAACACCCGTATCGTCATCATCGAGGCCGACAAGCAAGTGGTCGGGATCATGGTCGACAGCGTGGCCGAAGTGGTTTACCTGCGTCAGTCGGAAATCGAGACCGCGCCGAACGTCGGTAACGAAGAGTCGGCCAAGTTCATCCAGGGCGTGTGCAACAAGAACAACGAACTGCTGATCCTGGTCGAGCTGGACAAGATGATGAGCGAAGAAGAATGGTCGGAACTGGAGAGCATCTGATTGATTCTCGAGGTTGCGGTCATTGTCCTGTTCCTCTTCTGGGCAGGCACGCTGGCAATGTTTCTGGCGTACATCAAGGCGCAGCGCGTAATCGCTGCGCAACAGGCCCAGGGCGATGCGCTGCGTGATCAGCGCATCAAGGATCTGGCCAAGCGTGTCGACGACTATCAGAACGGCAACGTGCGCATGGGCGAAGCCCTGCACGAGCTGCGCTCGGTCGTCGGTCCGTTGCCGGACAAGATTGTCGCGCTGGAACAGCGCGACCCGTCGAGCCTGTCGTTCGCCCAGGCGGCGAAACTGGTGGGCATGGGCGCGAGCGTTGATGAGCTGACTCAGTCCTGCGGCTTGACCCAGGCTGAGGCGGAGTTGATGCGCAAGTTGCACAGAAGTTGATAGGCGTAGAGGCTTGTCATTTGAATAAGGATCGCCGGCCATGCCGGCGATTTTTTTGCGCTGGATTTTGTTGCCTGGTACGCCCATGACCGTCTATCTGAACTGTTATTTCTGACAGTGGCGGATTTCACTCCTCGTTCCTCACACTCCTCGTGACTCGCGATAGTCCCGTCGGCTTTCCAGGCAGACGCTTCTGATCGCCAATTCACCGATCCAGCCAATCGTGGAGTGGGTATGCATTTGCCAGCCAGAACCGAGCGCGTGAGACAAGTGGGGTCACCCGGTGTTGCCGCCCTATGGCTGGCAATCGTGCTGCTCCTGACGGCTTGTCAGGCTCAGGTCAGCAGGCTCGCTCCAGAAGCCAATATTGCCGACCGGCAAAATTGTCACGGTGTCCACCTGGTCAATGTCGTTGCGCATATGGACGACGATCTGCTGTTTATTGATCCGCGGATTTCGCAAGTTCTGGCTGCCGGCGGCTGTGTGACCAGTATCTTCATGAACGGTGGCAGTTCTGGTGCCGGCTTCGAATATGTGCTGAAGCGCGAAAACGCGTCGACAAAAGCCTACGAAAAAATGCTGGGTTTTGCGACCGGATGGACGCCTTACCTGATATTCACTGATTCAGCCATTGTGATGAGCGTCAAGGCCAGTGCACGACCTGGATTGAAGCTCATATTTTTGCGTGTGCCGGGAGGGAACGTTCGCGGTGGAGATGTGCCGCTGGCCGATATGCTCGACCTCGATAAAACTGTTCGGAGTTGGCCATATCTGGACTCGGCTTCAGGTCCGGTAAACCTTTACAGTCGAACATCTTTTGTGCAGCTCTTGACCGAACTGATCGTCAATGAAGGAGCCACCCGGGTGTATGCACTCAATCCGGACACCGTTCCGTACACGGAGCATCCTGACCATATTTATTCGGCACGTTTGACGCGTCTGGCCTTGCGCGGGATCAGTGCAGATATCCCGGTGATTTATCACGAGACCTATCCCTCGGCGGCCGTCGCTCCTAACGTGGACCCGGCAGCTGTGCAGGCGAAACGGCATGTTGTCGCCAGTTACTTTCATTTTGAAGGGGCAGAGCCAGTCAGCAGTGCATACAGTGAAGCCACCTGGAATGGCAATTGGGTGGCGCGACTGAATTCCACGCTCAGCCATGCTCACGCCGCTGGGCCAGTGGTCAATATCCCTTTCAGACCGCTAGTCAATTTCCAGACGCAACAGTGTCTGGTTGCCAATGGGTTGGGGCAGCAGGTGACACTGGAAGGATGTGAACCAGACGCTGACCAGCGCTGGGCGTTTGTGCCCTCCGACATTGCAGTCGGCGCGAGCAGGGGAGTTGCGCTGCTGAAAACAGCCTCTGGCCATTGCATAGCGCGTCAGAATGGCCAATTGATCGAGCACGCATGTGAGAGCAATGATCCCTCCCAACACTGGACTCCGTGGGACTTCGGGAAAATTTATGTTCCCGGAGCGCAGGGGCAATGCCTGGACGGAGTACAGCCGAGCTTGATAGCGGATTGCATGGATTATGCGGGTTCTATGTTGTGGGTGCGCAGCATCGATAACATCGACAGTAATGACTCGATGGAAGTGGCGCTGACGGGGGATCTCATCGGTGACGGGACGAACCGGACGTTGCAAGTGCAGCGCCGGCAGGATGGTCCAGGTGTCGATATTTGGGTCACGTCGCTGGACGCAGACGCGATTGCATCCGAGAAATGGTATGAGGACAGACTTCCATTTGATCCAGATTCTTTTGATTCCGGGTGTGCTACAGCCATTTGCTACGACTCTACGCGCTATCTGCTGGCTGATTTTACAGGTGACGGCAAGGCTGATCTGATGGCGATATCGCCCGGAAAAGCTGACGAAACCATTTTCAGATTATTAAAGAATGAAGGCGACCATTTTGCTGATCCGATTATCTGGCGTTCGGTTCAGCAAGGGCATGCCTACCGGCAAGCTCAGCAATATCTGGCTGGCGACTTCAGAGGCGTCGGCAAGCAAGATGTGTTGATCGTGCAGACCCTGAATAACAAAGTGTCCGATTTCTGGCTGATGGAGAATAAAGGGGCGAGTCTGGGCATTCCTGCCCATTGGGGAGATGCTCGAAAAAACGCATTGCCGGCCCACTTCTACAGCGCCAGGCTGGACAACGATGACAAGGATGATGTGCTCGCTGTTGATTCAAGTGAGCAGTTCTTGAAGCTGCTTACCTACAGGAGCAGCGGCCGTTCTCTGGATTTTGAGAAAGCCTTGGAGTTGCCGGGCTTCTATTCTGCGGGTTCAAAGACCGCAGTGCTGGATTCGCCGATTACCAAACTGACCGATGTATGGGTGCTGCACGCTCGATCAGACGGTAGTGATATCAATTTCTGGAAAGTCAAAAATCTTGGCGGCGGAGAGTTCGAAGAGCCTTCGTCTCCGGCTTTCGAGACGAGCGTGCTTAATTGGGCTGACGTGCGGCCTTATGGCCTGAGAACGGGCAGGCAGATCCTGCTTCCCTATCGCGTCAACGATCCTGTGCAGGAGTATTACTGGCGAATCGGAAAAGTCGGCTTCAAGGCACTGAATCTGTCCGAGCAAGGTATGCCCGTCGGGATCAAGGATTACGGTCGTTCACCGCGGTTTGAATGGGCGAACCTGCAGTGGCGAGCGCGCTTGAATTGAATATCGAGCGAGTACGCGTTCATTTGAGCTGTATCCGGCGCGGCCTAGTAATCAGCCCCGCGTTCGGTAACGTCCTTCTCGACCATCGGCGCATCCGGGTCCTGTCCCTCGGGGAATTTCCCCTTCAGATTCCACGCAAATGCGATGATCTCGGCAATCGTGCGGTACAGCTCCTCGGGGATGCTGTCGCCCAGTTCCATGCGCGCCAGCAGCCGCACCAGCTCGGCGTTTTCATAGATCGGCACTTCGCAGTCGCGGGCGATGCGCAGGATTTCTTCGGCCAGTTCCTCGTCGCCCTTGGCGGTGAGGGTCGGGGCGTGGTTGCCGTCGTATTTGAGGGCGATGGCCTGGCGTGGAGCAGTGGAATCGTTCATGCGGTTTCGTCGACCCAGCGATGTTCGAGGCGGGTTTGGTTGCCTTGCGGCGGGGTGCCGAGGTGGCAGTCGAGATCGCCGACGTTCAGCCCGCGATCGAGCAGGCGCTGGCGCAGGGCGAACAGATTGGTTTCGATCAGGTCGGCGGTGTACGGGCGTTCGGCCCAGAGCTGACTCGACAGGCTGCCAGCAATCAACTGCGCCTGAATCTGCATCGGCCCCAACGGCTCCATGTCGAACGCCAGATCGACGCGCCACAGCTGCTGTCTGGGTTCGCGCTCGTCACGGCGTTCGTTGGGTTGCGCTTCTCTTTCCGGCGCTTCTTCGCGCTGGAACTTGACCTGCAACGGCACGATGTCCTGCAGGTTGCGCATGGGGATTTCCAGCTGCCAGGTGCTGAGCAGACGGCCGTCATCGGTGACCCCGGTCTGTTCCAGGCTCGACAGTTGATGGCTTTGCAGGCGCGATACGGCTGCTGCGGCCAGGCGCAGCAGATGTTCCAGATCGCCTTCACCGTCGAGGCTTTGCAGCAGGCGGTCGGGCAGCGGAAAGCTGCTGGGCAGCGGTTTGGCGCTGACCTGGCCGAGGGTGCCGAGGGCGTTGCGCACGAAACTCGGCAGCGCTTGCGCCAGGGTGTTGGCGGCGATGATCGCGTTGAAACTGGCGTTCCCCGGCGCACCCGGCGACAGCTGTGCGATCAACTTGAGCAGATCGGCTTTCATGTCCGGGGCCAATGCCGGATTCTGTCCGGTGAGCAATTTGGCTTCGAGGAAGGCGCCGCTGTTGGCCAGGGCCAGGGCCACGCCTTTGGCGCTGCTCATCTGCTGCACATCGGGCAGGTTGGCGAGCAGACGCACGACGGCAGCGCGCAGATCCTGCGAGGTCTGATCGTCGTCGCTCGGCAGGTTTTGCAAGGCGTTGAGCAAGCCGTCCAGCGAACCTTGGCGACTCTGCTGGCCGAGCAGTTGCTGACTCACCGCCAATTGCTCCTGACGGCTGCTCAGTGGCACGAGCTTGAGGGTTTGCGAATCTTCGACCAGTGCCGAGAGCAGGGTGCCGATGCGCAACGGCGTCGGGCTGTCGATATCCAGCGTGGCACCGCTCTGTGCGGTGTTGAGCAGACTGACCAGCGAGCGATACACCGTCGGCTGTCCCGGCACTTGCGGCAGTGTCTGCGAGGTCAGCACCTTGCCTTGCAGCAGCGTGCCGACCGGCAACTGCGCGGTGTCGATGCGGGTGAGGGCGGCGACGCTGCTGGCAATCGCCTGTTGCACGGTGATCGCCAGATTGCCCGCCGACGGCTGAGTGACGGCCAGGTTGGTGCCGGTCGGCAACGGCAGTTTGCTGCTGGCTTGCACGGTGGTCTGCCGACCGCCGTCGACGGTGACCTTGAGCAGCAGTTGAAAGGTCTGATCCGCCTGCTTGAGTGACAACACCTCGGCCTGGGCGCTTTGCCCGGCGCCGATCAAGCCTTCGACTGGGGTCAGCAGCTTGAGCAACTCACCGCTCATCGCCAGCGGACGCGCGTTCGCCGGGGTGGTGGGCGGGAGCGGGAGGATGTTCATTTCGCCTGTCATACGCGGACACAACCTGAGGAAATTGCACTCTTGAGAGTAAGGCACGGCATGTATAATGCCGCGCGTCTTGCGCTTCGTTCAGAAAACATAGCAATTGTTTGATCCAGCTCTCTGGTTCGCACCGTCATTGCATTTATCCTGCATCTCTTTAACGGCCGCGCCAGAGCCGACTTGAACCGTATAAGGCCCGTGATCCCTTGACCAGTCCTGTCCTGCAAACCGTTGCCCTTGCCTGTGAGCGAGACTTGCGGCTGCTCTTCGAAAATCTCGAATTGCGACTGGCCAGTGGCGATATGGTGCAGATCAGCGGCCCCAACGGCAGCGGCAAGACCAGTCTGCTGCGCCTGTTGTCCGGGTTGATGCAGCCGACCAGCGGTCAGGTGCTGCTCAACGGTCAACCTTTGACCGCCCAACCGAGCGAACTGGCGCGCAACCTGTTGTGGATCGGCCACGCCGCCGGAATCAAGGACCTGCTGACCCCCGAAGAAAACCTGTCCTGGCTCTGCGCCCTGCATCGGCCCGCCGAGCGCGAGGCGATCTGGCAGGCACTGGCTGCCGTAGGATTGCGCGGTTTCGAAGATGTTCCCTGCCACACCCTGTCCGCCGGTCAGCAACGCCGCGTGGCGCTGGCGCGGCTGTATCTGGACAGTCCGCCGCTGTGGATTCTCGACGAGCCGTTCACCGCGCTCGACAAACAGGGCGTGGCGCAGCTTGAAGAACACCTGGCCGGGCACTGCGAACGCGGCGGTCTGGTGGTGCTGACCACGCACCACACGCTGAGCCGGATGCCGGCCGGTTATCGCGATATCGATCTGGGGAACTGGGCAGTATGAGTGTGTTCGGCCTGCTGGTTGCCCGTGAGTCCCGCCTGCTGTTTCGTCGCCCGGCGGAACTGGCCAATCCACTGATTTTCTTCGCCATCGTCATTGCCTTGTTCCCGCTGGCCGTCGGCCCGGAAACTCAAGTCTTGCAAAACCTGTCCCCGGGGTTAGTCTGGGTGGCCGCGCTGTTGTCGGTCCTGCTGTCGCTGGACGGATTGTTTCGCAGTGATTTCGAAGATGGCTCCCTGGAACAGTGGGTCCTTTCGCCGCACCCGCTGCCACTTCTGGTGCTGGCCAAGGTGCTGGCACACTGGCTGTTCTCGGGGCTGGCGCTGGTCTTGCTCTCGCCTCTGTTGGCGCTGATGCTCGGTTTGCCGGTCGCCTGCCTGCCGGTGTTGCTGTTGTCGTTGCTGCTGGGTACACCGGTGCTGAGTTTGCTCGGCGCGGTGGGCGCGGCGCTGACGGTCGGTTTGAAACGCGGCGGCCTGTTGCTGGCGCTGCTGATTCTGCCGTTGTACATCCCGGTGTTGATCCTGGGCAGTGGCGCCTTGCAGGCCGCCTTGCAAGGCATGCCGGCGACCGGGTATCTGCTGTGGCTGGGTAGCCTGACCGCCCTGGCGATCACCCTGACACCTTTTGCAATAGCTGCTGGCCTGAAGATCAGCGTCGGCGAATAATGAGGTCTGGTTAAAATTTAACCAGCAAAGACCCTGAGACTGCTCACACCGATGAGCGGCACCCGTGATGGAAACAGTATGAACTGGACCTGGTTTCACAAGCTCGGCTCGCCCAAGTGGTTCTACGGCATCAGCAGCAGGTTTCTGCCGTGGCTGGGCATCGCAGCGTTGCTGCTGATCAGCGTTGGCGTGGTCTGGGGCCTGGCCTTCGCGCCACCGGATTATCAGCAGGGCAACAGCTTTCGCATCATCTACATCCACGTGCCGGCGGCGATGCTCGCGCAGTCGATCTACGTGATGCTGGCGGTGTGCGGCGTGGTCGGGCTGGTGTGGAAGATGAAACTGGCTGACGTCGCCCTGCAATGTGCGGCGCCGATCGGCGCGTGGATGACTGCCGTGGCTTTGGTCACCGGCGCGATTTGGGGCAAGCCGACCTGGGGCTCGTGGTGGGTCTGGGATGCGCGGCTGACGTCGATGCTGATTCTGCTGTTCCTGTATTTCGGGGTGATTGCCCTGGGCAACGCCATCAGCAATCGCGACAGCGCCGCCAAGGCCTGCGCGGTACTGGCGATCGTCGGGGTGATCAACATTCCGATCATCAAATACTCGGTGGAGTGGTGGAACACCCTGCACCAGGGCGCGACCTTCACCCTCACCGAAAAACCGGCGATGCCGGCCGAAATGTGGCTGCCGCTGCTGCTGACGGTGCTGGGGTTCTACTGCTTCTTCGGCGCCGTGCTGTTGCTGCGCATGCGCCTTGAAGTGCTCAAGCGCGAAGCTCGCGCCAGTTGGGTGAAAGAAGAAGTGCAGAACAGTCTGGAGGCCGCTCGATGAGTTTCGCTTCATTCGGCGACTTCCTCGCCATGGGCCATCATGGCCTGTACGTCTGGTCGGCCTACGGCATCTGTCTGGCGGTGCTGATCCTCAACGTGGTCGCCCCGATCGCGGCCCGCAAGCGCTATCTGCAACAAGAGGCGCGTCGTCTGCGCCGGGAGAACGGCAAGTGAATCCGCTGCGCAAAAAACGTCTGACCCTCATTCTGGCGATCCTGGTCGGGGTCGGCGCCGCCGTCGGCCTGGCCCTCAGCGCCCTGCAGGAAAACATCAACCTGTTTTACACGCCGACCCAGATCGCCAACGGCGAAGCGCCGCACGACACGCGCATCCGCGCCGGCGGCATGGTCGAGAAGGGCTCGCTGCAGCGCTCGCCGGACTCACTGGACGTCAAATTCGTCGTCACCGATTTCAACAAAGCCGTGACCATCACCTACCGCGGGATCCTCCCGGATCTGTTCCGCGAAGGGCAGGGCATCGTCGCCCTGGGCAAACTCAACGCTGACGGCGTAGTGGTGGCCGACGAAGTGCTGGCCAAGCACGACGAGAAGTACATGCCGCCGGAAGTGACCAAAGCGCTGAAAGACAGTGGTCAATCGGCACCCACCCAAGCGAAGGAGGGTTGATCGATGACGTCTGCACTGTTTATTCCTGAACTCGGTCATCTGGCGATGATTCTGGCGCTGTGTTTTGCGCTGGTGCAGGCCGTGGTGCCGTTGCTCGGCGCGTGGCGCGGCGACCGCATGTGGATGGGCTTGGCCCAGCCGGCGGCGTGGGGTCAGTTTGCGTTCCTGCTGTTTGCCTTCGGTTGCCTGACCTACGCGTTCATGACCGACGATTTTTCGGTCGGCTACGTGGCGATGAACTCCAACAGCGCCTTGCCGTGGTACTACAAGTTCAGCGCAGTGTGGGGCGCCCACGAAGGCTCGCTGCTGCTGTGGGCGTTGATCCTCGGTGGCTGGACCTTTGCGGTGTCAGTGTTCTCCCGGCAGTTGCCGCAAGTCATGCTCGCTCGCGTACTGGCGGTGATGGGCATGATCAGCACCGGTTTCCTGCTGTTCCTGATTCTCACCTCCAACCCGTTCTCGCGGATTCTGCCGCAGATTCCGGCCGACGGGCGTGACCTCAATCCGCTGCTGCAAGACATCGGCCTGATCGTGCATCCGCCGATGCTCTATATGGGGTACGTCGGGTTCTCGGTAGCGTTCGCTTTCGCCATCGCCGCACTGCTCGGTGGTCGTCTCGACGCCGCGTGGGCACGCTGGTCGCGGCCGTGGACGATTGTTGCCTGGGCCTTCCTCGGCATCGGCATCACCCTCGGTTCGTGGTGGGCGTACTACGAACTCGGCTGGGGCGGCTGGTGGTTCTGGGACCCGGTGGAAAACGCCTCGTTCATGCCATGGCTGGTCGGCACCGCGCTGATTCACTCGCTGGCGGTCACGGAAAAACGTGGGGTGTTCAAGAGCTGGACGGTGTTGCTGGCGATCGCCGCATTTTCGTTGAGCCTGCTCGGTACGTTCCTTGTGCGTTCCGGCGTGCTGACTTCGGTGCACGCGTTTGCCTCCGATCCTGAACGCGGTGTGTTCATCCTGATCTTCCTGTTGTTCGTGGTCGGCGGTTCGCTGACGCTGTTTGCCTTGCGTGCGCCGGTGGTCAAGAGTCAGGTCGGCTTCAATCTGTGGTCGCGGGAAACCCTGCTGCTGGGCAACAACCTGGTGCTGGTGGTGGCGGCGTCGATGATTCTGCTCGGCACCCTGTATCCGCTGATTCTCGATGCGATCAGCGGCGCCAAGCTGTCGGTCGGCCCGCCGTACTTCAACGCGCTGTTCATCCCGCTGATGGCGTTGCTGATGCTGGTGATGGCGGTCGGCGTGATCGTCCGCTGGAAGGACACCCCGGTGAAATGGCTGGCGAACATGCTGACCCCGGTGCTGCTCGGCAGCGTCGCGTTGGCGGTGGTGGCCGGTGTCGCTTACGGCGATTTCAACTGGGCGGTGATCGCGACGTTCCTGCTCGCCGCGTGGGTGTTGCTCGCCGGTGTGCGCGACATCTTCGACAAGACTCGCCACAAGGGCCTGATCAAAGGCCTGCCAACCCTGACCCGCAGCTACTGGGGCATGCAGATCGCGCACCTCGGCATCGCGGTGTGCGCCCTCGGTGTGGTGCTGTCGAGCCAGAACAGTGCCGAGCGCGATCTGCGTCTGGCGCCGGGCGAGTCGATGGATCTGGCCGGTTATCACTTCATCTTCGAAGGCGCCAAACACTTCGAAGGGCCGAACTTCACCTCCGACAAGGGCACCATCCGGGTGATCCGTGACGGCAAGGAAGTCAGCGTGCTGCACCCGGAAAAACGCCTGTACACCGTGCAGAGTTCGATGATGACCGAGGCCGGGATCGACGCCGGTTTCACTCGCGATCTCTACGTGGCACTCGGCGAGCCGCTGGAAAATGGCGCTTGGGCGGTGCGGGTTCACGTCAAACCGTTCGTGCGCTGGATCTGGTTCGGCGGTCTGCTGACCGGTCTGGGCGGATTGCTGGCGGCGCTGGATCGGCGTTATCGAGTCAAGGTCAAAGCCAAGGTGCGTGAAGCCCTCGGCCTGCAAGGAGCGGCTGCATGAGACGTTGGTTGATGCTGGTACCCCTGGCGATTTTCCTGCTGGTGGCGGTGTTTCTTTATCGCGGGCTGTACCTCGATCCGGCGGAGCTGCCGTCGGCGATGATCAACAAGCCCTTCCCGGAATTCAGCCTGCCGAACGTGCAGGGCGACAAGACCCTGACCAAGGCTGACATTCTCGGCAAACCGGCGCTGGTCAACGTCTGGGGCACCTGGTGCATTTCCTGCCGGGTCGAGCACCCGGTGCTGAACAAACTGGCCGAGCGTG
This sequence comes from Pseudomonas sp. GM30, assembly GCF_000282275.2. Taxonomy (NCBI): domain Bacteria; kingdom Pseudomonadati; phylum Pseudomonadota; class Gammaproteobacteria; order Pseudomonadales; family Pseudomonadaceae; genus Pseudomonas; species Pseudomonas sp. GM30. The sequence continues at coordinate 17,781 of NZ_AKJP02000015.1, read as the reverse complement.
GCGTGGTGATCTACGGCATCAACTACAAGGACACCAACGCCGATGCGTTGAAGTGGCTGGCCGAATTCCACAACCCGTACGTGCTGGATATCCGTGACGACGAAGGCTCGCTGGGTCTGAACCTCGGCGTGTACGGCGCGCCGGAAACATTCTTCATCGACGCCAAGGGCATCATTCGCGACAAGTACGTGGGTGTGATTGACGAGCAAGTCTGGCGCGAAAAACTCGCCGCCAAGTATCAGGCGCTGGTCGATGAGGCCAAGCCATGAAGCGCTTTCTTGTTGCGGTGGTATTGGGCCTGAGTCTGGCCGGCGTGGCTCACGCCGCGATCGACACTTACGAGTTCGCCAAGGAAGGTGATCGCGAGCGTTTTCGCGAGTTGACCAAGGAACTGCGTTGCCCCAAGTGCCAGAACCAGGACATCGCCGACTCCAATGCACCGATTGCCGCCGACCTGCGCAAAGAGATTTTCCGCATGCTCGGCGAGGGCAAGGACGACCAGCAGATCATCGATTTCATGGTCGATCGCTACGGTGATTTTGTCCGCTACAAACCGGCGCTCAATGCCAAGACTGCACTGCTGTGGTTCGGCCCGGCCGGTCTGTTGTTCGGTGGTCTGGTGGTCATCGCCGTGATCGTTCGCCGGCGTCGCGCGCAACGCACCGAGACCCCGCCATCGCTGTCCACCGAAGAGCGTCAGCGCCTCGACCAACTGTTGGATAAAAACCAAGAATGATTGATTTCTGGCTTGCCGCAGGGCTGTTGCTTCTGGTCGCCCTGAGTTTTCTGCTGATCCCGGTATTGCGTGGCCGTCGCGCCCAGCGTGAAGAGGATCGTACTGCCCTCAACGTTGCGCTGTATCAGGAGCGCGTCGCCGAGCTGCAAGCGCAGCAGGCCGAAGGCGTACTTGATGCGGCGCAAATGGACAGCGGTCGCGCGGAAGCGGCGCGTGAGCTGCTCGCCGATACCGAAGGCGTTGCCGCACCGCGTGTCTCGAAACTGGGCAAGCCGTTGCCGTTGTTGGCCGCGGTGCTGGTGCCGGTATTGGGCCTGGGTCTGTACCTGCATTTCGGCGCTGCCGATAAAGTCGAGCTGACCCGCGAATTCGCCCAGGCGCCGCAGTCGATGGAAGAAATGACCCAGCGTCTGGAGCGTGCTGTTGCGGCGCAACCGGATTCGGCGGAAGGCCTGTACTTCCTCGGGCGCACCTACATGGCCCAGGATCGCCCGGCGGACGCGGCGAAGATGTTCGAACGCGCCGCCAACCTGGCCGGGCGCCAGCCGGAGCTGCTCGGCCAGTGGGCACAGGCGCAGTATTTTGCCGATGGCAAGAAGTGGTCGGACAAGATCCAGGCCCTGACCGACGAAGCGCTGAAAGCCGATCCGAAAGAAGTCACCAGCCTTGGCCTGCTCGGCATCGCCGCGTTCGAGGGTGAGCGTTATCAGCAGGCAATCGATTACTGGAACCGGCTGCTGGCGCAGTTGCCAGAGGGCGACAACTCCCGCGCCGCCTTGCAGGGCGGGATCGAGCGAGCCACTGAGCGCCTGCAAGCCAGTGGCGGCAAGGTCGCCGCCGCGCCAGCAGCCAAGGTTGCCGCACTGCTCAAGGTGCGTGTCGATCTGGCCAGCGAACTCAAAGGCAAGGTGCAACCGGGCGACAGCGTGTTTATCTTCGCCCGCGCCGTTTCCGGCCCACCGGCACCACTGGCGGCCAAGCGTCTGACCGTGGCCGATCTGCCGGTGACCGTCGAACTGGGCGATGCCGATGCGATGATGCCGCAGTTGAAACTGTCGAACTTTCCTGAAGTCCAACTGGTTGCGCGCATCTCCCGTGCCGGTCAACCGACCGCCGGGGAGTGGGTAGGTCGCAGCGGCCCTCTGGCCAGCAGCACCACCGCGCCGCAAACACTGACCATCGACAGCCCGGACCAATAACCGGAACAACAGGAAAGCACCGCCATGCACAGTCTCGCCCGAATCGCAGTCATCACCATGGCCCTGGGCATGAGCGCCTGTGCGGTGCACCGACCGGAACCGACCACCAACCTGCCGCCGATCCCGCCGTCACAACCGAGCCCGACCCCATCGACCTCGCCGACCCCGGGCAAAAGCATTCCGGCCAAACCCTCCAAACCCGTGCCACGCACCTCCGCCAGCTTCGCCCCGCCACCGGGCGGCAACAGCCACTGGGACCAGAAGCTCGGCGTCTACGTCCTCGACGACCAGCCCAACACCTTCTACCGCCAGCGCACCTACTTCCGCTGGAACAACGGCTGGACCCGCTCCGTCAGCCCCAATGGCCCATGGGAAGACACCGACATCCACGGCGTGCCGCCGGGGTTGGGCAAGCAGTTCGGGCAATGATGAAAAAAACGGCGATCCATGGATCGCCGTTTTTTTGTGTGTTGCCGGGCATTGATGATGTCCCTGTAGGAGCTGGCGAAGCCTGCGATCTTTTGATCTGCTGTTTTCAAAGTTCGCTGGTCAACAACCCTTGCACATAATCCACAAACGCCCGCGCCTTCGCACTGACCATCCGCCCCGTGGGAAACACAGCCCATAAGTCCTGATCCGGCAAACGCCAATCACCCATCACCGCCTTGACCGCACCGCTCGCCAGTTCTGGCGCGAACATCCATTGCGACGCAATCGTCAGCCCCTGATCGGCCAACACGGCCGCGCGCAAACCCTCGGCGGCGCTGACGCGCAGGCGGCCGGTCAGGGTTTGCGTCTGTTGTTCGCTGCCTTGGGTGAAGATCCAGGTGGCGCCGCCGCTGAGGTTGTAGACGATGCCTTGGTGCTGATTGAGGTCGGCAGGACAGCTCGGCTCGCCGTGGCGGGCGAAGTAGCCCGGGCTGCCGAGCACCACACGGCGGCAGTCGGCGATCTTGCGCGCGGTGAGGCTGGAGTCGCTCAGCGGGCCCATGCGCAGGGCGACGTCGATGCCTTCTTCCACCAGATTGATGTTGCGGTCGTCGAGCATCAGATCGATGTTGAGTTGCGGATGCTGATCGAGAAACGGCCCCAACTGCGGCACGACGTGCAGACGCCCGAAAGTCACCGCAGCGCTGATCCGCAGGTTGCCGCGCAATCCGCCGGCGCTACCACGGGCGGCGTTATCGGCTTCGTTGGCTTCGTCGATGGCGCGTCTGGCCCGCTCGAAAAACGCCAGCCCCGCCTCGGTTGGCGTCAGGCCACGGGTCGAGCGCAGCAGCAGGCTGACCGCCAAGCGTTTCTCTAGCTGGGCGATGGTTTTCGACACGGCGGGCTGGCCGATATTCAGGCGTCGGGCGGCGGCGGAAAACGAGCCGGTTTCGACCACGCAGACGAAGGTTTCCATGGCGGCGAGGCGGTCCATCTCAGGTCCTTGCGCAATCTTCAAGCATTCAGAGGAGCCCTGTGGGAGCGAGCTTGCTCGCGAAGGCGGCGGATCAGCCAGCACATTTGTTGAATATCAGACCGCTTTCGCGAGCAAGCTCGCTCCCACAGGGAATAGGGTGCTGAGTGTAATCCGCGTCCATTCAATCACATGCGGTAAAACAACCGAACGTCGTCCTGCAGATTTATGCGCTTGAGTAAAGATAACTCTAGAGTTATTTTTATTCGGCCGAAGCAAGGAGGCGGTAGGTGCAAAGCAGGCTATTGATCAAGGAGCTGGAGGAGGCAGGCTGGACGCTGGATCGAGTCACCGGCAGTCATCACATCTTCACGCATCGTTACAACCCGTACACCATTCCCGTTCCTCACCCTAAAAAGGATTTGCCGCTGGGGACGGTCAAAAGCATCAGGAGGCGTGCCGGGTTGTACCACCCGCCAGCCAGCAACAAGGGAGATCCATAATGCAATATCCGATCTGCATCGAATGGGGTGACGACAACACCGCCATCGGTATTCAGATACCCGACATTCCCGGCGCCGTCACGGCCGGGGACACTTTCGAGGACGCCTATAACGCAGCCGTTGAAGTCGCCCATCTCATGTTGCAGGAGATGGCGGCGGACGGGGAATCGATTCCGATGCCGACGTCGGCAGCGGCGCATCGCAATAATCCGGAGTTTGCCGACATGGGCTGGGGCATGCTCGAGCTGGATATCTCGCCGTACATGGGCAAGACCGAGAAGGTCAACGTGACGTTGCCAGGCTACGTGATCCAGCGCATCGATCGCTATGTGCGTGAACACAATGTCAAAAGCCGCTCTTCGTTTCTGGCGGATGCGGCGATGGAGAAACTGGTTCGCTATTAAGCGGCATCGCTCCCACAGGCCCGGTGAGCAACCTGTGGGAGCGAGCCTGAACGCCTTACGCCGTTGCCAATGAACCACGCTGCGAAGCACTCAAAAACCGCACCAGCGCCAGCAGCGGGAACGCGCTGCCGACAATCACGATCCACAACCAGCCGCCATGCTCATACACTGCACTGGCGACCGAGGAGCCGAAGGCGCCGCCGATGAAGATGCTGGTCATGTACAGCGCGTTGAGGCGACCACGGCTTTTGGCGTCCAGCGAGTAGACTGCGCGCTGGCCGAGGACCATGTTCATCTGTACGCAGAAGTCCAGTACCACGCCGGTCACGGCCAGGCCGATCACGCTGTAGGCCGGGTGAATGAAGGCCGGCAGGAAGCTCAGGCTGGCGAACAGCATGGCCAGCAGTGAAGCGATGCGGGTGTGGCCGGCGTCAGCCAGGCGGCCGCTGATCGGCGCGGCGATGGCACCGATGGCGCCGACCAGGGCGAAGATCGCGATCTCGCTCTGCGACAGGCCATGGTTACGCGCCAACTCCAGCGGCACGGCAGTCCAGAACAGGCTGAAGGTGGCGAACATGCAACCCTGATAAAACGCGCGCTGACGCAGCACCGGTTGCTGGCGCAGCAGCGTCCACAGCGAGCCGATCAGTTGGCCGTATGTAGCGCTGTGATCCGGTTGACGCTTGGGCACGGTCAACGCCAGCACCACGCTGATCGCCGCCATCAACGCCGCAGCAATCATGAACATCGCGCGCCAGCCGAAATGGTCAGCCACTACGCTCGACACCGGTCGCGCCAGCAGGATGCCCAACAGCAGGCCACCCATGATTCCGCCGACTACCCGGCCACGGGACTCCTCCGGCGCCAGATGCGCGGCCAGCGGAATCAGGATCTGCACCGACACCGAACTGAAACCCACCAGCAACGAGATCAGCAGAAACACATTCGGCTGACTGGTGAACGCCGCGCCGAGCAGGCCGGCAATCGCCACCACGGTGGTGATGATCATCAGCCGGCGGTTCTCCAGCAGGTCGCCCAGCGGCACCAGGAAGAACAGGCCCAGCGCATAACCGATCTGCGTCAGCGAGACGATGAAGCTGGCCATGGTGTCGGAGAGGCCGATGTCCGGCGCGATCAGGCCGATGATCGGCTGCGCGTAGTAGATGTTGGCGACGATCGCACCGCAGCAGAAGGCGAACAGCAGCACCATGCCTCGGGTCATTGCGTGAGTTGTGGCGTTCATAAGGTTTCTCGATCCAGCGAAAGGGAATGCGGTGAGGCTAAGGGACGTACCGAAGCGGCGGTAGAAGCCTTGTATCGATAGCAGTTATTCCGTTGCGGAATAATTGGCTTCAGCGGCGGTGTCGTCCATCGGCGAACCTTGCGTCCGGCCGGGGAGGGCAGATGATACATTCACTTACATCTTCTTCGATAGCGGGCTTATGTTTACCGCTGCGCTTTTACTGCTCATCACCGGAGGATTGCCATGTTGCGCCAGCTGCTGCGTCACACCGCCACGATTGCCTTGATCGGCCTGCTCAGTGCCACTGCAGTGCAGGCCGCTGATGCCCCGGGTACGCGGCTCGGCGTGCGCGGCGAGATCACCGGGGTCAGCGCCGACTCGCTGAAAGTCCACGTCAACAGCGGCGAGAACGTGGTGATCCGGTTGAACCCGGACACCAAGGTACGCGCCGTCACTCTGGCCAATATCGAGGACATCAAGCCCGGCAGCTACATCGGTTCGGCCGCCATGCCGCAGGAGGATGGCACGCTCAAGGCGCTGGAAGTGCACGTATTTCCGCCGGAACTGGCCGGCAGCGGTGACGGCCATCGGCCCTTTGATCTGGCCAAGGGCAGCAGCATGACCAATGGCAGTGTCGGCGATCTGATGGTCAGTAACGGCCGGGTGCTGACCGTCAACTACAAGGGCGGGCAGCAGAAGATTCTGGTGCCGGAGGACGTGCCGATCGTCAATCTGACGCCGGGGGATCGGAGTTTGCTCAAGGTTGGGGTGAAGATTGTCAGCTTCGTCACCCAGGACGGCGACGGCACATTAACGGCGCAATCGATTTCCGCCGGCAAGGATGGCGTCACGCCGCCGATGTAAAAGCCCCTCACCCTAACCCTCTCCCGGAGGGATAGGGGACTGATTGGGGGATGCTGAAGCAATACGCCGACCTGAAACTGCGTTGCCGAATCCATCATCTATAAGGTCTTTCAGGTCGATGTAACTCGCCAGGCACCTCGGCCGGCCCCCTCTCCCTCCGGGAGAGGGCTGGGGTGAGGGCAAAACTGCCATGAAAAAGGCGACCACTGAGGGTCGCCTTTTTCATGTCCGCCAAATCTTACTGGCTGTAGATCTGATCAAAGATCCCGCCATCATTGAAGTGGGTCTTCTGCACCGAACGCCAGTCACCGAAGGTCTTTTCCACCGACAGGAAGTCGACTTTCGGGAAGCGGTCGGTGTACTTCGCCAGCACCGCCGGGTCCCGTGGACGCAGGTAGTTGGCGGCGGCGATTTCCTGGCCTTCCGGCGACCACAGGTACTTCAGGTATTCATCGGCGGCAGCGCGGGTGCCTTTCTTGTCGACCACTTTGTCGACCACCGACACCGGTGGTTCGGCTTCGGCGGAGACGCTTGGGTAGATCACTTCGAACTGATCGCGACCGAATTCGCGAGCGATCATCTCGGCCTCGTTTTCGAAGGTCACCAGTACGTCGCCGATCTGGTTGGTCATGAACGTGGTGGTCGCGGCGCGGCCACCGGTATCGAGCACCGGCGCTTGCTTGAACAGTTTGCCGACGAAGTCCTTGGCCTTGTTCTCGTCACCGCCATTTTTCAGCACGTAGCCCCAGGCCGAGAGGTAGGTGTAGCGGCCGTTGCCCGAGGTTTTCGGGTTCGGCACGATCACCTGGACGCCGTCCTTGAGCAGGTCCGGCCAGTCTTTCAGGGCTTTCGGGTTGCCTTTGCGCACGATGAACACCGTGGCGGAGGTGAACGGCGCGCTGTTGTTCGGCAGGCGGGTGACCCAGTTCTCCGGCACCAGTTTGCCGTTGTCGGCGAGGGCGTTGATGTCGGTCGCCATGTTCATGGTGATGACATCAGCCGGCAGACCGTCGATCACCGAACGCGCCTGCTTGCTCGAACCGCCAAAGGACATCTGCACGGTGATGTTTTCGTTGTGCTCGGCCTGCCAGTGTTTCTGGAACGCAGTGTTGTAGTCCTTGTAGAAATCGCGCATCACGTCATACGAGACGTTGAGCAGGGTCGGTGCGGCTTGAGCCACGCTACCAAAGGCAAGACCGGCGGCGAGAAGTGAGGCGCCAAAGAGTTTTTTCACTGCGCATTCCTTGTTGTGTCGGTGATAACGGTCGGGGGTGATACCGTTTTGCCAGCGACTATAGCCGGGCTGGCATAGTCATTTAAAGATTAAAAAGCTCTGTGCTTATTCCAGTTTATTGAACAGCGCATTACCGCACCGTGAGCAGAACGCCGCGCCATGCTCATGACTGTTTTTCTTGCACACAGGGCAGTCATGTTGCAGCTGCTCGCCGCGCATGGCATTGGCCAGCTCCGCCGTGAAAATCCCGGTGGGCACGGCGATGATCGAGTAACCGGTGATCATCACCAGCGACGAAATCACCTGGCCCAGCGGGGTTTTCGGCACGATGTCGCCGAAGCCGACGGTGGTCAGGGTCACGATAGCCCAATAGATGCCTTTGGGGATGCTGGTGAAGCCATGCTCGGGGCCTTCGATCACGTACATCAAGGTGCCGAACACCGTCACCAGGGTGCAGACGCTGACCAGAAACACCACGATCTTCTGCTTGCTGCCACGCAGCGCTGACATCAAATAGTTGGCTTGCTTGAGGTACGGGCTGAGCTTGAGCACGCGGAAGATCCGCAGCATCCGAATGATCCGGATGATCAGCAGGTACTGCGCATCGCTGTAATACAGCGCGAGGATACCGGGCACGATCGCCAGCAGATCCACCAGTCCGTAGAAACTGAAGGCGTAGCGCAACGGTTTGGGGGAGCAGTACAGGCGCAGGATGTATTCACCGAGAAAGATGAGGGTGAAGCCCCACTCGATGTACGCCAGCACATCGGCGTAGTTCTGGTGAATGCTGTCGATGCTGTCGAGCATCACCACCACCAGGCTGGCAAGGATGATCAACAGCAAGGTGCCGTCGAAGCGTCGCCCGGCGAGGGTGTCGCTCTGGAAAATCATCACGTAAAGCCGTTCACGCCAACTGTTGCTGCTGTCCATGGATAACGCCTGAATTGAAGATCAGCGCAGCCTAGGTTGATTGTCCCCCTGTGCGCAAGGCGTGGCGTCGACGGCCGCTTTGCCGAGCATCTGGATCCCGGCGCGGATCAGCCAGCCGGCGAGGATGAACGGCGCGGTCAGCGTCGCCAGGCCAATGGCAGCAAACAGCGGCGTGACCAGCAGCGCAAGGACGATGCCCACCAGCGGCAGCCACGGTTGTTGGCGCTGCGCACTGAAGGCGAGGGCGGCGAGCACCGCGTTGTAACTGCCCAGCCCCAGCAGCGCAGCAGCGGTTTCGTGGTGCAGCAGACTGGATGCGAGACCGATGGCCGACGCCAGCAATGCCCAGCAGAACGCCCGGCGATCAGCGACCAACAGGCCGATGCCGATCAACGCACCGGCCAGCGGATGACCGAGGAACATCACTTGGCCCAACCCACGCAGTTCAGCGGCGAGCAGGTTCAGCGTGTTCATCTCGATGTGCGCCATCGGCGCGGACGGTTCGGCGAACAGCAACAGGATCCAGCTGATTGCCACGAACGGCGAGGTGTATGCCGGTATGGAACGGCTGCGATACACATGCTTGAGCCATTGCTGAGTGACCATCGCACTTAGTCCGCCAGCGGCGAGAATCAGCGGCGGTAGCAGCGGTGACCAAGGGAAATACAGGCTCAGCAACAAGCCGAGCAGCACGCCGTTGTAACTGAACAATCCGGCCTGACGATCAGCCTTGGCATAGTTACGTCGCTGTGCGGTGAGCAATCCAGCGACCGCACCGAGCAGCGCGCCGGCAAACAGCACCGGCGCAGTGAGCAGGATCGCCAGCAGGCACAACAGGCCGCACAGCGGATGGCGCTGGAGGAAGATCTGACTGAAACCGTTGAGCAAAGCCTCGGCCCAGTCGGGGCAGTGGGTGTTGAAATGATTGGCAGGCATGTTGAAAAAATCTGGGCAGTTGGACAATCAAAAGGTCTTGCTTACCTGTGGTGAGGGGATTTATCCCCGATGGGCTGCGAAGCGGCCCCCAATCGGGGAGTGCGGTTTTTCTGTGAAAACCGTCACTCTCTTGAAAGCGGTGACTGCTGCGCAGTCAATCGGGGATGAATCCCCTCACCACAGGGTTCAGTCGCAATCGTCAGATCAATGTTTCGATACGTAGTGAGTTGGTCGACCCCGGCTGCCCAAACGGCACGCCGGCAGTGATCAGCAAGGTATCGCCGCGCTCGGCCATGCCTTGAGCCTGAGCGATTTCCAGCGCCGTCGAACACACCTCATCGACCTGACGCAGGCGATCATTGACCACCGAGTGAATGCCCCACGCCACGCTCAAGCGCCGCGCGGTCTGCAGGTTCGGCGTCAGGTTGAGGATCGGCGCTTTCGGTCGCTCCCGCGCGGCACGCAATGTCGAGGCGCCCGACTCGCTGTAGTTGACCAGCACCGCCACCGGCAGCACGTTGCTGATGCGGCGGATCGCGCAACTGATCGCATCGGACACCGTCGCCTCGGCTTTCGGTCGGCTGACGTCGAGTTGGGTCTGATAGTCCGGACCGTTTTCCACCTGACGGATGATCTTGCTCATCATCTGTACCGCTTCCAGCGGGTACTCGCCGGAGGCGGTTTCGGCCGAGAGCATCACCGCATCCGCGCCTTCGGCCACGGCGTTGGCCACGTCGGTGACTTCGGCGCGGGTCGGTGCCGGGGAGAAGCGCATTGACTCGAGCATCTGCGTCGCCACCACCACCGGTTTGCCGAGTTCGCGGCAGGTGCTGATGATGTTCTTCTGGATCTGCGGCACGCTTTCCGCCGGCACTTCCACGCCGAGATCGCCGCGAGCGACCATGATCGCGTCACTCAATTCGGCGATTTCGCGCAGTTGCTCAACCGCCGACGGCTTCTCGATTTTCGCCATCAGAAAGGCCTTGTCGCCGATCAGCTCGCGGGCTTCGAGAATGTCCTGCGGACGTTGCACGAACGACAGCGCCACCCAGTCCACCCCCAGCTCCAGGCCGAAGCTCAGGTCGCGGCGATCCTTGGCGGTCAGCGGGCTGAGGTCGAGCACCGCTTGCGGCACGTTCACGCCTTTGCGGTCCGACAGTTCGCCGCCATTGAGCACGGTGGTGTCGATCGCGTCGGAGTATTTGCTGACCACGCGCAGGCGTAGTTTGCCGTCATCCAGCAGCAGATCCATGCCGGCTTCCAGCGCGGCAATGATCTCCGGGTGCGGCAGGTTCACCCGGCGTTCATCGCCCGGTGTCGCATCCAGATCGAGGCGAAACGCCTGACCGCGATGCAGTTGCACCTTGCCGTCGGCGAACTTGCCGACGCGCAGTTTCGGCCCCTGCAAGTCCATCAGGATCCCCAGCGGATAGTTGAGCTGGCGCTCGACCTCGCGGATCCACTGATAGCGCTTGGCGTGGTCGGCGTGATCGCCGTGGCTGAAGTTCAGGCGGAAGATGTTGACCCCGGCCTCGACCAGTTCACGGATGTCTTCGATGCCATCGACGGCAGGCCCGAGGGTGGCGAGGATTTTGACCTTTTTATCAGGCGTCATGATTTGCAGTTCTCAAGGATCAGGATGGCGCGGAAGTCGTTGACGTTGGTGCGGGTCGGCTCGGTGACGATCAGCGCGTCGAGCGCCTCGAAGTAGCCGTAACCGTTGTTGTTATCCAGCTCGTCGCTGGCGCTCAAACCAAGGGCGGCAGCGCGGGCGTAGCTGTCCGGGGTCATGATTGCGCCGGCGTTGTCTTCCGAACCGTCGATGCCGTCGGTGTCACCGGCCAGCGCGTAGACGCCGGGCTGGCCCTTGAGGCTGTCGGTCAGGCTGAGGAGGAATTCGGCGTTGCGTCCGCCACGGCCATTGCCGCGCACGGTCACGGTGGTTTCGCCGCCGGAGAGAATCACGCACGGCGCTGCCAGTGGCTGCCCGTGGTTGATGATCTGCCGGGCGATGCCGGCGTGGACTTTCGCCACTTCGCGGGATTCACCTTCCAGATCGCCGAGGATCAGCGTGCTGAAACCGGCCTGACGGCATTTCACTGCTGCGGCATCCAGCGATTGCTGCGGGCGGGCGATCAACTGGAAATGGCTGCGGGCCAGGCTCGGATCGCCGGGTTTGACGGTTTCCGATTCCGCGCTTTGCAGCCAGTTGCGCACCGAGGCCGGGACTTCGATGCCGTAACGCTTGAGGATCGCCAAGGCTTCGGCGGAGGTGCTTGGGTCGGCCACCGTCGGGCCGGAGGCGATTACCGTTGCGAGGTCGCCCGGTACATCGGAAATCGCGTAGGTATAAACGGTTGCAGGCCAGCAGGCCTTGCCGAGGCGGCCGCCCTTGATCGCCGAGAGGTGCTTGCGCACGCAGTTCATCTCGCCGATGGTCGCGCCGGATTTGAGCAGGGCTTTGTTGATCGACTGCTTGTCGGCGAGGGTGATGCCTTCGGCCGGCAGCGCGAGCAGGGCAGAGCCGCCACCGGACAGCAGGAAGATCACGCGGTCGTCTTCACTCAGGTTGCTGACCAGTTCCAGCACGCGTTTGGCCACGGCCAGACCGGCAGCGTCCGGCACCGGGTGCGCGGCTTCGACCACTTCGATTTTTTCGCACGGAGCGCCGTGACCGTAACGGGTCACCACCAGACCGGAGACTTCACCCTGCCAGCTGCGCTCGACCACTTGCGCCATGGCAGCGGCGGCCTTGCCGGCACCGATGACGATTACCCGACCCGTGCGATCGGCAGGCAGATGGGCTTCGAGGACTTGGTTCGGATGGGCCGCGTCGATGGCTGTGGCAAACAGCTCGCGCAGCAGTTGTTGCGGATCGACCGACATGGCGGGCTCCCGGAATTCTTGTTATTCGAAAGGGCGGTAGAGATCCCTGTGGGAGCGAGCTTGCTCGCGAAAGCGATGGATCAGTCAATATCCATGTCGACTGATACTCCCTCTTCGCGAGCAAGCTCGCTCCCACAGGTTCAAGCGGTGGGGCAGTGGCTTTATTTCTTGTCGCGAATCGAGAAGTTGGCCATGTGTTCCAGACCCTTGATCAGCGCCGAGTGGTCCCAGTTGCTGCCACCGATGGCCGCGCAGGTGCTGAACACTTGCTGGGCGTTGGCGGTGTTCGGCAGGTTGATGTTCAGCTCCTTGGCGCCTTGCAGGGCCAGGTTCAGGTCTTTCTGGTGCAGGCTGATGCGGAAGCCTGGGTCGAAGGTGCCCTTGATCATGCGCTCGCCGTGCACTTCGAGGATCTTCGACGAAGCGAAACCGCCCATCAGTGCTTCACGCACCTTGGCCGGATCAGCACCGTTTTTCGAGGCGAACAGCAGGGCTTCAGCCACGGCCTGAATGTTCAGGGCAACGATGATCTGGTTCGCCACTTTCGCGGTCTGACCGTCGCCATTGCCACCGACCAGAGTGATGTTCTTGCCCATGGCCTGGAACAGCGGCAGGGCGCGTTCGAAGGCATCGGCATCGCCACCGACCATGATGCTCAGGGTCGCCGCCTTGGCGCCGACTTCACCGCCGGATACCGGGGCGTCGAGGTATTGCGCGCCTTTTTCGTTGATCTTCTTGGCGAAAGCCTTGGTGGCGGTCGGCGAGATCGAGCTCATGTCGATCACCACTTTGCCTTTGCCGATGCCGGCGGCAATGCCGTCAGCGCGGAACAGCACATCATCGACCTGTGGGGTATCAGGGACCATGACGATGATGAATTCAGCTTCCTGCGCCACTTCGCGCGGGTTGGCCAGGGCGACGGCGCCAGCGGCGACCAGGTCGGCAGGGGCGGCGTCGTGGTGCGCCGACAGGAACAGGCTGTGACCGGCTTTCTGCAGGTTCGAAGCCATTGGGTGGCCCATGATGCCGGTGCCGATAAATCCGATTTTAGCCATGAGAAAATCCTCTTGTTTTTATGTAGCCAGATAATGGGCCTGGCACACCTTGTGGCGAGGTAGCTTGCTCCCGCTGGGGGGCGAAGCACCCCTAAAACCATCCATCGCGGTGTATCAGGCAAAACCGGTGTGCAGGGTTTACGACTGCTTCGCAGCCGGGCGGGAGCAAGCTCCCTCGCCACAAGGGTTTTGCAGTGTTCGTCAGATCGCGTTGTGGGTTTTCAACCAGCCCAGACCGGCCTCAGTGGTGGTCAGCGGCTTGTATTCACAGCCAACCCATCCCTGATAACCAATCCGATCCAGGTGTTCGAACAGGAAGCGGTAGTTGATCTCACCGGTGCCCGGTTCGTTGCGCCCCGGGTTGTCCGCGAGCTGCACGTGGTTGATCTCGGCCAGGTGCGATTGCAGGGTGCGGGCCAGATCGCCTTCCATGATTTGCATGTGGTAGATGTCGTATTGCAGGAACAGATTGGCGCTGCCGACCTGCTCGCGAATCGACAGGGCTTGCGCCGTGTTGTTCAGGTAGAAACCTGGGATGTCGCGGGTGTTGATCGCTTCCATCACCAGTTTGATACCGGCCGCCTGCAGCTTGTCGGCCGCGTACTTGAGGTTGGCGACGAAGGTCTTTTCCACGGTGGCGTCGTCCACGCCCTGCGGACGAATACCGGCCAGGCAGTTGACCTGGGTGTTGCCCAGCACTTGCGCGTAGGCAATCGCCAGATCGACCCCGGCGCGGAACTCTTCGACCCGGTCCGGCAGGCAGGCGATACCGCGCTCGCCTTTGGCCCAGTCACCGGCCGGCAGGTTGAACAGCACTTGAGTCAGACCGTTGGCATCGAGCTTTGCCTTGATTTCGGCGGAGCTGAAGTCGTACGGGAACAGGTATTCCACACCACTGAAACCGGCCTTGGCGGCGGCGTCGAAACGGGCAAGGAAATCCTGTTCGGTGAACAGCATGGACAGGTTGGCTGCGAAACGCGGCATGGTGGTCTCCCGTAAATCTTGTGAGGTTCCCCTTGTAGGAGCGAGCCTGTGTGGTGAGGGAGCTTGCTCCCGCTGGGGCGCGCAGCGGCCCCAAAAGCGTTACGACTGCTTCGCAGCCGAGCGGGAGCAAGCTCCCTCGCCACATGGCTAGCTCCCACAAGGAGAGCGGTCAGCGGTTAATCAAGCAGCGAAATCGCCGTTGGCGCGTCGTTGCCGACCAGCGCCAGGTCTTCGAATTCGTTGACGGCGTTGATCTCGGTCCCCATGGAGATGTTGGTTACACGCTCCAGGATGATTTCGACGATCACCGGCACCTTGAACTCTTCGATCAGCTCTTCGGCCTTGCGCAGGGCAGGGGCGATGTCCGCCGGTTCGAACACACGCAGTGCCTTGCAGCCAAGGCCTTCGGCAACTGCGACGTGGTCGACACCGTAACCGTTGAGTTCCGGTGCGTTCAGGTTATCGAAGGACAGCTGCACGCAGTAGTCCATTTCGAACCCGCGCTGGGCCTGACGGATCAGCCCCAGGTACGAGTTGTTCACCACGACGTGGATGTAAGGCAGTTTGAACTGAGCGCCGACCGCCAGTTCTTCGATCATGAACTGGAAGTCATAGTCCCCCGACAGGGCCACGACTTTACGGTTCGGATCGGCCTTGACCACGCCCAGCGCTGCCGGAATGGTCCAGCCCAGCGGGCCGGCCTGACCGCAGTTGATCCAGTGACGCGGCTTGTAGACGTGCAGGAACTGCGCGCCGGCAATCTGCGACAGACCAATGGTGCTGACGTAGCAGGTGTCTTTGCCGAACACCTGGTTCATTTCTTCGTAAACGCGCTGCGGCTTGACCGGCACGTTGTCGAAGTGGGTCTTGCGCTGCAGGCTGGCCTTGCGCTGCTGGCAATCCTGCAGCCAGGCAGAGCGGTTTTTCAGCTTGCCGGCGGCTTGCCATTCACGGGCGACTTCGATGAACACGGTCAGCGCGGCGGCGGCGTCGGAAACGATGCCCAGATCCGGGGTGAACACGCGGCCGATCTGCGTGCCTTCAATATCGACGTGAATGAACTTGCGCCCTTCGGTGTAGACGTCGACCGAACCGGTGTGACGGTTGGCCCAACGGTTGCCGATACCCAGCACCACGTCGGATTTCAGCAGCGTGGCGTTGCCGTAACGGTGCGACGTCTGCAGACCGACCATGCCGACCATCAGCGGATGATCGTCAGGGATGGTGCCCCAGCCCATCAGGGTCGGGATCACCGGAATACCGGTCAGCTCGGCGAACTCCACCAGCAGATCGCTGGCGTCGGCGTTGATGATGCCGCCACCGGCCACCAGCAATGGGCGCTCGGCCTGATCCAGCAAAGCCAGCGCCTTCTCGACCTGAACGCGGGTCGCGGTCGGTTTGGCCAGCGGCAGTGGCTGGTAAGCGTCGATGTCGAATTCGATTTCAGCCATCTGCACGTCGAACGGCAGGTCGATCAGCACCGGGCCTGGACGACCGGAGCGCATTTCGTAGAAGGCTTTCTGGAACGCGTAAGGCACCTGGCCCGGCTCCAGAACCGTGGTCGCCCACTTGGTGACGGGCTTGACGATGCTGGTGATGTCGACGGCCTGGAAGTCTTCCTTGTGCATACGGGCGCGGGGTGCCTGGCCGGTAATGCAGAGGATCGGGATCGAGTCGGCCGAGGCGCTGTAGAGCCCGGTGACCATGTCGGTACCGGCCGGGCCGGACGTACCGATGCACACGCCGATGTTGCCGGCCTTGGTGCGGGTGTAACCCTCGGCCATGTGCGACGCGCCTTCGACGTGGCGAGCGAGGACGTGATCGATGCCACCGACTTTTTTCAGTGCGGAGTACAGCGGGTTGATCGCAGCACCCGGAATGCCAAAAGCGGTATCAACCCCTTCACGGCGCATCACCAGAACGGCGGCTTCGATTGCTCTCATTTTGCTCATGGTTTTGTGCCTCTTTACGTTTTGTAATTGTATACAAGTGGCTTTGCGCAGAGTGTATTCACGGCGGACGGCGCAGGTCAATCCATTTTCTCAAGCGCCTGTTTCATTCGTCGGAAGCCGTTTCTACTGTGGCTTTTCGTCGCATGTGGCGCTTTTCGAGAATTATTGTATACAAAAAAATAATTCATTGTGTTCTATTTGTGGCATCGGGCTGCGGCACTTGAGCGCAGCCCCACGACTTTCCCAATAACAAAATGAGGACGGCACCATGAGCGCTTTAACCTTGAAAGTCGCAGTCAACCTGGTCGAACAGGCCATCACTACCGGGCGCGGGATCAACGCCGCACCGCTGACCATCGCGGTACTCGACACCGGCGGCCACCTGATCACCCTGCAACGCGAAGACGGCGCCAGCCTGTTGCGCCCCAACATCGCCATCGGCAAGGCCTGGGGCGCCATCGCCCTGGGCAAGGGCTCACGCCTGCTGGCACTGGACGCGCAACAACGCCCGGCCTTCATCGCCGCACTCAACAGCATGGGCCAGGGCAGCGTCGTCCCGGCCCCGGGCGGGGTGCTGATTCGTGATCAGGCGGGGAATGTGCTGGGCGCGATCGGGATCAGCGGCGATCTGTCGGATATTGATGAGCAGGTGGCGATCAAAGCGGTGGAGGCGCTGGATTTGCGGGCGGATGCGGGGGTGGTGGCTTAATCCCTAGCGCCTGATTAATCGCCTTCGCGAGCAGGCTCACTCCCACATTGGATTTGTGTTTAGACACAAAATGTCTTAATACCCGAGTCCCCTGTGGGAGCGAGCCTGCTCGCGAAGGCGATCTTCCGTACACATCTTGCTAAAAGTCTGACGCTTGCTCGGAAATTCACTGAACTAGCCTTTTCATCATCAGGACATGAAAAGGCAAAGGAATGCTGGATCTATCTGCTTCAAATCGTTTGCGCATTTGTCGCTACTCCGAACAAAACCGCATCTACCTACTGACTACCAATACGGCGCGAAGGCAGCCTGTTTTCAGCGACATTGAACTGGGTCGATTGGTCGCCAGCCAATTTCGCGTCGCAGAGGCGATGGGGTTTGCCAATTCGTTGGCTTGGGTCGTCATGCCAGATCATTTTCATTGGCTGATTGAATTGAAGCGTGGTTCGCTCAGCGAGTTGATGCAGCGTACAAAATCCCTCAGCACCAAAGCCGTGAATCTCTCGACGGGTCGAAAGACCAGTCTTTGGCAATCTGGCTTTCATGATCGTGCATTGCGCAGAGAAGAAGATCTGGTGAAGTTGGCTCGGTATATCGTGGCCAACCCGTTGCGGGCTGGTCTAGTGCAGAAGCTTGGCGACTATCCGCTGTGGGATGCGATTTGGGGTTGAGCTGATATCGAGTTGCTGCCATTCGCGAGCAGGCTCGCTCCCACATTGGATATTCGCCGGTTATAAATCTCTT
>NZ_AKJP02000016.1:0-74564 GCF_000282275.2 Pseudomonas sp. GM30 | reverse complement strand
GGGGCCGCTGCGCGCCCCAGCGGGAGCAAGCTCCCTCGCCACAGGGTTGGTGCGGGTTTGACTGATCGGCATTAATGCCTGGGGTCTTTGTCTTTCTTTCGACTTAAGTTGCCACTTATGCTCAAACGCCTTGCCTGGCTGGCGCTCTGTGTCTGCGCCCCGCTGTCCGCCGCGCCTCACATCGACCCTCAACGTTTGCAGCAACTGGCCAACGACCGCTTCTGGATTTCCCTCGGTCATTACGAAACCGCCAAGCTTGGTGGCTGGCGCAGCTATGTCAGCGACAAGAAATTCTTTCTCGCGCCCGATGGCAACGAACACCCCGACCATGAGTTGGCCGCCACCGTGAAGGCGCTGTACGCCCCGGCCAGTCTCGGCGAACAGCATGCACAGTGCGTCTACCCGGCGCGTACGCGCTGGCTGAAAGCACAGCTCAACCTTAGCGACCTGCCCGCCCCCGATTGCGCCGAATTCAACAAGTGGTTCAAGGACGTCTCGCCACACAGTGCGGTGATGATCTTCCCGGCGGCCTACCTCAACAGCCCGTCTTCAATGTTTGGCCACACCCTGTTGCGTATCGATCAGGCCGACGTGCAGGCCGACAAGACCTCGCTGCTCAGCTACGCGATCAACTTCGGCGCCTACATCGAAGGCTCCGACAACAGCATTCTTTATGCCTGGAAAGGCTTGATGGGCGGCTATCCGGGGCTGTTTGCGCTGGTGCCCTACCAGGAAAAACTCTCCGAGTACCGCAGCCTGGAAAACCGCGACCTGTGGGAATACCGGCTGAACCTGACGCAAGCAGAAACCGCGCGCATGGTCGAGCATGTGTGGGAGCTGAAGCAGATCCAGTTCGACTATTTTTTCTTCGACGAAAACTGCTCCTATCGCCTGCTCGAACTGCTGCAGGTGGCACGCCCCAGCCTGCGCCTGACCGAGCAATTTCCGCTGACCGCCATCCCCACCGACACGGTCAAAGCGGTGAAAGAGGCCGGGCTGGTGGAAAGTATCGAATATCGCCCGTCACGCGAGCGTGAATTGCTCAGCCGCGCCGAACCGTTGAACAGCGAAGAACAGCAATGGGTGCTGAAAGTCAGCGCCGATCAGCAGGTGCTGCAAGAGCCGACCTTCAAGGCCCTGCCCCGGGATCGTCAGGCGCTGATCATCGATGCGGCATATCGTCTGGAGCGCTACCGCGCCAACGGTCAGGAGCGTGATGCGCAACGGTCGCAGCGCAGCTTCGATCTGCTGCGGGCGATCAACAAGAACCCGGCGCCGGAGCTGCAGATTCCACAACCGGGCCTGCCTGAAGACGGCCATGAATCACGCACCTGGCAGGCCGGCATTGGCACGCGGGGCGACCGTGCATTCGGCGAGTACGGCTTGCGCATGGCCTATCACGATCTCAACGACAACGCCGAAAGCTTCCCGCTCGGCGCGCAAATCGAAATCCTGCAGATGAAGCTGCGCCAGTATGAAGGCAACCAGTGGCAATTCCAGCAACTGGACCTGGCGACCATCCGCTCGCTGACCCCGCGCAATGAGTTGCTGCAACCACTGTCGTGGCAAGTCACCGGAGGCCTCGAGCGCGTACCGGGCAAGCATGATGACGAAAACCTGGTCAGCCACGTCAACGGTGGTGGTGGCGGTACTTGGCAGTTAGGCGAAGACACGCTCGGCTTTGCCCTTGGCACGGTGCGTATCGAGCACAACAATGACTTCGCCGGATTCGTCACGCCGGCCGCAGGCTTCAACACCGGCGTGCTGTGGAAAAACCCGTTGGGCAATCTCAGCGTCGAAGCCAAGGGCGATTACTTCACCAACGGCGAAGTACGCCGCAGCCTGAGCCTGAACCAGCAGTGGGAATTGTCGCGCAACCTCGGTTTGCGCCTGACGGCACAGCGTGAGTTCAGCCACGTTGCCACACCGGAGACCGAAGTCATGCTTGAGGTGAAGTGGTATCACTACTGATCCGGAACCTAGCCCCATGTAGGAGTGAGCCTGCTCGCGATAGCGGTAGGTCAGACACAGCAACAGTGACTGGTAAATGGCTATCGCGAGCAGGCTCACTCCTACAGGGATTTGTGGTATTCAACGAATTACTCACATGCCTTTCACCAACGCCCGACGAATCCGCTTCTAGACTTTCCCTATCAGCCGAGAATCGGCGCGGGAGAGTGCGATGTGGCGGTGTGCGGGATTGCTGGGTGTTTTGCTGTTGCTCGGGGGTTGCCAGACCACCCACGAAGACTTGATCGCCAAAGGTTATCCACCGGCCTTCGCCGACGGTTTTGACGATGGCTGCGTCAGTGGCCGGCAAGCCGCCGGCTCGATCAGTGGCGAGTTTCGCAAGAACGTGCCGCGCTATCTCAAGGACAAGCAATACGCCGAAGGCTGGACCGACGGCTTCCGCCAGTGCCAGGCAATGCTGGAAAACAAGGATCGCGAAGAGTATCGCAACGAGCACTGGGACGAACGCGAGCGCGCCTGGCAGCAGCAGAAAGATCAGGACGCCGGGCGGGCTTATCGCTCGCAATAGGTCGTTTCCAGACATCCAGTGAAACCAAATGCCGGCGACCATGGCCCAAACTCTTTGCAGAGGAGGACAGCATGAGCCGCGCTTTCGTCAACGAAGATAACGCCGCCGCGCAAGCCGATCAGCCCGTCGAACGGCAGGTCAGCGTGCAGCCCAATTACGTCACACCGCAGGGGTTGGCACAGTTGCAGGCCAAAGTCGCCGAGCTGCAAAGCCTGCACGCCGAGCAATCGGCCAAGGGCGAACAAGCCGACAAGCAGCGTCAGGCCGATCTCGAAAGAGATCTGCGTTACTTCAACCAACGCCTCGCCAGCGCACAGGTCGCGGCCCCGGCGACCTCGACCGATAAAGTGCAGATTGGCAGTTGGGTAACCTACGCCGACGAACACGACACCGAAAGTCGGGTGCAACTGGTCGGCGAAGATCAGGCCGACGCCAGCCAAGGCCTGATCAACTGGGCTTCGCCGCTGGGCCGGGCGCTGCTCGGCGCCCGGCTCAATGACGAAGTGCTGTGGCAGCGCCCCGCCGGCGATCAGGTGATTGAAGTGATTCGCATCGAACCGGCTTAAACCACACCCTGCGCGAGCATCGCATCGGCGACTTTGACGAAGCCGGCGATGTTCGCGCCTTTGACGTAGTTGATCCGCCCGTTCTCTTCGCCGTAATGCACGCAGGCGTGGTGGATCGACTGCATGATCGCGTGCAGCTTGCTGTCCACCTCACCCGCCGTCCACAGCAGGCGCATGGCGTTCTGCGACATCTCCAGCCCGCTGACCGCGACCCCGCCGGCGTTCGACGCCTTACCCGGGGCGAACAGAATGCCGGCCTCGATGAAGATATCCACAGCCGCAAGCGTAGTCGGCATGTTCGCACCTTCGGCCACACACACGCAGCCGTTGCGCAGCAGCGTAAGCGCGGCGTCGGCGTCGAGCTCGTTCTGCGTGGCGCATGGCAGCGCAATGTCGCACGGCAGCGACCACGGCAACTGACCGGCGCGGAATTCCAGATCGAACGCCGTGGCCAGTTCGCTGATGCGTCCGCGTTTGACGTTTTTCAGTTCCAGCAGCGCCTGCCACTGTTCTTCGCTCAGGCCCGATTCGCAGTACAGCGTGCCTTCGGAGTCGGACAGCGAAATCACCTTGCCGCCCAGGTCCATGACCTTGCGCGCCGCGTACTGCGCGACGTTGCCGGAACCGGAGATCGCCACGCGCTTGCCTTCGACGGTCTGCCCGCGGCGCTTGAGCATCTCCTCGGCGAAGTACACGCAACCGAAACCGGTGGCTTCCGGGCGAATCAGGCTGCCGCCATAGGTCATGCCTTTACCGGTCAACACGCTGGTGAACTGGTTGCTCAGGCGTTTGTACTGGCCAAACAGGAAACCGATCTCCCGCGCCCCGACACCGATGTCGCCGGCCGGCACATCGACGTCCGCGCCGATGTGGCGGTACAGCTCGCTCATGAACGCCTGGCAGAAACGCATGACTTCGGCGTCGCTCTTGCCCTTAGGATCGAAGTCCGAACCGCCCTTGCCGCCGCCCATGGGCAATGAGGTCAGGGAGTTCTTGAAGGTCTGTTCGAAGGCGAGAAACTTCAGCACGCCCAGGTTCACCGAAGGATGGAAACGCAGGCCGCCCTTGTACGGGCCGATGGCGCTGTTCATCTGGATGCGGAACCCGCGATTGACCTGAACCTTGCCCTGATCGTCGACCCACGACACGCGAAACACCACCGCACGCTCCGGCTCGCAGATGCGCTCCAGGATGCCCGAGGTCAGGTAACGCGGATTGGCTTCGAGAAACGGCCACAGACTGCGCAGGACTTCTTCGACGGCCTGGTGGAATTCGGGTTGATCCGGGTCGCGTTTTTTCAGGCGGGCGAGGAAGGATTCGACGGATTCGATCATGGGAAAAGTCTCGGCAAATTTATTGTCGTTGGAAGCGATTGAGCCGGACTGTAACAAACGAATTGCGCACAGGAACAGCGCAAAATGTCGCAGTTATGAAATTAAATGGTGCACAGGATATAAATCAGAGGGCTTTTTGGACTGATATTGCACCTGAATGGGGAGTACAAATTGAGGTGATGCACCAACAGTTATACCGCCTTCGCGAGCAAGCTCGCTCCCACATTTGAAATGCATTCCCCCTGTGGGAGCGAGCTTGCTCGCGAAGGGCTCGACTCGGTTGCACCTGAAAAACCCAGGCAAAAAAAACGGAGCCCGAAGGCTCCGCTTTTTCATGCAACCAACCCGAATCAGGCCAGCTTCTTGTGACGCACCCGGTGTGGCTGGGCCGCCGCTTCGCCAAGACGCTTTTTGCGGTCGGCTTCGTACTCGGTGTAGTTGCCTTCGAAGAACACCGCTTGCGAGTCGTCTTCGTACGCCAGGATGTGCGTCGCGACGCGGTCCAGGAACCAGCGATCGTGAGAGATCACAATGGCGGCGCCCGGGAAGTCCAGCAGGGCTTCTTCCAGGGAACGCAGGGTTTCAACGTCGAGGTCGTTGGACGGTTCGTCGAGCAGCAGGACGTTGCCGCCCTCCTTCAGGGTCAGCGCCAGGTGCAGACGACCGCGCTCACCACCGGACAGGTCCTTGACGAACTTCTGCTGGTCGCCGCCCTTGAAGTTGAAGCGACCGACATAAGTGCGCGACGGGATCTCGTAGTTGCCGATGCGGATCTGGTCCGAACCGTCGGAGATCTGCTGGAACACGGTCTTGCTGCCGTCGAGGTCTTCGCGGCTCTGATCCACGCAGGCCAGTTGCACGGTTTCGCCGACTTCGATGGTGCCGGAATCCGGAGTTTCCTTGCCCATCAGCATGCGGAACAGGGTCGACTTACCGGCACCGTTACCACCGATCACGCCGACGATGGCGCCCTTGGGCATGGAGAACGACAGGTTGTCGATCAGCACGCGATCGCCGTAGCCCTTGGTGACGTTCTTGAACTCGATGACCTTGTCGCCCAGACGCGGACCGGCCGGGATGTAGATCTCGTTGGTTTCCGAACGCTTCTGGAATTCCTGCGACTGCATTTCTTCGAAGCGTTGCAGACGTGCCTTGGATTTCGACTGGCGGGCTTTCGCGCCTTTGCGCACCCACTCCAGTTCTTCCTTCATGGCTTTTTCGTGAGCCGACTGCTGCTTGGATTCGGCCGCCAGACGATCGGACTTGGCTTCCAGCCAACCCGAGTAGTTGCCCTCGTACGGAATGCCCGCGCCGCGGTCGAGTTCCAGGATCCAGCCGGCAACGTTATCCAGGAAGTAACGGTCGTGCGTAATCGCAACCACGGTGCCCGGGAAGTCGTGCAGGAAGTGCTCCAGCCACGCCACCGAATCAGCGTCCAAGTGGTTGGTCGGTTCGTCGAGCAGCAGCATGTCCGGGGCGGACAGCAGCAGACGGCACAGGGCCACACGACGTTTTTCACCACCGGACAGGTGTTCAACCTTGGCGTCCCAGGCCGGCAGACGCAGGGCGTCGGCAGCGACTTCCAGTTGGCGCTCCAGGTTGTGACCATCGCTGGCCTGCAGGATCGCTTCGAGCTTGGCCTGCTCGGCAGCCAGCTTGTCGAAGTCGGCGTCCGGATCGGCGTAAGCGGCGTAGACCTCGTCCAGACGCGCCTGCGCATCCTTGATCACGCTGACCGCTTCCTCGACCACTTCACGCACAGTTTTGGTCGGATCAAGTTGTGGCTCTTGCGGCAGATAACCGATGTTCAGGTCCGGCATCGGACGGGCTTCGCCCTCGAACTCGGTGTCGACGCCGGCCATGATTTTCAGCAGCGTGGACTTACCCGAACCGTTGAGGCCGAGTACGCCGATCTTGGCGCCGGGGAAGAACGACAGAGAAATGTTTTTCAGGATTTCCCGCTTCGGCGGAACAACTTTGCCCAGCCGATGCATGGTGAAGACGTATTGAGCCATGGAGAACCTTGGGTCAGTGACAGATGAATGATTGGAGCGCAGGCGATGCCCGGCCAGACCGTGCGCGTCGTTCACTTGATGGTGATCAATGCGTGCGCGCTGAAAAAAGTCTGATTCTAGGAGCTGGAACGCTCCCGCGTAACCGGCAAAGCTACCTGAATGACGGAAGGCAGTCCAGCCGAGTGGGGCTGGCACTTCGCCACAACTCAAGGCATGCTAGCCGCCCTTCGGGCGTCCGGCTTATAGTGCACGTCGCGCCAGTCCAGCCAAACCGCAGGATTACAGCTTGTCCAACGTTACCCCGCCAGCTTCTGTGAGCGCGTCCAATCCGGGGACCGGCTCGCCCCTGCGCGGAACTTTGAAGGGTGCGTTGGCGACGCTGGTACTTTTGCTGCTGGCATTGCTGTTCTGGCAACTGCTCGATCAATTGCGCGAGACCCAGAAAAACCAGCGTCAGTACACTATCGACTACACCGCCGACCTCGCCTCGCAGGTCAGCCTGAACATGTCGCTGAATGCACAAATCGCCCTCAACCTGCTACCGATCGTCGAACAACCGCAGTCGTCCGACGAACAGCAGGCGCTGCTGCGCAAGCTCCAGCAATCGCTGCCGGACCTGCGTAGCCTGGCCTTGCTCAGCCCGTCCGGGAAAATCCTCAACGACAGCGCCAGCGACAGCCACGACGCCGATTACCTCGCTGAACTGGTGCGCCGCAGCCGCGCCCAGGCGCATTACTTCAGTAACGCCGACGATGGCTCGGTGGTGCATCTGTTGTTGCATCAGGCCAGCGGCAGCACGCGCGGCTACTGGGTATTGCGCCTGACCCCGACCTTCTTCGACTCGCTGACCAAGCTGGGCGAAACCGGCATCCGCCCGTTGTGGCTGGTGGAAAACCGTCTCAACCATCAGATCATCAGCCGCGACGAAGCGCTGTCTTCTGCCCGGCCCGGGGTGCTGAGCCCGGACGACATGGTCAACACCGTGCTGACCGTGCCGCTGAGCAGCAGCGACTGGCAGTTGCGCGGGCTGTTCGACCGTCAGCGGGTGCTCGAAGAGCTGCTGCCAGCGTTCATCGGCAAATGCCTGCTGGGCCTGGCGTTCTCGATGTTGCCGGTGATCGCCCTGCTCAACATGCGCCGCCGTCAGCGCCAGTTGCATGAAGGTCGCCGGCGTTATCAGGACATTTTCGAAGGCACCGGCGTGGCGTTGTGCGTGCTCGATCTGTCGGGCCTCAAGCAGGTGTTCGACAAGGCGCAGATCCAGACCAGCGACCAGCTCAAGGCCTGGCTCGACCAACCGGCCCAGCGCCAGCAATTGCTGCAAGAACTGCGCGTTACCGAGGTCAATCAGGTGGCGCTGCAACTGCTCAATGTCAATTCCTGCGAGCACGCCTGGCAATTGTTGATCGACGGTCATCCGCACCAGCAGTGCGCCATCGGCAACCAGGTGCTCGACGCCGTTCTGCAGCAGCAAAAGCAGCTGGAACTGGAAATCAGACTGCCGGACATCAATGGCCGCGATCAACACCTGTGGATGGTCCTGCGCCTGCCTGAGGAACAGCACGACTATAAGGCGGTGATCCTCAGCATCAACGACATCACCAGCCGCAAGCTGATCGAACTGTCGTTGCTGGAGCGCGAAGGCTTCTGGTCGGACGTGGTGCGCACCGTGCCGGATCATCTGTATGTGCAGGACGTGATCAGCCAGCGGATGATTTTCAGCAACCACCACCTCGGCCAGACCCTCGGTTACAACCGCTCCGAGCTGCACCAGATGGGCGAGTACTTCTGGGAAATCCTCCTGCACCCGGAAGACGCCGACTATTACCATCGCTCGCGGCAGATGCAGCGACACGCCGGCTACAGCCAGTTGTTGCAATGCCAGCTGCGCTTCCGTCATCGCGACGGCAAATGGCGGCGCTTCGACATTCGTGAGCAGGCGCTGGCCCGGGACAAGCATGATCAGGTCACGCGGATCATTGGCGTGGCCAAGGACATCACCGAGCAGATCGAGGCCAGTGAATCGCTGCGCGACAGCGAGCAGCGCTACCGCATGCTCGCCGAAAGCATCAGCGACGTGATTTTCTCCACCGACAGCAAGCTGTCGTTGAACTACGTCAGCCCGTCGGTGCAGGCGGTGCTGGGTTACGACGCCGAGTGGATTTTCCAGAACGGCTGGCAATCGACCATTGCCAACCCGCAACAGCTGTCCGGCATCTACACCTTGATGGATCGGGTCAGCAAGGCGCTCGACAAGCCAGAGCAACTGGCCCTGTTGCGCAGTCAGGTCCAGACCCAACTGTTTCTGTTCGACTGCCTGCGCGCCGACGGCCGCAAGATCCCGATCGAACTGCGTCTGGTGCTGGTGTGGGACGAACACGGTGCGTTCGAAGGCGTGCTCGGCGTCGGCCGCGACATCAGTCAGCAGCGCCGCGCCGAAAAAGACCTGCGCATGGCCGCCACGGTATTCGAGCACTCGACTTCGGCGATCCTGATCACCGATCCCGCCGGTTACATCGTGCAGGCCAACGAAGCCTTCAGCCGGGTCAGCGGGTATGCGGTGACCGAAGTGCTCGACCAGTTGCCGAACATGCTTACCGTCGACGAACAACAGGACGCGCACCTGCGCTACGTGCTCAAGCAATTGCACCAGCACAGCACCTGGGAAGGCGAAGTCTGGCTCAAGCGCCGCAACGGCGAGCATTACCCGGCGTGGGTCGGCATCACTGCGGTGCTCGACGATGAGGGCGACCTCGCCAGTTACGTGTGTTTCTTCAGCGACATCAGCGAGCGCAAGGCCAGCGAACAGCGCATCCATCGCCTCGCCTACTACGATGCCCTGACCCACCTGCCGAACCGCACGCTGTTCCAGGATCGCCTGCACACCGCGCTGCAATCGGCCGAGCGGCAGAAGTCGTGGGTGGTGCTGATGTTCCTCGACCTCGACCGCTTCAAGCCGATCAACGACTCCCTCGGCCACGCTGCCGGCGACCGCATGTTGAAAGACATGGCCACGCGCCTGCTGGCCTGCGTCGACGATGACGACACTGTGGCGCGCATGGGCGGCGACGAGTTCACCTTGCTCCTGCAACACCGCTCCAGCCGCGAAATGGCGCTGAACCGGGCGATTCATGTCGCCGAGCAGATCCTCGCCAGCCTGGTGCGACCGTTCGTGCTGGAAGGTCGCGAGTTCTTCGTCACCGCCAGTATCGGTATTGCCCTGAGTCCGCAGGATGGCAATGAACTCAGCCAGTTGATGAAGAACGCCGACACCGCGATGTACCACGCCAAGGAGCGCGGCAAGAACAACTTCCAGTTCTATCAGGCCGACATGAACGCCAGTGCGCTGGAACGTCTGGAGCTGGAAAGCGACTTGCGCCATGCGCTGGAGCAGAACGAATTCGTCCTGTATTACCAACCGCAATTCAGCGGTGACGGCAAACGCCTGACCGGCGCCGAAGCGCTGCTGCGCTGGCGTCATCCGCGTCGTGGATTGGTGCCGCCGGGGGATTTCATTCCGGTGCTGGAAGAGCTGGGTCTGGTGGTGGATGTCGGCGACTGGGTGATCAGCGAAGCCTGCCGTCAGCTCAAGACCTGGCACCAGAACCGCGTGCGCGTGCCGAAGGTCTCGGTGAACATCTCGGCGCGGCAGTTCTCCGATGGCCAGCTCGGTACGCGTATCGCCACCATTCTGCGGGAAACCGGTCTGCCGCCGGCGTGCCTGGAGCTGGAACTGACCGAAAGTATCCTGATGCGCGAAGTCAGCGAGGCGATGCAGATTCTGGCCGGGCTGAAAAACCTTGGCCTGAGCATCGCGGTCGACGACTTCGGCACCGGTTATTCGTCACTGAACTACCTCAAGCAATTCCCGATCGACGTGCTGAAGATCGACCGCACTTTCGTCGACGGCCTGCCGTCCGGCGAGCAGGACGCGCAGATCGCCCGCGCGATCATCGCCATGGCCCACAGCCTCAATCTGGCGGTAATCGCCGAGGGCGTGGAGACCCATGAGCAACTGGACTTCCTGCGCGAGCACGGTTGCGATGAGGTTCAGGGGTATCTGTTCGGGCGACCGATGCCGGCGAGCCGGTTTGAAGCGCAGTTCAGTAATGATGCGCTGTTCATGTTCGACTGAAGATCTGCGGTGCCGCTATCGCGAGCAGGCTCACTCCTACAAGGGATTGATGTCGATCACAAGTTTTAAGCTCACCTCGGATACTGTAGGAGTGAGCCTGCTCGCGATAGCGGCCAGCGAAAGCACCGCACATCTGGCATGAACGCCACTTGTCTGCGACATGATGTCGTTTCATATGCCATCCAAAACCCATTGGGTTAGAATGCCCCCCTTTTCTGCCCCCGATCCTTGAGGACCGCCATGTTCAGCCGTGATTTGACTATTGCCAAGTACGACGCCGATCTCTTTGCCGCCATGGAGCAAGAAGCTCAGCGCCAGGAAGAGCACATTGAGCTGATCGCTTCGGAAAACTACACCAGCCCTGCGGTGATGGAAGCTCAAGGCTCGGTACTGACCAACAAATACGCCGAAGGCTACCCGGGCAAGCGCTACTACGGTGGTTGCGAGTACGTCGACGTGGTTGAGCAACTGGCCATCGACCGCGCCAAAGAGCTGTTCGGCGCCGATTACGCCAACGTTCAGCCGCACGCCGGCTCCCAAGCCAACGCCGCTGTCTACCTGGCCCTGCTGCAAGGTGGCGACACCATCCTGGGCATGAGCCTGGCCCACGGTGGTCACCTGACCCACGGCGCCAGCGTTTCCTCCTCCGGCAAGCTGTACAACGCGGTGCAGTACGGCATCGACGCCAACGGCCTGATCGACTACGACGAAGTCGAGCGTCTGGCGGTTGAGCACAAGCCGAAAATGATCGTGGCCGGTTTCTCTGCCTACTCGCAGATTCTCGACTTCCCGCGCTTCCGCGCCATCGCTGACAAGGTCGGCGCCTACCTGTTCGTCGACATGGCGCACGTGGCCGGTCTGGTCGCCGCTGGCGTCTACCCGAACCCGGTGCCTTTCGCAGACGTGGTCACCACCACCACGCACAAGACCCTGCGCGGTCCACGTGGCGGTCTGATCCTGGCGCGCGCCAACGCCGAGATCGAGAAGAAGCTGAACTCCGCGGTATTCCCGGGCGCCCAGGGTGGCCCGCTGGAGCACGTGATCGCCGCGAAAGCGATCTGCTTCAAGGAAGCGCTGCAGCCTGAGTTCAAGGCTTACCAGGAACAAGTGGTGAAGAACGCCCAGGCCATGGCCGAAGTGTTCATCGAGCGCGGTTTCGACGTGGTGTCCGGCGGTACCAAGAACCACCTGTTCCTGCTGTCGCTGATCAAGCAGGACATCTCCGGTAAAGACGCCGACGCTGCTCTGGGCAAAGCGTTCATTACCGTGAACAAAAACTCGGTACCAAACGATCCACGCTCGCCGTTCGTCACTTCCGGTCTGCGCTTCGGTACTCCGGCTGTGACCACTCGCGGCTTCAAGCAAGCCGAGTGCAAAGAGCTGGCCGGCTGGATCTGCGACATCCTGGCTGACCTGAACAACGAAGCGGTGATCGACGCCGTTCGTGAGAAAGTCAAAGCCATCTGCAAGAAACTGCCGGTATACGGCGCGTAATCGCGACGTGAAATCCGCAGCATGAAAAACCGGCCAGAGATGGCCGGTTTTTTTTTCGCCTGTCGGAAAGATCAAAAGATCGCAGCCCTCGGCAGCTCCTGCATTTGGAATGCGCTCACCTGGAGGAGCTGCCGAAGGCTGCGATCTTTTGATCTCTGGCCGCTGGTCAGACCGGTCATGCCAATTTCATGATTTTCACTTGTCATCCTGAAAAAACCGAGCGTAGACTGCGCCTGCACTGGACATACCGGTAAGACCACAATAATTAAGTCCTGAATCTGATGTGCTCCGCACACGGCAGCCAGGACACCGACCAGGATTCCTCCCATGCTCAGATGGTGCTCGCGTTCAATCTTCCTCCAAGTGGTTCTCGGACTGGTGCTCGGCATCGTCTGCGGGCTGACCCTTCCCGAATATTCCGCTCAGCTCAAACCGCTGGGCGACGGCTTCATCAAACTGATCAAGATGCTCATCGGCCTCATCGTGTTCTGCGTGGTGGTCAGCGGTATCAGCGGCGCAGGCGATCTGAAGAAGGTCGGGCGCATCGGCCTCAAATCGGTGATCTACTTTGAAGTGCTCACCACCATCGCGCTGGTGATCGGCCTGGTATTCGCCTTCAGCACCGGGATCGGCAGCGGCGCGAATATCCATCTGGAGCAGTTGTCCGCCGCCGACATGGGCGACATCGCCGAACGCGGCCAGCACATGCACACCACCACCCAGTTCCTGATGGATCTGATCCCGACCTCGGTGCTCGGCGCCTTCGCCGACAACAACATTCTGCAAGTGCTGCTGTTTTCGGTGCTATTCGGCAGCGCGCTGAATCTGGTGGGCGAAGCGGCTTCCGGGATTTCCCGGCTGATCAACGAACTGAGCCATGTGATCTTCCGGATCATGGGCATGATCGTACGTCTGGCACCGATCGGCGTGTTTGGTGCCATCGCTTTCACCACCAGCAAGTACGGCCTCGACTCGCTGCAGCACCTGGGCAGCCTGGTCGGCCTGTTCTACCTGACCTGCATGGCCTTCGTCAGTGTGATCCTCGGCGTGGTGATGCGCGCCTCGGGCCTGCGCCTGTGGCCGCTGCTCAAGTACCTGCGCGAAGAGTTGCTGATCGTCATGGGCACCGCATCTTCCGACGCCGTGCTGCCGCAGATCATGCGCAAACTCGAACACCTGGGCATCGGCAGCTCGACGGTCGGCCTGGTGATTCCCACCGGTTACTCGTTCAACCTCGACGGCTTTTCGATCTACCTGACCCTGGCCATCGTGTTCATCGCCAACGCCACCGGCACGCCGCTGGCGATGACCGACTTGCTGACGATTCTGTTGGTGTCGCTGATCACCTCCAAGGGTGCCCATGGTATTCCCGGTTCAGCACTGGTGATTCTCGCGGCGACACTGACCGCGATCCCGGCGATTCCGGTGGTCGGTCTGGTGCTGGTGTTGGCAGTGGACTGGTTCATGGGCATCGGTCGGGCGCTGACCAACCTGATCGGCAACTGCGTCGCCACCGTGGCCATCGCCCGTTGGGAAAAGGACATCGATGTGCAACGCGCAAACAAAGTACTCAGCGGTCAGCAGGGCTACACCTTTCAACCGCGTAAAACCGGAACTCCGGCGCACCAGCAAGAGTTCTGATTTAACTCCTGTAGGAGCTGCCGCAGGCTGCGATCTTTTGATCTTCGCTTGCCGGCTCCTTACGGGCACATGGAGCAAGACCCGTGATCACCACATCAACCGTCGTCAACTCAGTCGTAGAAAAACTCCGCGCCGCCCTCGCCCGCGGCC
The DNA here is from genome assembly GCF_000282275.2 of Pseudomonas sp. GM30. Classification (NCBI taxonomy): domain Bacteria; kingdom Pseudomonadati; phylum Pseudomonadota; class Gammaproteobacteria; order Pseudomonadales; family Pseudomonadaceae; genus Pseudomonas; species Pseudomonas sp. GM30. The sequence continues at coordinate 60,690 of NZ_AKJP02000016.1, read as the reverse complement.
AGTGGCGCTCCGGCGACATGCTGCCGGGCCAGCGCGAACTGGCCGAACAACTAGGCATCAGCCGCCCAAGCCTGCGCGAAGCGGTGATCGTCCTGGAAACCCTCGGCCTCGTCCGGTCAATGCCGGGCAAAGGCGTGGTGGTGCTCGACGCCCAGCTCAGTGACAGTCAGAGCCACGACAGCGCTGTGGCCGGCGCCAGCCTCGAAGACGTGCTGCAACTGCGCTACACCCTTGAGCCGTTCATCGTCGGTCTGGTGGCGCAGTCGATCAGCAGTAAGGAAGTCGGGCAATTGCGTCTGACCCTGATGGACATGCGCGAAGCCCTTGAAGCGGGTGACAGCGAAGCCGGGGTCAGCGCCTACATCGCCTTCCATGAGGAGCTGTTCACTCTGACATCGAACCCGATTTTCCAGAGCGTGGTGCAGCAAACCAGCAATGCCCTCAAGCAAAGTGCCGACGTGCTGCGCAATTCGCCTGAGCACCTGGCTGAGCGTCTGGAAGAAAACGAAGCGGTGGTGCGTGCAATCCGCAGCAAAAACAGCGCCCAAGCCAGCGCCGAAATGCGTCGGCACATCCTGCGTGAAGGCCAGCGCATGGGCATTGAATTGAACATTCCAGATGACAACCTCAGCCACTGATTGATTCACACTGGAGACCGGCCATGAACAGCCTTGCCACGTCGCCGCACACTCGTCAGATGTCGGCCCCCCTGCCCTTCTCCCGCCTGCAGGCGTCGGCAGACGATCTGTACCCGCGGCTGTTCGACGCGATTCTGGACCGGCGAATCGACCCGACCAGCCGCTTCACCGAAGACAGTCTCAAGCAGATGTTTGGCGTCAGCCGCGCCGATGTGCGCCGGGTGCTGACGCAGTTGTCCCATGAGCAGGTGATTGTGCTGCGCGCCAATCATCGGCCACGGGTCGCCGCACCGGATGCCGAGCAGACCCGGCAAACCCTGCACGCCCGGCGCCTGACCGAAGCGACGCTGGTGCGTCTGGCTTGTCAGAATGCCTCAGCGGAGGGTTTGAAACGCTTGCGAGGATTGGTCGAACGCGAACGTCTGGCCGTGACACAGGAACGGCGTGGGGCGGCGATTCGTTTGTCCGGCGAGTTTCATCTGCAGTTGGCACGGATGGCGGGGAATGCACCGTTGGCGCATTTTCTTGGCAGCCTGGTGCCGTTGACGTCGCTGGCGATTGCGCGAAGTGAGTGCCAGACGCATAGCTGTTGCGCATGGCAGGAGCATTTGGCGTTGGTTGAGGCAGTGGAGCTTCGGGATGTTTCCAAAGCAGGCATGCTGATGAATCGGCATCTGGATCATCTTGAGCAGACGCTGCTGGAGCCAACCGTCAAGCATTGCGTTGTCGGTTGAATCACCATCGCGGGCAAGCCCGCTCCCACAGGGTTATTGTCGTTCACAGATTGTGTGTACACCTATAAACCTGTGGGAGCGGGCTTGCCCGCGATGGCGTCAGCCCTGACACCGAAGAACCATCAGGCAGCAGCCACCTTGGCAAACCCGGCCCGAATCTTCTCTTCCGGCAAATCATCGGCAATAAACACAATTACACTCTCCCGCGCCTCACCCTCGGCCCACTCGGTGTCCCAGTCGAAACCGTAGAGTTTCAGCACGCCCTGAAACACCAGCCGCCGATTCTCACCAGCAATGTTCAACACGCCCTTGTAGCGCAGCAATTGCTTGCCGTGCTCTTCCAGCAGCTCATTCATGAACTCGCTGAGCTGATCGATATCCAGCGGCTGGTCTGTGCGCAGCACCAGGCTGGAGATTCGGTCGATGGAGGGCGCTTTGCTCACCGGGCGCAGGCTCACCCCGCCACCGAGGTCGGCGTTGAGATTGAAGCCGCGCACATCGAGCAGTTCCGCCAGATCGATGTTGCCGTGCTCGACCACGCGGATCGGCGCGCGCCGGTTGATCCGCGTCAGGCGTTCGCTCAGTGCGTTGAACGTAGTCTCATCCACCAGATCGGTCTTGCTCACCAGCAAGCGGTCGGCGAAACCGATCTGCGCCTGAGCGATGGTCTGGGTCAGGTGCAGTTCGGCGTGGGCGGCATCCACCAGGGTGATGATGCCGTCGAGCAGATAACGCTCGCGCAATTCTTCATCGATGAAAAAGGTCTGCGCCACCGGAGCCGGATCGGCCAGCCCGGTGCACTCGATCACCAGCCGGTCGAAGGCGATTTCGCCGCTGTCCAGGCGTTCGAGCAGCAGGTACAAGGCCTTGGTCAGATCGGTGTGAATGGTGCAGCAGACGCAGCCGTTGGCCAGGGTCATGACTTGCACCGGTTCGTCGCCGAGCAACTGGGTGTCGATGCCGGCGTCGCTGAACTCGTTTTCGATCACGGCGATCTTCAGGCCGTGCTCGGCTTTAAGCAGATGGCGCAGCAAGGTGGTCTTGCCGGCGCCGAGGAAACCGCTGAGTACCGTTACGGGTATGGGAGAAGACAAAACACGATCTCCTGAAACAAACACAAAACAAATGTGGGAGCGAGCTTGCTCGCGAAGGGGTCGTGCCAGTCGACATCATTGCTCGATGACACACCGCTTTCGCGAGCAAGCTCGCTCCCACAGGGGATGACCTCAACCTTGTGCTGTCAGCTCAACAGCACTTCGGCCCACCCTTGCCACCGTAACGCGCTTCCTGACGTTCGCGGAAGAACATCTCGTAGCTCATCACCGGTTTGTCCGGGTGTTTGGTTTGCATATGCTCGACGTAGGTGTCGTAGTCGGGCATGCCGACCATCAGGCGCGCGGCCTGACCGAGGTATTTACCGAGGCGACTCAGGTCATTGAACATGGTGCAATCCTCTGGTTACGCGTCCGGCAGAGCCTGGAATGGCGATTCTTTATCCGTACGCTCTTTTTTGCCCCAGGCGGCGATGCCGACCTTGAGCGCATAGAACAGGATGCTGAACACCACGAACAGGAACAGCGCGGTGAGCGTTGCGTTGGTGTAGGCGTTGAAGATCACGTGCTGCATCTGTTCGATGCTCTTGGCCGGGGCAATCACCTGGCCGGCGGCCAGCGCATCGCTGTACTTCTTGGCCAGCGACAGGAAGCCGATCGCCGGGTTGGCGTCGAACAGCTTGATGAAGCCTGCAGTGGTGGTGCAAATCAACAGCCAGGCGGCTGGCAGCAGGGTGACCCAGATGTAGCGCTGGCGCTTCATCTTGATCAGGACCACGGTGCCGAGCATCAGCGCGATACCGGCGAGCATCTGGTTGGAGATGCCGAACAGCGGCCACAGGGTGTTGATGCCGCCCAGTGGATCGATCACGCCCTGATACAGCAACCAGCCCCACATCGCCACACAACCGGCGGTGGCGATCAGGTTGGCGGTCCACGATTCAGTGCGCTTGAGCGCCGGAACGAAGGAGCCGAGCAGGTCCTGCAGCATGAAGCGCCCGGCACGGGTGCCGGCGTCTACAGCGGTCAGGATGAACAGCGCTTCGAACAGAATCGCGAAGTGGTACCAGAACGCCATGGTGTTTTCACCCGGCAGGACACTGTGCAGGATCTGCGCGATACCGACCGCCAGGGTCGGCGCGCCGCCGGCACGGGCGAGGATGGTGGTTTCGCCGATGTCGTGAGCCACGGCTTGCAGCGCCTCCGGCGTGATCGCGAAGCCCCAGCTGCTGACCATCTGCGCCACCGATGCGACGTCACCGCCGACCACGGCGGCCGGGCTGTTCATGGCGAAGTACACGCCCGGCTCGATCACCGAAGCGGCAACCATGGCCATGATCGCCACAAACGATTCCATCAGCATGCCGCCGTAACCGATGTAACGCGCGTTGGTTTCGTTATCCAGCAACTTCGGCGTGGTGCCCGAAGAGATCAGTGCGTGGAACCCGGACACCGCACCGCAAGCGATGGTGATGAACAGGAACGGGAACAGACCGCCCTTCCACACCGGGCCGGTGCCGTCGACGAACTGGGTCAGCGCCGGCATTTTCAGCTCGGGCATGGTCACCAGAATGCCGATCGCCAGGGCGATGATGGTGCCGATCTTGAGGAACGTCGACAGGTAGTCGCGTGGCGCGAGGATCAGCCACACCGGCAACACGGCGGCGACGAAGCCATAACCGATCAGCATCCAGGTGATTTGCACGCCGGTGAAGCTGAAGGCCTTGGCCCACACCGGATCAGCGGCAATCTGCCCGCCGAGCCAGATCGAACCGAGCAGCAGCAACACACCGATGACCGAGATCTCGCCGATGCGGCCCGGGCGGATGTAGCGCATGTAGATGCCCATGAACATCGCGATCGGGATGGTCGCCATCACGGTGAAGATGCCCCATGGGCTCTCTGCCAGTGCCTTGACCACGATCAGCGCCAGCACCGCGAGGATGATGATCATGATCAGGAAGCAGCCGAACAGGGCGATGGTGCCGGGGATGCGGCCCATTTCTTCACGCACCATGTCGCCCAGGGAACGGCCGTTGCGCCGGGTCGACATGAACAGAACCATGAAGTCCTGCACCGCGCCCGCCAGCACCACCCCGGCAATCAGCCACAGCGTGCCGGGCAGATAACCCATCTGCGCCGCCAGTACCGGGCCGACCAGAGGTCCTGCGCCGGCGATGGCCGCGAAGTGGTGACCGAAAAGAATGTGTTTGTTGGTTGGAACGTAGTCCAGACCGTCGTTGTTGAGCACGGCGGGGGTGGCCCGACGCGGATCGAGTTGCATCACATTGTTGGCGATGAACAGGCTGTAGTAACGGTACGCGACCAGATAAATGGCCACTGCCGCGACCACGATCCACAAGGCGTTGATCGCCTCTCCTCGGCGCAATGCCACTACGCCCAGGGCGCACGCTCCTACGATTGCCAGCACTAGCCAGGGTAAGTGGCGTAGCAGGCTATTATTATTTTTCATTTTATTATTCCAGCCAGGGTGGACAAGAAAGACAGCCACCCCGAGTTTAGCGCTTACGGCGCCAAAGGCCATACCCCGACGTTGGTCTAGACGGCTTGTCGATTGGCAGCCACCCAACGGTCGGGTCTATAGTCAGCGAACTCTTCCGAGGATTGCGCCATGAGCGAACACCCAGCCAATCGCCGTCGCTTCAAACGTATTGCGTTCGATGCCAGAACCGAGCTGAGTCAGGGTCAATTCATCTGGCCGGTGAAGTTGATCGATCTGTCGCTCAAAGGGCTGCTGATCGAACGGCCGGAGCCGTGGCTTGGGGATAGGGAGCAGGATTTCTTCGTCGACATTCATCTGAGCGATGACGTGGATATTCAGATGGATGTGCATCTGGCCCATGAAGATCATGGGCAACTGGGCTTCGTGTGCCGGCATATTAGCCTGGAGTCGATCCAGCGCTTGCGGCGGTTGATCGAGCTGAATCTGGCTGACGAAGCCGAGCTTGAGCGCGAATTGGGCGCGCTGATCGAAATCTAGCCCCCAAATCGCCCCGTGGAAAACAACCCTGTTGGAACACCCTGTGGTGAGGGGATTTATCCCCGATGGGGCGCGGAGCGGCCCTGATAAATCCGGGTCTGCTGCGCAGCCCATCGGGGATAAATCCCCTCACCACAGGTTTTCATTCAATCAAGGGAATGGCGGCTATTCGAAGAGTGCGTCGAGCGCTTGTTCCAGCCGCGTCACAGCAATGATCTGCAACCCCGGCGGCGCCTCTTTCGGCGCATTGCCCTTGGGCACGATCGCGCGTTTGAAGCCATGTTTGGCCGCTTCCTTCAGACGCTCCTGCCCACTCGGCACCGGGCGCACCTCGCCGGACAAACCGACTTCACCAAACACCAGCAGATCATGCGGCAACGGCCGGTTGCGCAGGCTCGACATCACCGCCGCCATCAGCGCCAGGTCGGACGCCGTTTCCAGCACTTTCACCCCGCCGACCACGTTGAGGAACACATCCTGATCGTGGGTCGGAATGCCGCCGTGGCGGTGCAGCACCGCCAGCAACATCGCCAGACGATTCTGGTCCAGACCCAGCGTAACCCGGCGCGGATTGGCCAGATGGCTGTCATCCACCAGCGCCTGCACTTCCACCAGCATCGGCCGGGTGCCTTCCCACGTCGCCATCACCACACTGCCCGGGACTTCTTCCTGGGCACGGGTAAGAAAAATCGCCGAAGGGTTGGAGACTTCTTTCAGGCCCTTGTCGGTCATGCCGAACACGCCCAGTTCATTGACCGCACCGAAACGGTTCTTCACCGCCCGCAGCAAGCGCAGACGCCCATCGGACTCGCCTTCGAAATACAGCACGGTATCGACCATGTGCTCCAGCACCCTGGGGCCGGCGAGCGCGCCTTCCTTGGTGACGTGACCGACGAGGAAAATCGCCGTGCCGCTCTGCTTGGCATAACGCACCAGCAGCGCCGCGCTCTCACGTACCTGCGAGACGCCACCCGGCGCTGATTGCAGCTGTTCGGTGAAAATGGTCTGGATCGAGTCGATCACCATCACCTTGGGTTTTTCCTGACGGGCGGTGGCGATGATGGTTTCGATGCAGGTTTCGGTCATCACCCGTAGTTGATCCTGGGGCAGACCCAGGCGCCGGGCGCGCATCGCCACTTGTTGCTGGGATTCTTCGCCGGTGACGTACAGCGCCGGCATGCTCTTGGCGAGGTTGCACAGGGTCTGCAACAGAATCGTCGACTTGCCGATGCCCGGGTCACCACCGATCAGCACCACCGAGCCGTCGACCAGACCACCACCCAAAACCCGGTCCAGTTCACCGGACGCGGTAGAGAAACGCGGAATCTCCTCGATGCTGACTTCGGCCAGGGTCTTGATCTGCGCCTGCTGCCCGGCCCAGCCGGTACGTCCGGTGGGCGCCGTGGCCCCGCCGCTTTCGATCATGGTTTCGGTCAGGGTGTTCCAGGCGCCGCACTCGCCGCACTGGCCCGCCCACTTGGGAAAGGTTGCGCCGCACTCGGTGCAGCCGTACATGCGCTTGGCCTTGGCCATCTGGATCCCCCGGCAAAAACCGCGATGATAACGCAGCCACCGCTCAGCGCGGCGCGGCGGTGCGGATTTCGCCGTTGGCCAGACGCGCGGCACTGTTGCCCAGCGGATCCTCGGCATTGAGGTCGGCGCCCTTGGCCTTGAGCGCATCGAGCAGTTCGACACGCTTGAACAACCCGGCGAACATCGCCGCAGTCTGACCCGCGCCGTTGCGTTGATCGGGGCTGCAATCGGTGGCCATCAGCCTTCGAGCAATCTGCATCTCGCCTTTGAAAATCGCGCCCATCAGCGCCGTGTTGCCGCGTTGGTCCTGCGCGCAGGCATCAGCGCCTGCGGCCAATAACCGGTCAACTGCCGCACTCTGGCCGTGATACGCCGCCAGAATCAAAGCGGTGTAGCCCTTGCTGTCGCGGGTATCGAGGGAATAACCGGACTCGATAAACGTCTCGAGCATCGGCACATCGCCACGCCGTGCGGCGTCGAAATAGTAATCCTGCAACTGGGCCTTGATCGCCTCGGGGTTCTGTTCGGCCAGCGCAGTAAATGACAGGCAACCGAGCAGCAATAACAGACAAAATCGCATTCGCCGTCTCCTTGAGCAGAACGGGGCCTGAATCAGGCCCCGCGTGGCAGGGCATCGAGATCAGTCGACCAGTTTCGCTGCCAGCGTCTTGACCCGGCCAAGGTCACCCTTGGCCACTTTGGTTACGCCAGTGCCGTATTCCGGATCGGCCTTATAAAGGAAGGACAGAATGATGTGCTTGCTCTCGTCATCGGTGGTCGCCAGCGAGCCGCCGAAACTGGCGATCAGGTCCTGACGTTCCTGCTGGCTGAACGAGCGATACAGATCACCGGCCTGTTTGAAGTTCTGCTCACGCTGAATCTTCGCCTGCTGGGTGCTGCCCGACAGTGCCAGCTGGCTGTAGCGCGCGCTTTGCGGCTCCTCACGCGGTTGCAGGCGGCTTGGCTGATAGTTCACGCCAGACTGCGTGGCACCGAAGTTCATCGCACCGTCCTGATTGCCATTGTTGACGGCAACTTTTGGCGCGTTGATCGGCAACTGCAGGGCATTGGCTCCCAGACGATACATTTGCGTATCGGCATAAGAAAACACTCGGCCTTGCAACAGACGATCTTCTGAAGGTTCGATACCCGGCACAACATTGGCCGGAGCCATCGCCACTTGTTCGGTTTCCTGGAACACGTTGGCTGGATTACGGTTCAACACCATTTGTCCAACTTTTCGCTCAGGAACATTCGGCCAGATCTTGGTAGCGTCCAATGGATCGAAATCAAACTTGGACAAATCTTGCGGATTCAGCACCTGGATGTACAAGTCCCATTTCGGGAAATCACCCTTGTTGATATGGCTGACCAGATCATTAGTCATATGACTGTAATCCTTGCCCTGAACTTTCTCGACTTGTTCAGGTGTAAGGTTTTTGATGCCCTGCAAACTTTTCCAGTGGAACTTCACATAGTGCACTTCGCCTTTGGCGTTAACCAACTTGTAGGCATGCACGCCATTACCGTCCATCTCCCGATAACTGGCTGGAGTACCCGAATTGGAATACAGCTCGGTCAGCGTGCGAGTAGCTTCCGGCACGTGGGAGAAGAAGTCGAAACGACGTGAGTCATCGTCAAGGTTGGTACGTGGATCGGGCTTGAAGGCGTGGACCATGTCTGGAAACTTGATCGCATCGCGGATGAAAAAGGTCGGGAAGTTGTTGCCGACCAGGTCCCAGTTGCCATCGGCAGTGTAGAACTTGGTGGCAAAACCCCGTGGATCACGCAGGGTTTCCGGGGAGTGGTTGCCGTGAACCACCGCGGAGAAGCGCACGAACACCGGGGTGACCTGGCCGGCGGCAAATACCTTGGCCTTGCTCAGGTCGCTGAGATCGTTGGTCACCGTGAAGGTGCCATGGGCACCGGTACCGCGGGCATGCACCACGCGCTCAGGAATGCGCTCACGGTCGAAACGCTGGAGCTTCTGGATCAGTTGCACATCCTGCAGCAGCACCGGGCCGGTGGCGCCGGCGGTCTGCGAATTCTGATTATCGCCGACCGCCGCGCCGTTATCCCGGGTCAGGGGCGCGGCGTGCACGGAGAAGGTCAGCAAGCTGGCGGTAAGCACGCCGAGCGTACGGCGATGGGGAAAAGCCCCCAGTCCAAGAGTGGAATTCATATCAGGTTCCTCTGGTTTTTTTGGGCGCATCCAGGTGCGCCAACCAGAGGCTAGAGGGCTACGCCGGTGAACATAAATAGAAAGTTCGCAACCCGACGATTGAAAAAAATGGCTTTGCGATCAGCGATTTACGGCGTATTTCGCGCGCGATTAGTGGCACTTTGCAAACTAATCGTCGATTCATGTGTCGATAAAAACGGGCATTGTAAGAAGGTGTTTCGCGCAGGACGCGTTTTGCTGATTTACACTGCGTACACCAAACTCATCTGTAACAAGGAAATAACCTATGGGCGTGCTAAGTGAGTTCAAGGCCTTCGCGGTCAAAGGCAATGTGGTCGACATGGCCGTCGGTATCATCATCGGCGCGGCCTTCGGCAAAATCGTTTCGTCGTTTGTCGGCGACGTGATCATGCCGCCAATCGGCCTGCTGATCGGAGGGGTGGACTTCAGTGATCTGGCCATTACGCTAAAAGCCGCCGAGGGCAACGCCCCTGCCGTGGTATTGGCTTACGGTAAATTCATCCAGAGCATTCTGGACTTCGTGATCGTCGCCTTCGCGATTTTCATGGGTGTCAAAGCCATCAACCGTCTGAAACGCGAAGAAGCCGTAGCCCCTTCCCTGCCACCGGTTCCGACCAAGGAAGAAGAGTTGCTTGGTGAGATCCGCGATCTGCTCAAAGCCCAGAACAACCGGCCTTGACTGCTTTATGAATAAAAACGGCGCCTGATGGCGCCGTTTTTTTACCAGTAGTTTTCCACCGCCACCTGCCCCGGTCGCCGCGTCAGGCTCAGGCTCATGTGGCGTTGTTTCAGCAGTGCCCTGGTGTCATCGATCATCTGCGGATTTCCGCACAGCATGACGCGCGAGTGCTCGGGGGTCAGTTCAACGCCGGCTTCACGCTCCAGCTCGCCGTTTTCAATCAGCGTGGTGATGCGACCGTGCAAGGCGCCCGGCAATTGTTCGCGGGTAACCGTGGGGATAAACCGCAGCTTATGGGCATGTTCTGCCAGGTAATCACGCCTGGACAGCTCAGCAATCAATGACTGGTAGGCCAGCTCTCCGGCCTCACGCACGCTGTACACCAGAATGATCCGCTCGAATCGCTCCCACACTTCGAAGTCCTGCAGAATCGACAGAAACGGCGCAACCCCGGTCCCGGTGGATAACAGCCACAGGTCCCGACCGTCGACAAACCGATCCAGCGTCAGGTAACCAAACGCCTGGCGCTCCACCAGCAGGGTATCGCCGACCTGCAGCCGGCTCAGTTCACCGGTGAATTCGCCACCCGGCACCACGATGGAGAAGAACTCGAGAAACTCGTCATGAGGCGAAGAGACCATCGAGTAGGCACGCCACACCGTACTGCCATCAGCCTTGGTCACCCCCAGGCGGGCGAATTGTCCTGCGCGAAACCTGAAACCCGCATCGCGTGTGGTACGCAGGGTAAACAGGCTGGGGGTCAAGGGCTGCACGTCGAGCAGGGTCTGGGCGGTAAACTTCTCTGCGCTGACAGTCATGGGGCACTCCACTGAAAAGTCCCTTACAGTCTCGCGCAAACCCAGAGCATAAAACACCACTGATTTTGTAATGACTTCCTATTCACGGAGCCCAGCTCAATGAGAAGTAGACCCATATACAGTTAATACAGCGCTATCCATAAGCACATTGAATGACAGGCTACATACAATGAGTTATTGATGAGTCATAACTTTTCCAGCAACTAACACCCCCCTATAAGAGCAAAAAAATTCAACGCCTCTTGTAGGACCTGTCCTACACTCCGTTGCGTGCAGGATCCGATTGGATCCAAGCAAGCACCCCCGAAAACAACTCATGGAGAGTTTGTGATGGAAATGTGGAAGGAGTCGCAATTAAAGCAACTGACTTTCGCAAGAGAAATAGAGACCGCTTATCCGATCCTGCTGCGATTCGCTCAAAATATTGGGTTCAATTTTTGTGCTATCTCATTAACATCAATGAATCGGAACGCTGACTTCAAAGCCTTGCAAATCAATAACTATCCGATGGAGTGGAATCAACTTTATGAAAAACGGAGCTACAGCAAAATCGATCCGGTAATAGCACACTGCAATCATTCGATGCTGCCGATTGTCTGGACCGAGGACGTGTTTTCGCAGACCCTGCCACTATGGGATGCCCAACAGAAACATGGGTTGCGCCACGGCTGGTCGCAGTCGTTTCACCATGAAGCCAGCGGCCTGTGCAGCACGCTCAGCCTTGTCAGAAAAAATGGCCCACTGAGCCCGCTGGAGTTGTACGAGCATTTTGGCTATATGTTTTACGCAACCAGCCATCTGAGCGATCTGTTCGCCAGAACCTTGCCCAGAGCACCGAAAAAGCCGCAGCACCCGCACCTCTCACCACGTGAACTGGAAGTGTTGAAGCTCTCGGCGCTCGGCAAAACGGCCTATGAAATCGCCAGAATCCTCTGCCTGAGCGAACGGACCGTGAATTACCACGTGCAAAACGTGATTATCAAACTGAACGTCTGTAACAAGATTTCGGCGGTCATCGCTGCCAGCCGCTGTGGCCTTCTCGATGCCCCGATCGCCTAAAGCCACGAGTAATTCGCCAGAAAAAAACGTACCATTTGCGACCTTCCTGAGTGATGACGTGAACCTTGACGTTGTATTTCACTCGGACGGTTCCGCTGCGCGACACCCTGGGCTGCGGGCCACCCGTTGATTAACCAGAGTTCCCGTACCATGCCCTTGCTCGATACACCCTTCGCCCAACTCGACCTGATCCGCCAGCCAGAACAGCAGAACGAACCGCTGCAAGCGTTCGACGCGGCTGACGAATACCTGCTCAATCATCTGGCCACGCAACAACCGACGGCAGACACCCGGGTATTGGTACTCAATGACAGCTTCGGAGCGTTGGCGGCAAGTCTGGCGGGCAAGGTACAGGTCAGCAGCAGTGGCGACTCGTTTCTCGCATTCCAGGGGCTGGAAAAGAACCTGGTACGCAACGGCCTGGCATTTGATGCGGTGCGCGGGATTGCGGCCAGTGAGCCGTTGGTCGGACCGTTCGACCGAGTGCTGATCCGCGTCCCCAAGACGCTGGCATTGCTGGAAGAACAACTGATTCGCCTGCAAGGGCAACTGGCACCTGGCGCCGAAGTGGTGGCAGCGGCCATGGTCAAGCATTTGCCGCGTGCTGCCGGTGATCTGCTGGAGCGTTACATCGGTCCGGTACAGGCCTCACTGGCGGTGAAAAAGGCGCGCCTGCTGATCGCCACGCCCGAGGCCAAAGCCCCGGCGACCTCGCCCTATCCTTCGCGTTACCAGCTCGACGAGCCGGCCATCGAATTGCTCAACCACGCCAACGTGTTCTGCCGTGAAGGTCTGGACATCGGCACCCGAGCCTTTCTCCCACACCTGCCAAAAAACCTCGGCAGCGCCCGCGTCGCCGACCTCGGCTGCGGTAACGGCGTACTGGCCATCGCCAGTGCCCTGCACAACCCTGAGGCGCACTACACGCTGGTCGACGAATCGTTCATGGCCGTGCAATCGGCCGCCGAGAACTGGCGTGCCGCGCTGGGCGAGCGCGAAGTGATCGTGCGGGCCGGCGATGGCCTGGCCGGTCAAGAGCCGCAATCGCTGGACGTGGTGCTGTGCAATCCGCCGTTCCACCAGCAGCAGGTGGTTGGTGACTTCCTCGCCTGGCGCATGTTTCAGCAGGCCCGTGAAGCGCTGGTGGTGGGCGGTGCGCTGTACATTGTCGGCAACCGTCATCTGGGTTATCACAGCAAACTGGCGCGGCTGTTCCGTGGCGTCGAGCAAGTGGCGGCCACGCCGAAATTCGTGATTCTCAAGGCCCGCAAGTAAAACCTCAGGCAAAAAAAACCCTCCGCGGTACAGAGGGTTGTAAACCGTGCCCAAGGGCCACGGGACGGGATGTATCAGTGCGTGGTCAAACCGGCCGCGTTCATGAACAGGCGCATCAGGCTGGCGGCAATGAACAGCGCGCCGACGCTACCGATCCAGATCAGGGCCAACCAGCCGAGCCGCTGCCACAGCGGTTTTTTTTCGGCTTCTTCAATCTCGTGCAGGGAATGTTTGCCGTTCATTGCATCGTTCCTCCATCAGGCGATGACGTCGCCAAGGACGCCATCGCGAGCAGGCTCGCTCCCACAGGTGAGCAGAGCGAGAGATCAGTGGTAACCGTCTTCATGGGTGACCTTGCCGCGGAACACGTAGTAGCTCCAGAAGGTGTAACCCAGGATGAACGGGATGATGAACAGCGTACCGACCAGCATGAAGCCCTGGCTTTGCGGCGGTGCGGCGGCGTCCCAGATCGAGATCGACGGCGGCACGATGTTCGGCCACAGGCTGATGCCCAGACCGCTGTAGCCGAGGAAAATCAGCACCAGGGTCAGCAGGAACGGCATGTAGTTGGCGTTGCGCGCCACCGCGCGGATCAACCCGTACAGCGTTACCAGCACCAGAATCGGTACCGGCATGAACCAGAACAGGTTCGGCATGCTGAACCAGCGTGTCGCGATCTCGGGATGAGCCAGCGGTGTCCACAGACTGACGATGCCGATCACCGCCAACAGCACGAACGCCAAGGGCCGCGCGAGGTTGTGCATCTGCTCCTGCAACTTGCCTTCGGTCTTCATGATCAGCCAGGTGCAACCGAGCAAGGCATAGGCCACCACCAGCGCGGCGCCGCAGAACAGGGTGAAGGGCGTCAGCCAATCCAGTGAACCGCCGGCGTATTGCCGATTGACCACTGGCAAACCGTCGATGAAGGCCCCGAGTGCCACGCCCTGGAAGAACGTCGCCGCCACCGAGCCGCCAATGAACGCCTTGTCCCACAGGTGACGCTTGTCGTCCTTGGCCTTGAAGCGGAACTCGAACGCCACACCGCGGAAAATCAGGCCGATCAGCATGAAGATCAGCGGCAGGTACAGCGCCGACAGCACTACCGAATAGGCCAGCGGGAACGCGCCGAACAACGCCGCGCCGCCCAGTACCAGCCAGGTTTCATTGCCGTCCCACACCGGGGCGACGGTGTTCATCATCACGTCACGGTCGGTCTTGCCCGGGATGAACGGGAAGAGAATCCCGATCCCCAGGTCAAAGCCGTCCATGACCACGTACATCATGATGCCGAAGATGATGATCACGGCCCAGATCAGCGGAAGATCAATACCCATGAGTCAAATCTCCTTTTCCAGGCTGCGATGCGAACCAGCGTCAGTGCCCTCGTCATCGGCGGCGGACAACGGCCGAGCCGGTGTGCGTTTCTGGCCAGGACCGCCGTCGTTGGTTTCCTTGCCTTCGTCGGTTTTCGGTCCTTTGCGCACCAGACGCATCATGTAGCCGAGCCCCGCACCGAACAGCGCGAAATACACCACGACAAACATGATCAGGGTGATGCTCATCTGCATGAAGCTGTGGTTGGACGAAGCATCTGCCGTGCGCATCAGCCCATAGACCACCCACGGCTGACGACCGATTTCGGTGGTGAACCAGCCGGCGAGGATCGCGATCAGGCCGGACGGCCCCATCCACAACGCCAGATACAGGAACGGCCGCGAGGTGTAGAGCGAATCGCGCTTGCGCAGCCACAGACTCCACAGACCGGTGAAGATCATCAGGAAGCCGAGGCCGACCATGACCCGGAACGACCAGAACACGATGGTCGAATTCGGCCGGTCTTCAGGCGGGAACTCCTTGAGTGCCGGCACCTGCTTGTCCAGCGAGTGGGTCAGGATCAGGCTGCCGAGGTAGGGGATTTCCACGGCGAACTTGGTTTTCTCTTCCTTCATGTCCGGCCAGCCGAACAGAATCAACGGGGTCGCTTCGTTGCCTTTGTTTTCCCAGTGACCTTCGATCGCGGCGATTTTCGCCGGCTGGTGCTCAAGGGTGTTCAGGCCATGAAAGTCACCGATAACCGCCTGGATCGGCGCGACGATCAGCGCCATCCACATCGCCATCGACAGCATGGTGCGGATCGCCGGGTTGTCCTTGCCGCGCAGCAGGTGCCAGGCCGCCGACGAGCCAACGAAGAACGCCGTGGCGACGAACGCAGCGGTCGCCATGTGCATCAGGCGATAGGGGAACGACGGGTTGAAGACGATGGCCAGCCAGTCGGTCGGGATCACCTGACCGTTGACGATCTCGAAGCCTTGCGGGGTCTGCATCCAGCTGTTGGAAGCGAGAATCCAGAATGTCGAGATCAGCGTGCCGATCGCTACCATCACTGTGGAGAAGAAGTGCAGTTTGCGTCCGACCTTGTTCCAGCCGAACAGCATCACCCCGAGGAAACCGGCTTCGAGGAAGAATGCCGTGAGCACCTCGTAGGTCAGCAGCGGCCCGGTGACGGAACCGGCGAAGTCCGAGAAACGACTCCAGTTGGTACCGAACTGGTAGGCCATGACCAGACCGGAAACCACACCCATGCCGAAGTTGACGGCAAAGATCTTCGACCAGAAGTGGTAGAGGTCTCGGTAGGTGTCGTTATGGGTTTTCAACCACAGCCCTTCGAGCACCGCCAGGTAGCTCGCCAGACCAATGGTGATGGCCGGGAACAGGATGTGGAACGAGATGGTGAACGCGAACTGAATTCGGGCGAGATCGAGTGCCTCTAAACCGAACATATGGCTTCCTCTGTCAGGTAATACCGGCAACAGGGCTTGTGGCCCCTGCGCCTACTGCCCCCACGGATATGGAGTGCGGCGAATTCTGATTCGTTCTTTTTAACAGCCATCGCAACGCAGGGAGTCTGGCCGACGGGCCACCAGACCATCGCCTGGGAGGGTCTTGATCTGGATCAAGCAACGTTGAAAGAGTAGTCCCATTTGCGACGAACAACCGCGTGGTCGTTTGCCGCGTGACAAGTTGCCTCATTGCCTGGGCAACGCTCTGAAACAGATGTCCCAGAGCCAGAAAACCCTTTGTGGCGAGGGAGCTTGCTCCCGCTCGGCTGCGCAGCAGTCGTAAAAAGATTTTCCAGCGCTTGCCTGAAAGCAGGATTGCGCTGGCTTGGGGCCGCTTCGCGACCCGGCGGGAGCAAGCTCCCTCGCCACAGAGAAAGGGGTATCCGGATAATCGATGTCTGGCTAACTAAATTTTCTGTCATAGCAACTTCCTGTTACAGACTGGTGATAACCTCGCGGTTCCCCCCCGAGCCAGACCTGCCTTCAGATGCCCAGCCAAGAGCCCCTGCTGTTACGTCACCATCGTCCGTTTCTCGCGTTCTGGTTCGCCCGGATCTTTACCGCCAGCGGTTTTCAGATGCTCACCGTGGCGATCGGCTGGAATCTGTACCAACTGACCGGCAACGTGCTCGACCTGGGGTTGGTCGGTCTGGTCGAATTCGCGCCTCGGGTGCTGTTCATGCTGCACACCGGGCATGTCGCCGACCGTTATGACCGGCGCCGGGTCGCCGCGATCTGCCAGTCGTTGCAGGCATTGATTGCCCTGGCACTGGCCATCGGCAGTGCGACCGACCACGTCACCCGGGAAATGATCTTTATCCTCGCCTTCCTGCTCGGTGCGGCGCGCTCCTTCGAAATGCCGACGACCCAGGCGCTGCTGCCGAGCATCGTGCCCAGCGCCCTGTTTCCACGGGCGGTCGCCGCCGCGCAATCGGCTCAACAGTCAGCCACCATTGTCGCTCCAGCCCTCGGTGGCTTGCTTTACGCGTTCGGCAGCGTCTGGGTCTACGGCCCGACGGTATTGCTCTACGTCATCGCCTGCACCTTGATGCTCAACCTGCCCGCCCGGCAAACGCCGCTGAACAAGGGTAAAGCCACGCTGGATTCGTTGCTGGCAGGCATCCGCTTCATTCGCAGCCGCCCGGACATTCTCGGGGCGATCTCGCTGGATCTGTTCGCGGTGTTGCTCGGTGGTGCGACGGCGCTGCTGCCGGTGTTCGCCAAGGACATCCTGCTCACCGGGCCGTGGGGTCTGGGCCTGCTGCGCTCGGCGCCGGCGGTTGGCGCGCTGGGGATGTCACTGTTCCTCGCCCGGTTCGCCGTCGAGCGCAACGTTGGCCGGGTGATGTTCACCGCGGTCGGCGTATTCGGCGTGGCAACCATCGCCTTTGGCCTGTCGACCTCGTTCTGGTTCTCGCTGGCGGTGCTGGTGGTGCTCGGCGCGGCGGACATGATCAGCATGGTCATCCGCGCCTCCTTCGTGCAACTGGAAACCCCGGACGA
Organism: Pseudomonas sp. GM30; assembly: GCF_000282275.2. Lineage (NCBI taxonomy): Bacteria > Pseudomonadati > Pseudomonadota > Gammaproteobacteria > Pseudomonadales > Pseudomonadaceae > Pseudomonas > Pseudomonas sp. GM30. The sequence continues at coordinate 43,355 of NZ_AKJP02000016.1, read as the reverse complement.
GATGCGCGGCCGGGTCAGCGCGGTGAACGGCCTGTTCATCGGCGCCTCGAACCAGTTGGGGGAATTCGAATCCGGCCTCACCGCCCACTGGTTCGGCACCGTGCCGGCCGTGGTCATGGGCGGGATCGGCACACTGGTGGTCACCGGAACGTGGATCAAACTGTTTCCGACGCTGGCCAACCGCGACCGGATGCATGTGCCGGTGGAAGAGGCGAAGGTCTGAGGCTCGTCAAACCAACATCTCCCCCGCCACTTTCGCCCGCAACGCCTTGCCACCAAGCTGCTCCACCAGCGTCAGGGCAAACACCAGTGCGCCACCTGAGCCTTGGGCGGTGATGCCGTTGCCGTCGACCACCACCGATTGATCAACAAACGTACAGCCTAAAAGTTGATGGCTGGCACTCGGCAGGCAGGTCATGCGCCGTTGACGCAACACGCCAAAAGCTTGCAGGGCGATGGCCGGCGACTCGGCGATGGCGGCGAACAGGCGCCCGGCGCTGGCCTGGTCCTTGAGTAATTGTTGCAGCGGCTGATGCGCTGCCAGATGTTGTGCACCGACAACACCACCGGGCAGGACGATCAGGTCGAAAGTCTGCGCCGGTACATCAATCAGCATGCCATCCGCCGTGAGACGCGTACCGCGCGCGCAGGTCAGCATGCGCCGACCTTCGATGCTGGCCGCCACGACTTCGACGCCGGCACGGCGCAGCACGTCGATCAGGGTCACGCTTTGCAGATCATCGATGCCCTCGGCGAGGGTAATCAGGGCTCTAAAGGTCATGGGCGCCATCCGCTGAGTGATCTTTAAAGCGTAGTCAGCTTTGCCCTGCCCCGTTCGTTGACAGCCGTTACTTGATGTAAAGCTGGGTCGACATGGTGTTGCGTGGCGCGTTGATCGAGGTGTTGCTGAAACTGAAAGTGCCTTCCTGCTTGCCCGCCAGATCGAAGGTATACAGCGAGCCGACAGTTTTGCTGCCGGGCGTGCACTCGGTCAGGTTGCCGTTATCAAAGGCGCACACCGGCGCCCGGGTGCCGTTGACTTCAAAACCGTCCAGCGTAGCGTGCGGCTGGTTCTGGCCATAGCCGACTTCCAGTACGTACACCTTGATACTCGGCCCGGCGTGATTGCATTGAGTCTGGGTCTGTCCGTCACCGATGTCTTCCAGCCCACAGGCGGGCGACTGAACCTTGATCACTTTCACTTGCGTCAACGGTGGTGCCGAGGCTGCCAGCGCCGCCGTCGACCCGGCCATCAGCCCGGCCACTAACCCGAAAGCCTTCATCCAGCGCTTGCCCATGTGATCGCGTTTCCCCGAAAAATTCAGCGCGCAGTATGGCGCAGTTGGCCCTGCGGCAAAACTTCGACGACGTTCGGCACCAACATCCGCCATATTCCTCACGCGGCTGGTATGATGCGCGGCTTTTTCCGGCCCACCATAAATTCCCAGGCGCTTGCGACGGTCTGTGCTTTGCTGTTGAGGTCGATACATTCACGGCGCCGCGCGCGCCACGGGGAGCAGACATGCTGGAAAGGCTGTTTCAACTCAAGGCACACAACACCAATGTGCGCACCGAGATTCTTGCGGGCGTCACGACCTTCCTGGCCATGGCCTACATTCTGTTCGTCAACCCGAGCATTCTCGGCGAGACCGGCATGGACAAAGGCGCGGTGTTCGTCGCCACCTGTCTGGCAGCCGCCATCGGCTCGACCATCATGGGCCTGATCGCCAACTACCCGATCGCCCTCGCACCGGGAATGGGCCTGAACGCCTTCTTTACCTACACCGTGGTCCTGCACATGGGCCACACCTGGCAAGTGGCGCTGGGCGCGGTGTTCATCTCGGCGGTGTGCTTCTTCCTGCTGTCGATCTTCCGCATCCGCGAATGGATCATCAACAGCATCCCGCTGCCACTGCGCTCGGCGATTGCTGCCGGTATCGGCCTGTTCCTCGCGCTGATCGCCCTGCACAACGCCGGCATCGTGGTCAGCAACCCGGCGACCATGGTCGGCCTCGGTGACCTGAAAGCCCCGGCGCCGATTCTCGCCACCCTTGGTTTCGCCCTGATCGTCGCCCTCGAAGCGCTGAAAGTGCGCGGCGCGGTGCTGATCGGCATTCTGGCAGTGACCATCATTTCCATCGCCATGGGCTTCACCCCGTTCGGCGGCGTGACTTCGATGCCACCTTCGCTGGCGCCGACCTTCATGCAACTGGACATCAAGGGCGCACTGGACATCGGTCTGGTCAGCGTGATCTTCGCCTTCCTGTTCGTCGACCTGTTCGACAACTCCGGCACCCTGATCGGCGTCGCCAAGCGTGCCGGCCTGATGGGCAAGGACGGCCATATGCCGAAAATGGGTCGTGCACTGATCGCCGACAGCACCGCCGCGATGGCCGGTTCGCTGCTGGGCACTTCGACCACCACCAGCTACATCGAATCGGCTGCCGGCGTGAGTGCTGGCGGCCGTACCGGTCTGACGGCCATCGTCGTGGCGATCCTGTTCCTGCTGGCGCTGTTCTTCTCGCCACTGGCGGCCAGCGTTCCAGCCTTCGCCACCGCTCCGGCACTGCTGTTCGTCGCCGTGCTGATGACCTCGGGCCTGGCGGAAATAGACTGGGAAGACATTACCGTCGCCGCGCCGGTGGTGGTCACTGCGCTGGCCATGCCGTTCACTTACTCGATCGCCAACGGCATCGCGTTCGGCTTCATTTCCTGGACCGTGATCAAGCTGCTGTCGGGCCGCGCCCGTGAGCTGAACCCGGCGCTGGTGATTCTGTCGATTCTGTTCGTGATCAAGTTGGGTTGGTTCAACGCATGACTTTCGATTCCCAGGCCTACGCCACTCAGCTCGAAGACAAGGTCACGCGTTTGCGTGACCTGCTGGCCCCGTTCGGTGCGCCAGAGCCGACCGTGTTCGACTCGCCGCTGCAGAACTTCCGCCTGCGCGCGGAATTTCGCCTGTGGCGCGAGGCCGGTGAGCGGCACTACGCGATGTTTTCCCAAGACGACAAACGCACGCCGATCCTGATCGAAGAGTTCCCGATTGCCAGCCTGCGCATCAACCAGTTAATGCCGCAGCTCAAGGCGGCATGGCAGGCCAGTTCGGCGCTGAGCCACAAGCTGTTCCAGGTGGAGCTCCTGACCACTCTGGCCGGCGATGCGATGATTACCCTGTGCTATCACCGTCCGCTGGATGAGCACTGGCATGCGGCCGCGTCGAAGTTGGCGGCTGATCTCAACGTCAGCGTCATCGGCCGTTCCAAGGGCAAACGCGAAGTCATCGGCCACGATTACGTGGTGGAGAAACTCGACGTCGGTGGTCGCACGTTCAGCTATCGCCAGCCGGAAGGTGCGTTCACCCAGCCCAACGGCACGGTGAACCAGAAGATGCTCAACTGGGCATACGAAGCGCTGGGTGATCGTCCTGACGATCTGCTGGAGCTGTACTGCGGCAACGGCAACTTCACCCTGCCGCTCGCCACCCGCGTGCGCAAAGTGCTGGCCACCGAGATCAGCAAGACTTCGGTCAACGCCGCACTGAGCAACCTCAGCGAAAACGCTGTGGATAACGTCACGCTGGTGCGTCTGTCCGCCGAAGAGCTGACCGAAGCGCTCAACGAAGTGCGCCCGTTCCGTCGCCTGCAAGGCATCGACCTGAAGAGCTACGAGTTCGGCAGCGTATTCGTCGACCCGCCACGCGCCGGCATGGACCCGGACACCTGCGAGCTGACCCGACGCTTCGACAACATCCTGTACATCTCCTGTAACCCGGAAACCCTGGCGGCCAACATCGCCCAACTGCACGACACGCACCGCATCACCCGCTGCGCGATGTTCGACCAGTTCCCGTGGACGCATCACATGGAGTCCGGGGTGTTGCTGACCCGCCGTTGATGGCGAATGCCGGATACGAAAAAGCCGTCTTGATTGACGGCTTTTTTGTTCCTGCTTACGGTGCAGTGTCGGTCTTACGTGGACGCCCGCCCTTCTTGCCATTTGCTCGTGCAGCTTCGGATTTTGCCGCACTGCTTTGACGACCGTTGCGCGACGCAACCACCGAAGCCGCCATCCTCATGAGTGACGGGCTCGCCGAAATCATTCCGGTGATGGAAACGTCGAGGTCTTTGCCCTCGTGGCAAAGCGCAGTGCCTGCATAGCCGACTGTCAGGTTCGCATAATCGTCTGAATCAAACCCGTCGAACTCCGAATACTGGCTCACCGGTAGCATCACACCGCTGCCGTCTTCAAAACGAATGACCAGAGACGGGCTTTCAAAGGTCACAGAAACAGCCTGCAAGCTACTAGCTTGGCGCGCTTCGCCACGTTTTATCGCGGCATCAAGCATTTCTTCCGTCAGCGGACGATGTACGGACGGCTTTGCCTTGATGACTTTCATAAATCGATTTCAACTCCTGCCAGTTTGCCGAGCAATGTCAGAACAGTCTTGTCTGCTTCTGGCTCATAACGCGCCGAACTGATCCTGTAGGTCGTAGCGGTGACCGGTTTCATCACGGGAACTTCGTTTGACTCGCAGTCCCACACCTGATTGTCGAGACAAACTGTCTGCAAGACTGACCACCAGATCCCTCGTGCGCGACGCAGATGAGCAGGTTGCCCCAGTGATCGACACAATCCTTCCAGCACCGCCAGCGGCGGTCGACGTGAAAGCGGCACGACATCCCACAGGTCAATGTCGTTGTGCCAGAAACTGAACTGAAATCGGGCATTCCAGGCGCCTGCATTAACGTGAACATGTGGCGGGCAATGCTCATCTCGCAACATGATGCTTATCGACAATCCCTTGTAGTTGCATACTTTCATGCTAACCCATCCGTTAGGTTAATAAGTTTCAGAATTCGATTTTCCTTTCAAATCCGACGGCCGGTGCTGCACTGCACCTCAATGCCTTTCACCACATTCAGACTAGCGTCGGCACGGATGAGGAAGCGCTGCATCTTCGAGAAAAAACGTAAGCAAAACTGTCGATACAATTCGAAAAATCCGAATGCAATGTGGCTCTTGTGCGATCACCGAACATAAAACATCGGACGCAACGCCGTTCAATTGACCATGGTAACCATCTGGTACATTTTACCTCCACAGGCTGAAACACTCGGCCCAAGCCAACAACAATAAGTGGAGTTTGCCCCATGTCCCCTATCGTTCTGGTGCTCAACGGCCCGAACCTGAACCTGCTCGGCACCCGTGAACCGGCGACCTACGGTCACGAAACCCTGGCTGATATCTCTGCACTGTGCGGGCGTGCCGCCGAAGAATTCGGCCTGACGGTGGAGTTTCGCCAGACCAATCACGAAGGTGAATTGCTCGACTGGATTCACGCGGCACGCGGGCGTTGCGCCGGGATCGTGATCAACCCGGCGGCCTGGACGCACACCTCGGTGGCGATCCGCGACGCGCTGGTCGCCAGTGAGTTGCCGGTGATCGAAGTGCATCTGTCCAACGTCCATGCGCGTGAGCCGTTCCGCCATCACTCCTTCGTTTCTGCCATCGCTACGGCGGTGATGTGCGGCTTCGGCAGTCATGGCTATCGCCTGGCGTTGGAGCATTTCAGTCAACGGCTGAAAGGACGCGCAGCATGATCCGCAAGAACGTAATACTCGCCGGGCTGATTGGCGCTGGCATTCAGGCCTCGCGCACGCCAGCCCTGCATGAACACGAAGGCGATGCGCAAGGCCTGCGTTACCTGTATCGGCTGATCGACCTCGATCAGTTGCATCTGGACAGCAACGCCCTGCCCGACTTGCTGCAGGCCGCCGAACGGATGAACTACACCGGTCTGAACATCACCTTTCCGTGCAAGCAGGCGATCATCCCGCTGCTCGACGAACTGTCGCCGGAAGCCCGGGGCATCGGCGCGGTCAACACTGTGGTACTCAAGGACGGCAAGCGCATCGGCCACAACACCGATTGCCTGGGTTTTGCCGAAGGTTTTCGTCGGGGCCTGAAGGACGCTGCGCGTGAACGTGTGGTCCAGATGGGCGCCGGGGGTGCAGGGGCGGCGGTGGCCCACGCGCTGTTGAGTGAAGGCGTACAGCAGCTGAGCATTTTCGACGTCGACCGCGAACGCGCCGAGAGTCTGGCGAACAACCTCAACCAGCATTTCGGCTCAGGCCGCGCGCTGGCCGGGCGTGATCTGCCGGGCACGCTGAATCAGGCCGATGGCCTGGTGAACACCACGCCGATGGGCATGGCCAAACTGCCGGGGATGCCGGTGCCGGTGGAGTTGCTGCGCAAGGAACTGTGGGTCGCGGAGATCGTTTACTTCCCGCTGGAAACCGAACTGCTGCGCAACGCCCGCGCGCTGGGTTGCCGCACGCTGGACGGCGGCAACATGGCGGTGTTTCAGGCGGTGAAGGCATTTGAGCTGTTCAGCGGCGTGGTGCCGGATGCGCAGCGCATGCTGGCGCATTTTCAAAGCATGAACGTTTAAAAGATCAAAAGATCGCAGCCTTCGGCAGCTCCTACAGGGCCTTGTGTAGGAGCTGCCGAAGGCTGCGATCTTTTGCTTGTCACGGCTGCAAGTAGCGCAACACCGACTCGCAGATCATCTCGCGATGACGCTGCTTGATGCTTTCATCCGGCAGGTCGATCTGAAAAATCTCACCGAACGTATGGCGGTTCGAGACGCGATAGAAGCAGAACGAGCTGATCAACAAGTGCACATCCAGCGCGTCCAGCCCGGCGCGGAAGACACCCTCCTCGGCACCGCGACGCAAAATCTCGCCCAGTGAATCGAGGATCGTATTGTTCATCGCCTTTATCGCATCCGAACGCTTTACGAACTCGGCGTTGTGGATATTTTCGATACACACGATGCGCACGAAATCGACGTTGCGGTCGTGGTGATCGAAGGTGAATTCCACCAGTCGACGGATCGCCACCACCGGCGGCAACTCGGCCAGGTGCAGGCGGTTTTCGGTGCTGCGGATGTCGCCGTAAAGCTTCTCCAACACCTCGACGTACAACTGCTCCTTACTGCCGAAGTAGTAATAGATCATGCGTTTGGAGGTGTGGATACGCTCGGCGATCGCGTCAACGCGGGCGCCGGACAGGCCCTGCTGAACGAACTCGACGATCGCCTCCTGCAGGATGTTCTCGCGGGTTTTTTCCGGGTTGTTCTTGCGACTCTTGCGCGGCTCGATGCCGGATTCGACGGGAGCGGCGGGAAGTTCTGAAGTCATTGTCATTGCGGGCTCACGGCCATCACTGCACAGGTTGGCGATTATGGGCCGCGCTGCACAGTGAAGGAAGCCACGCGGCTCGTGTTTAATCCCGCGTTTACGAATTTCCTACAACTTCGCCTGACGCACGGCGCCACTGCGTGATTTGGCCATTGCCGCCAGACGGACCGCGACGTTCGCCGCACCATAACCGGCATAACCGTTTTTACGCTGGATGATCTCGAAGAAGAAGCGTCCCTCGAACGGCTCGGTGTACACGTGGAACAGCTCACCGCCCTGCGCGTCGCGGTCGTAGAGCACGTTGTAGTACGCCAGCTCGCTGAGGAATTCGTCGTCGAAATCGAAGCGTGCCGCGAGGTCGTCGTAATAGTTCAGCGGGATATCCAGCAGCGGCACGCCGGCCTCCTTGGCGCGACTGACTTCGGCGAAGATGTCATCACAATCGAAGGCGATGTGATGCACACCGGAACCGCGATAACTCGACAGTGCGTGAGAAATAGCGGTATTGCGGTTCTCCGAGATATTCAGCGGCAGGCGGATAGAACTGTCGCGGCTGCGCAACGCGCGGCTCTTCACCAGCCCATATGGATCGGGCAGCACCACCTCATCGTCGGCCTCGAAATCCAGCAGGCTCTTGTAGAACAGCACCCAACTGTCGAGGCTGTCGGCCGGCAACGCCATGGCCATGTGATCGATGCGCTTGAGGCCGCCACGGGCCTGAGCGTTCGGCAGCAGATTGAAGTCGGTGCCATAAACGTCCGCCGCTTCATCCACCAGATAAATCAGGCTGCCGTCCGGCGCGCGTACGGCGGCCAGTTCCAGTTCGTTGGGGCCGACCAGCCCGCGATAGGGCTGACCCTTGTAGGCAACGGCGCGGGCCAGAGCGCTGGCGCTATCCTTGACCCGCACGGCAGTGGCGCACAGCGAAGGGCCATGGGCCTCGAAAAAACTGTGGCCGAACGAATAGGGTTCGGCGTTGAGGATCAGGTTGATATCGCCCTGACGCAACAGGCTCACACTCTTGGAGCGGTGTTGCCCGGCCTTGACGAAACCCAGGCGTTCCAGCCAGTTGCTCAGTTTGGCGCCGAGGCTTTCGTCGACGGCGAACTCAAGAAACTCGATGCCGTTGTACTCACTGGCCGGCGGCGTTTCGAAAAGGATGTCGCGGTTACTCACCGGCGTTACCTGCTGCTCCAGACGCTGGCGGGTTTTCTCCTCCAGATACAGCAGAGACCGCAGACCATCGGCGGCATTCGCCCGTGGCGGCGCGGCGCGGAAGCCATCGTTGAAGATTTCCAGCGACAACGGCCCGGTGTAACCACTCTGGATAATCGGCGCAAGGAACCCCGGCAGATCGAACTCGCCCTGCCCCGGGAAGCAACGGAAATGCCGGCTCCACTCCAGGACATCCATGGCGAGGATCGGCGCGTCGGCCATTTGCACAAAGAAGATCTTGTCGCCGGGAATGTCGGCGATCGCGCCTGGATCACCTTTCAGCGACAAAGTGTGAAAGCTGTCGAGCAGCACGCCGAGTGCCAGGTGATCGGCCTGGCGGACGATGTCCCAGACCTGTTGATAAGTATTGACGTGCCGGCCCCAGGCCAGCGCTTCATAGCCGATGCGCAACCCGCGAGCGCCGGCACGTTCAGCCAGCAGCCGCAGGTCATCGACCAGAATCTGCCGGTCGCCGACGCTGTCCGCCGAGGCGTTGCTGCACACCAGCACCAGATCGGTGCCCAGTTCCTGCATCAAGTCGAATTTGCGCTCGGCCCGCTCAAGATTGCGCGCCAGTCGATCACGGCGGCAGCCTTCAAAATCGCGGAACGGCTGGAACAGGGTGATGGCGATCCCCAAGTCAGCGCACATCTGCCTGATTTCCCGCGGACTGCCGTCGTAATACAGAAGATCGTTTTCAAAGATCTCGACCCCGTCGAACCCGGCGGCGGCAATGGCTTCGAGCTTTTCCGGCAGGGTGCCGCTCAGGGAAACGGTGGCAATGGAATGCTGCATGTTTCTACTCCCGATGGAGATCGTCTTGTCACGCGTCCCTGCAGGAGCTGCCGAAGGCTGCGATCCTTTGATCTTCACAAACAAAGATCGCAGCCTTCGGCAGCGCCTGCAGAGGCCCGTTTTTTATCGTGAGGAAATTATTGGCTGCATCGTCTTCAGCAGCAATTTAAAGTGTACCAGCCGGTTAGTTTTGCGTGCGATTATCGAACACTATGGCGTTTCGGCGAATTGACGATTTTTCGTCCACTGCCCACCATCGACTCCACATTGAGTCCGGAAATGAACCTTCGGTCGCAGTGCGTGCAAACAACACCACATAACAAATTCAAAAACGGGTGGAACAATGATTCCTTCACAGACTTCCCGCATGGCCCCGGCCATGAGCACTGCCACGGGTGGCATCGGCGACAAGATCCGCGGCGCCATGGCCGTCGGCAAGACCCGTTGGGGCATGCTGGCGCTGGTGTTTTTCGCCACGACCCTGAACTACATCGACCGCGCCGCCCTCGGTGTCATGCAGCCGATCCTCGCCAAGGAAATGAGCTGGACGGCGATGGATTACGCCAACATCAACTTCTGGTTCCAGGTCGGCTACGCCATCGGCTTCGTCCTGCAGGGACGCCTGATCGACCGGATCGGCGTCAAGCGCGTGTTCTTCTGCGCCGTGCTGCTCTGGAGCCTGGCCACCGGCGCTCACGGTCTGGCAACGTCGGCGGTCGGCTTCATGGTCTGCCGCTTCATTCTCGGCCTGACCGAAGCAGCCAATTACCCGGCCTGCGTGAAAACCACGCGCCTGTGGTTCCCCGCCGGTGAACGCGCCGTGGCCACCGGTATCTTCAACGCCGGCACCAACGTTGGCGCGATGTTCACGCCGATGCTGCTGCCGCTGATCCTGCACGTGTGGGGCTGGCAGGCGGCGTTCCTGTGCATGTCGGCACTGGGCGGGATCTGGCTGCTGTTCTGGGGCCTGAAATACTTCAACCCGGAAGACCATCCACGTGTGAAGAAATCCGAACTCGACTACATCCAGCAGGAAGTCGAACCGGAACAAGCCCGCGTCCCGTTTTCACGCATCCTGCGCATGCGCGGCACCTGGGCCTTCGCCCTCGCCTATTCGCTGACCGCGCCGGTGTTCTGGTTCTACCTGTATTGGCTGCCGCCGTTTCTCAATCAGCAATACAACCTGGGCATCAACGTCACCCAGATGGGTATTCCACTGATCATCATCTACGTGACGGCCGACTTCGGCAGCGTCGGTGGCGGCATTCTGTCTTCGTTCCTGATCGGTCGCGGCATGAACTCGATCAAGGCGCGACTGCTGTCGATGTTCCTGTTCGCCTGCTGCATCATCGGCGTGGTCATGGCCGCCGGTTCGAGCAATCTGTGGGTCGCCGTCGCGGCAATCTCTCTGGCCATCGGCGCGCATCAGGCCTGGACTGCAAACATCTGGAGCCTGGTGATGGACTACACGCCCAAGCACATGATGAGCACGGTGTTCGGTTTCGGCGGTATGTGCGCCGCGATCGGCGGGATGTTCATGACCCAGATCGTCGGCCACATCCTGACCGTCACCCATAACAACTACACGGTGCTGTTCACACTGATCCCGGCGATGTACTTCCTCGCGCTGACCTGGATGTACTTCATGGCCCCGCGCAAGATTCCAGACGTCACCGAATAACCGGCCTACCCTTGTAGGAGCTGCGGCACGCTGCGATCTTTTGATCTTGATTTTGAAGATCAAAAGATCGCAGCGTGCCGCAGCTCCTACACAGGAATTTGTGGATCCTTCAGCGACGGCTTTGCTGCCACGCGGCCGCCAGGCCGCTGCAGCAGATCACCGCAATCCCGATCACCGTCAGCAGACTCGGCGTGTGGTTGAACACCACCCACCCCAGCAGCCCCGCGAACACGATCTGGCAGTAGCCGAACGGCGCCAGCAGGGCCGGTGCCGCGTGGCGAAACGCCTGGGTCAGAAACAGATGCGCAGTCATCCCGCAGCTGCCCAACGCCAGCATCAACACAGCGTGCGACAAGGTCGGCACCTGCCAGAAGAACGGCACCAGCGCACTCATCACCAGCGTGTTGCACAGACCGGCGAAGAAGTTGCTGGTGGTCGGACTGTCGACTTCACTGAGCTTGCGCGTCAGCAGTTGATAGAAGCAGAAAAACAACGCCGAGCAGAACGGCAGCAGCACCGCCGGGGTGAACAGCTCGCCGCCCGGATGGACGATGATCAGCACGCCGATGAATCCGCAAATCACCGCGATCCACTGTCCACGCGTCACCCGCTCCTTGAGCAACGGCACCGACAACGCCGTCACCAGCACCGGCGCAAGAAAGTTGACCGCCGTGGCCTCGGCCAGCGGGATGTACAGCAGCGCGGTGGTGAAAAACAGACTGGTGCCGAGCAGGCACAGCGCCCGCGCCAACTGCCATAACGGCCGTTTGGTGCGCAGCACACGCAGCCCTGATTGCGGCAGGAAAATCCCCGCCATCAGCAAGGTGTGCACCAGATACCGCGCCCACACCACCATGACGATCGGGTAGAAACCCGAGAGGTATTTCGACAGCGCGTCGTGGCTGGAGAACAGGAAAGTCGCCACGACAATCAGCAAGATCCCCTTGAAGGGTTGGTTGACACCGGAGAGCGGGGTGCTGACGGTCATTGGATATCTCTGAAGGAAAAATGAACAGTGGCGAGGACGCTGGCGCCCCGCCACAAAAACTGACTTACAACTGCGCCAACAATTCCCGCGTCCTGTCGAGCGCCATCTGCGCTCGTTGCAATCCGCTGACGCCCTGCTCCAGCAGTTTTACCGTGGGGATCTCCAGGCTCAGTGGAATATTAGCTGGCAGACTGCGCAACAAACCGTGCAGGTCACAATCGCCCTCGCCGGGTAACCGCCGCTCATTGCGCGCCTGACGCAAGATCTCGGCCATGTCCCCCGGTCGCGGTCCCGCCACATCGCACAATTGCGCATAACGCAGGCGCGCGGGCGCAACGCTGGCCAGATCCTCCAGCCGTGAGCCGGAGCGATCGAAATGAAAGGCATCGACCAGCACTGCGGCGTTTTCCCGGTCGGCATTGGCAACGATGCGCAACGCCTGCTCGAGGTTGCGCGCATCGGTCCAGGGCATGAACTCCAGATGCGGATGCAAACCGTAAGGCGCCGCCAGATCACACAACGCGGCAAAGTTGTCGGTGAGCCGTTGCTCGTCAGGATCATTGCCGGCGACCAGTAATTCACTGGCGCCGAACTCCGCGCCGACGGCCAGCAGCTTGTCGAAATCGGCGACCACGGTTTGCGGTTTCAGACGCAGGATTTCCACATCGAGCACAGCGATGCCAGTGTCGCGCAAACGCGCCAGCGTCTGACGCCGTAAACCGCGATCGGCCACCAATGGAAAGTGATATTCCTCAGGCGTCGCCGGCTCCAGCCGCAGGCCAACATGGCTGTAACCGGCACGCGCCGCCACCTCGACCATTTGCGGCGGTGACAACTCGAGTACGGTGAGACTGGCCAGAGACAGAATTCGTTCGTTCATGCTCAAGCCTCGACCGCTGCCGGGGAACAGGCACGACCGCTGGCCGCCGCCTCGCGAATCGCCTCGACCAGCGCCAATGTTCGCGCGGCATCGGCGGCACTGACCAAGGGCTCGACTTCACGCCGCGCGACCTGCACAAAATGCTCCAGCTGCAACCGCAAAGCATCCCCGGTCGCGCAATGTTCTTGCACCGCAGTCAGCGGTTCGTGCCAACCGGCATCGACTTGATCGGCAGGGTAATGCCAGCGCTTGAGTTGCGGAAGGCTCAGCGCCCCGGCGGTACCCGCCAGCAGATAACACGGCTGATCGACCTGACGCGGATAGACCGGGTTCTCTCCGGAATTCAGCTCCCAGCTCCACGGCGCGGCGACTGCATCGGAACCGCTCAGCGTACCCAGTGCACCGTCGGCAAATTGCAGCAACAGCGCCACGCTGTCTTCGTTGGCAAAACCACGCACTGCGTTGTCGGTGACGGCCTGCACCGCCTGCACTTCACCGCACAGGTGACGCAGCAGATCAAGGTCGTGAATCAGGTTGGTCAGCAACAGGCCCGCCCCCGACTCACGGCGCCACGGGACCTCGAAATAACGGTCAGGTTTGCGTAACTGGAACAGCGCGGTAACCGTGCTCAGGCGCCCGAGCGCGCCGCTGCGCAGCAATTGGTGGGCGCGCACGATCAACGGATTGTGCCGCCGATGATGGCCGACCAGCACCGGCACGCCACTGCGTTTGACTGCCGCCACCAGTTCGCGCGCCTCGTCCAGATGCACGCCCACCGGTTTCTCCAGCAGCACCGCAACCCCGGCGGCGAGGCAATCCAGGGCGGTGCTGACGTGCTGACTATTCGGATTGGCCACGATCACTGCGTCTGGCCGTACCTGCTCCAGCATCTGTCGATGATCAGCGAAATACGTCACGCCCCACTGCGCCGCCAGCGCGGGCGCTTGCGGGCCGGGATCGGCCACTGCGCACAACCGGGCTTCTTCGAGGGTTTGCAAATGCTGGTAATGCTGCTGGCCCATGTTGCCAGCGCCGATCAGGGCGATACGAAGGGGCGGAGTCAAGGCGCGATCCTTTTGTGATTGTTGTTGGAAATGTCACTCCAGCAACAATTTAGAACCGCGTTCCACAATCCAACACCCGGTGACGGGAAAACCGTGCGAACACCGCACAACTTTGTACTTGCCGCTGAATCTACAGGCGCGGGTCAGATGAACAATTCGGACGCCAGGCTCGCCGCCGACAATTCCTCAGTAAACGTCAGCAGCAACGGCGCCAATTCGTGCAGCCGCGCGCCGGGCATCCGCGCGCTTGGCCCGGCTATGCTCAGTACACCGATCACCCGCCCGTCAACCGGATGCTTGACCACCGCGGCAATCGCCGAGGTGCCCACCGCCGAACTTTCCTCGACACAGGCGTAACCCTGCTCCCGCGCCAGCCGCAGGCGCTCCAGCAGTTCGATATTGGAGCGCGGAGCATTCGGCCCGACGCCTACCGGCACTTCCACGCCCTGGCGTTCAACCAGCGACAAGGCTTCGGCGTCGCTCATGCAGGCCAGCCACGCGTGCCCGGAAGCGGTGTAGAACAACGGCGCGTCGCGGCCCATGTCCGGGTCATAACGCAGGCCTGTCCGCGCGCCCTGCGCCTTGGCGATCCAGGTCTGGCGCTCGCCGTCGATTACCCCCAGGCGCACCAGTTCGCCAGTTTCCTGAGCCAGTCGATCCAGCACCGGTTGCACGATGTCGGCACCGCTGCTCGACAGGTACTGAAACCCCATCGCCACCAGTTTGGTCGACAGGTGATAGCGCAAAGTGTCGGCATTCTGCCGCACGTAGCCCAGCCGGATCAGCTCCGCAAGCATGCGATGAGTGGCACTTTTCGGGATATCCAGTTGCTCGGCCAGGGTCTGCATCGGCAGCCCGCGCGGCTCACTGGTGAGGCTTTCCAGCACGCTGAATACCCGTTCGATCTGACTGCCGGCCATGGGAAGGTCCAAGTGAAATTTTGCCGATTCTAGAAGACATCCGGGACAAAGCGAAATCCGGAACTGGCCGTGCGATAACCGCCCACTTTACTGAAACACACCTTGTTGCAGTCGCACCTCATTGGTTAATTTCTGGAATCAAATTCCAATAAAACCAGTTCCGGAGCTTTGCCTGATGCCTGCCGAACTTCCCGAAATCGATTGCGACGTTCTGGTCGTCGGCTCCGGTGCCGCCGGTTTATCCACAGCGGTCACTGCCGCTTGGCACGGTCTGAAAGTCATCGTCGTCGAGAAAGACCCGGTATTTGGTGGTGCCACTGCGTGGTCCGGGGGCTGGGCATGGGTGCCGTGCAATCCGCTGGCCCGGCGCGCCGGCATCGTCGAAGACGTCGAGCAACCGCGCACGTACCTGCGCCATGAACTTGGCGAGCATTACGACCCGGCAATGGTCGACGCTTTCCTCACTGCCGCGCCACACATGGTGGCGTTCTTCGAACAGCACACTGCTCTGCAATTCGCCGATGGCAACGCCATTGCCGACATTCATGGCGATACACCCGGCGCCGGCACGGGCGGCCGCTCGGTCATCGCGGCGCCTTACGACGGACGAAAAGTCGGACGTCTGCTCAGGCGCCTGCGTACAACCATGCGCGAAACGTCCTTCATGGGCATGCCGATCATGGCCGGCGCCGACCTTGCGGCGTTCCTCAATCTCAGCCGATCGCTGAAAGCCGCGTGGCACGTAACCCGTCGTTTTACCCGGCACTTGCTTGACCTCGCGGTACATGGCCGGGCCATGCAACTGGTCAACGGTGTGGCGCTGGTCGCACGACTGGCGAAGTCCGCCGAGGACCTTGGCGTCCTGTTATGGGAGTCAGCACCCGTGACCGAACTGCTGCGCGATGAAGCAGGGGTTTGCGGCGCGATGGTCAACAGCGCCAAAGGCCCGGTCCGCATTCATGCACGCAAAGCCGTGGTGCTCGCCGCCGGCGGATTCGCCAACGACGTCGAACGGCGCAAGGCCTTGTTTCCGCGCACGCCCACGGGTCATGAACACTGGGCATTGCCACCGCTGGCGGTGAACGGCGATGGCCTGCGTCTGGGCGAAAGCGTCGGCGCCACGGTCAACACCGACCTGGCGTCGCCCGTGGCCTGGGCGCCGGTCTCGCAAGTGCCGCATGCCGACGGCAGCATCGGCCATTTCCCACACATCATCGAACGCGGCAAACCGGGAATCATCGGCGTACTGCGCAACGGCCAGCGCTTCGTCAACGAAGCCAACGGTTACTACGACTACGTCAGCGCCATGGTTGCCGCCACGCCTGAAGGCGAAGAAGTCGCCTCGTGGCTGATCTGCAGCCGCGCCTTTCAACGGCGTTATGGCCTGGGCATGTCGCGGCCATTTCCCGTTCCGGTGTCAGGATTTATCCGCAGCGGCTATCTGAAAACCGGCAACACTCTGGAGGAATTGGCCAGCGCCTGCGGCATCGATCCCGTTGGATTACGTCACACGGTGGATCACTACAACCTGCAGGCTCGCCTTGGCGAAGACCCGTTGTTCGGTCGCGGTTCCACGTCCTACAACCGCAAACAGGGCGATCCGGCGAACCTTCCCAACCCTTGCGTTGCCCCAATAGAGGCCGGCCCCTTCTATGCCGTGAAAGTCCAACCGGGCTGCTTCGGCACCTTTGCCGGGCTCAAGGTCAACCCGCAGGCGCAAGTGCTCGACGCCCATGCCCGGCCCATCGCCGGGCTCTACGCCGCTGGTGGCGACATGGCCAGCATCATGGGCGGGCACTATCCGGCGGGCGGGATCAACCTTGGCCCGGCGCTGACTTTCGGCTACATCGCCGCCCGGCATATCGCTGGCATTACTGCTTTCGAACAGGAGATCGACCATGCAGCACATCGTTAACGCCCAGGGTTTGAACATGCCGAAACTCGGCCTCGGCACCTGGCCGATGCTCGGCGACGAATGCACCCGCGCCGTGGAGCAAGCGCTGGAACTCGGCTATCGACACGGCGGCGGCCTACAACAACGAAGACGCGGTCGGACAAGCATTGGCGAACACACCGACGCCTCGCGAGCAGATTCATGTCACCACCAAGGTCTGGTGGGACCAGTTGCAACCCGACGCCATGCGCCACTCGCTGGAACGAAGCCTCAAGGCGTTGCGCAGCGAGTACGTCGACCTGTTCATGATCCATTGGCCGAGCACTGACTGGGACTTGCCGCGCACGCTTGAAACCCTCGCATCCTTCAAGGAGCAAGGTCTGGCGCGCAACATCGGCGTGGCGAATTTTCCGCTGCCGCTGCTGCGCACAGTCGTCGAGGAATACGGCATCCCTCTGTCAGCGATCCAGGTCGAGTACCACGTCCTCCTCGGCCAGAACGCCCTGCTCGACTATGCGCGCCAACACGACCTGGCGCTGACGGCCTACACACCGCTGGCGCGCAACAAGGTCTCGGACATTGCGCAGATTCAGCAGATCGCGAAAAAACACGGCGTGCTGCCGACTCAGGTCGCATTGAAATGGCTGCTGGATCAGCCCAACGTCGCGGCGATTCCCAAGGCCAGCAGCCGCGCCAATCAACTGGCGAACCTGGCTTCGCTGCAGGTAGAACTGGACGCCGAAGACCGCGCACTGATCGCCGCACTGCCGAAAAATCAGCGTCAGGTCAGCCCGGATTTCGCCCCGGTGTGGGATGCCTTCGATCGCTGACGCACAGTGCGCCAAGAGAAATCAGCCAATCGATTGAATTAGTCGCCCACACGCTCGTCAATAACAGGCCCGCCCTCGTCTCCCGAGGCCGGGCCTGTTTGCGTATACGCCAATAGACGGACGACCGGACTGGCGCCACACTCACACACCGGCAACACTCATCACCACGTACAGAAAGAGGATTCCCACATGCTATGGAAAAAAGGCCGACGCAGTGACAACGTCGTCGATGCCCGTGGCGATGATACCGGCGGCGGCGGTGGCATGCGGTTCGGTGGCGGCAAAGGCCTGAGCCTGGGGGCGATCCTGCTGATCGTCGGCATCGGCTGGATTACCGGACAGGATCCGTTGCAGATCCTCGGCCAGCTCACCGGGCAAATGACCGAGCAATCGGCACCGGCCTCGACGCAAACCCGGCAGGCGCCCCCGGCCAACGACCAGCAGGCCGAATTCGTGCGTTCGATCCTCGGCGATACCGAAGACACCTGGGGCGCAATTTTCCAGCAGGCTGGCCGCCAATATAAGGACCCGACCCTGGTGCTGTTCAGCAACCGGGTGAATTCCGCCTGCGGTCTAGCGACTTCTGCCACCGGCCCGTTCTATTGCCCGGCGGATCAGAAAGTCTATCTGGACATGGCGTTCTTCCAGGAAATGGCCCAGCGCTTCAAGGCTGCCGGCGACTTCGCCCAGGCCTACGTGATCGCGCACGAAGTCGGCCATCACGTGCAGACGCTGCTCGGCGTCTCGGCGAAAATTCAGGCGGCCCGTCAGCAGGGCAGGCAGATGGAAGGCGACGGCGGTTTGCTGGTGCGTCAGGAATTGCAGGCCGACTGCCTCGCCGGCGTCTGGGCCTACCATGCGCAGAAGCGCCTGAACTGGCTGGAACCGGGTGACGTCGAAGAGGCCTTGAATGCGGCCAACGCCATCGGTGATGATCGCCTGCAACAACAGGGTCAGGGCCGTGTGGTACCGGACTCGTTTACCCATGGCACGTCGGCGCAAAGGGTGCGCTGGTTCAAAACCGGTTTCGCCCAGGGCCAGGTCGGCCAGTGCGATACCTTCGCGGCGAAAAATTTGTAAATGCGCAAATGGCTTCTGGCTTTACTGATCATCGGCGGCAGCGCGCACGCGGCGGGCGTCGATGCGATCAGCCCCGGGCGCCTGCAATTCGAGGCCGGCGAAATGGCCGTCGGCATCAGCCCGGCACCGGAGAAAATCGAGCGGGTGCTGATCGTCATTCACGGTCGGCTGCGCAATGCCGAGACCTATCGCAAGAGTGCCGAGCACGCCACCGAACTGGCCGGGCAAACTGCGCACACGCTGGTGATCGCGCCGCAGTTTCTCAACGAAAGCGACGTCGCGCTGTACTCCCTGCCCAACACATTGCTGCGCTGGAAAGGCAACGAGTGGATGGGCGGCGGGTTATCCACAGGGCCGAAGCCGCTGAGTTCCTACGCCGCACTCGACGCCATCGTCGCCCGGGTCAGCGATCGCAAGCAGTTTCCGGACGTGCAGCAGATCGTGATTTTCGGCCATTCCGGTGGCGGCCAGGTGGTGCAGCGCTACGCCCTGCTGGCCAAGGATCAGCCGGCGCTGAAGGCCAATGGCATTCGCCTGCGCTATGTGGTGGCCAATCCGTCGTCGTACGCTTATTTCAATGAACAGCGGCCGGTGGCGTTCGATCACGCACAGTGCCCGGGTTTCAATCGTTGGAAGTACGGTCTGGCAGACATGCCGGTATACGCCGGTGGGCAAACGCCGTTGCAGCTTGAGAGCAGCTACATCAAACGCGAAGTGATTTATCTGCTGGGGCAGCAGGACATAGACCCGCAACATCCGGCGCTGGACAAGAGTTGCGCCGCCGAGGCCCAGGGCGCGTATCGGCTGGAGCGCGGCAAGCTGTTTTTCGGCTACCTGCTGCGTCGCCATCCGGAAGGGGTCAATCAGCGGCTGGTTGAAGTACCCGGGATCGGGCATAACGGCGATGGGATGTTGACGTCGCCAGAGGGGCAGAAAGCGCTTTTTGAGCAGTAAGTTGTGCGGTGGCCGTTCTGGCCTCTTCGCGAGCAAGCTCGCTCCCACAGTTGGAATGCATTCCCCTGTGGGAGCGAGCTTGCTCGCGAAGGCAATCTGACAGGCACCGAAGATCTCAGACCGAAAGCATCCGCCGCAACTCGACACAATCCTGCGCATGCCAGTCCGTCAGTTCCGGCCACGGGTTGTCCGGCAGATTCACCAGCACCGTCCGCGCCCCGGCCGCTCGCCCGCAATCCAGGTCAAAGCGGTAATCCCCGACCATCACCATCTCGCGGGCCGGCACCTTCCAGGCCTCGGCCAGTTTCAGCAACCCGCCGGGGTGCGGCTTGGGTGGTGCTTCATCGCGGCCCAGCACATCTTCCACGGCGAAGCAGTCGGCCAGGCCGATGGCGTCGAGTGTCACATGCGCCAGCTCGCGCGCATTGCGGGTCAGGATGCCAAGGCGATAGCCGCGCCCGTGCAGATCACGCACCAGCTCCACTGCACCCGCCGCCGGTTTCGAACCCAGCGCCAGATCGCGCTCATGCTCGAGCAACCACGCGTGTTTCGCCGCGGCCTCCTCCGCCGGCAACGCCGCGAGGTAGGTGAGAATGTCGTCCTCGGGCGGAATCGCCAGCGCCACACGGATCGCCGCAAAATCATGCACGGCAACCGTCAGGGTGCCGTCCATGTCGAACACCCAATGCTTCACATCGCTCAGGCTCATGCCCAGTCCTTGCGGTGCCGAATCAAGCCTTCCTGGGTCACCGACGCCACCAGTTGCCCGGCGCGGTTGTACACGCTGCCACGGGAGAAACCACGGGAATTGCCGGCCCACGGGCTGTCCATCGCATAGAGCAACCAGTCATCGGCGCGCAGATCGTTGTGGAACCACAACGCGTGATCGAGGCTGGCGACCTGCATGTCCTTCTGCCAGACCGACTTGCCGTGGGGCAGCATCGAGGTGGTCAGCAGGCCGAAGTCCGAGGCGTAGGCCAGCAGGTATTTGTGCAACGCCGGAATATCCGCCAACGCGCCGTCGGCACGGAACCACACGTATTTCACCGGATCGGCCGGTTGCGGGTTGTACGGATCTTTTTCGGTGACCGGGCGCACTTCGATCGGTTTCGGACACAGCAGTTTTTCGCGCATGTGCTCGGGGATCAGGTGCGCGCGCTGCTGGGTCAGTTCCAGTTCCGACGGCAGGTTTTCCGGGCCGACCACCACCGGCATCTGGCTCTGGTGCTCGAAGCCTGCCTCGTCGTACTGAAACGAAGCGCTGCAGGTGAAGATCGGATGGCCCTTCTGGATGGCCGTGACCCGGCGAGTGCTGAAACTGCCGCCATCGCGCACGCGATCCACCGAATACACCACTGGCAACTTGGCGTCGCCCGGACGCAGGAAATAACCGTGCATCGAATGCACGTGGCGCGCCTCTTCAACCGTCTGACTGGCCGCCGACAGCGACTGACCGAGTACCTGACCACCGAACAACTGACGGAAACCCAAGTCCTGGCTGCGGCCACGGAACAGGTTTTCCTCGATCGGCTCCAGGGTCAGCAGGTCGACCAGATCTTCCAACACTTGGCTCATTCAGACTCTCCTCACACAACGCTATGCCACGCAGTCTTGGCTGCGGCGGCCCATTCAGGTTCTGGCGCGAGCCATTGTCGCGCCATTGTAAACGTCCGTGTCGGCTTAGCCATGCAGGGTTTGCAGCCATTGCTCCCTGGTAATCCGGTACAACAAATGCCGGCGCAACGGGTGATCGACGGCAAGTTTGGGGTGATCGAAATCATCGGCCGGATCGTGTTGCATGCCAATCGCCTGCATGACTTTCTCCGACGGCAGATTGCTCTGCGCGGTGAAGGACACGATTTCCTTCAGCGACAATCGGTCAAAGCCGCAACGCAGAGCGGTCCACGCCGCTTCACTGGCATAGCCCAGGCCCCAGTGCTCCTTGGCGAGACGCCAGCCGATTTCCACCGCCGGGGTGAACGGCGCATCGAAGCCGACCACGCCAAGACCGGTAAAACCGATGAACTCACCGCTGTCCTTGCGCTCCAGCGCCCACAGACCGAAACCATGCTCGGCAAAATGCCCGCGCACCCGGCCGATCATCGACGCACTTTCCAGACGGCTCAGGGGCAGTGGAAAGTAACGCATGACCTGCGGATCGGCACACATCGCCGCAAATGCCGGCAAATCCTCGTCCTGCCATTGGCGCATCAGTAATCGCGCACTTTCCAGTTGCAGTATCGGCTCCATCATGCCCCTCCGTTTCCATGCCGCAAGTCTACATCGCTGGTAGGATCGTTCACTCTTTCCATCGTTCCTACATGAAGTTGCCATGCCACTGCCGCTGATCTACCACGAAGACTACAGCCCCGAGTTTCCGGCGGATCACCGCTTTCCGATGGACAAGTTCCGCTTGCTGCGCGATCACCTGGTCGACAGCGGCCTGACCCGCGACGCCGACCTGCTGCGTCCCGAGATCTGCCCCAACGACATCCTCGCCCTGGCGCATGACCGTCGCTATATCGAACGTTACATGAGCGGCGAGTTGTCCCGCGAAGACCAGCGGCGCCTCGGCCTGCCGTGGAACGAAGCACTGGCGCGGCGCACGGTGCGCGCAGTTGGCGGCTCGATTCTGGCGGCAGAAAAAGCCTTGGAGCATGGTCTGGCCTGTCACCTCGCCGGCGGCACCCATCACGCCCACTACGACTATCCGGCCGGGTTCTGCATTTTCAACGACCTGGCGATCATCAGCCATTACCTGCTGCAAAGCGGTCGGGTGAACCGGGTGCTGATCTTCGATTGCGACGTGCATCAGGGCGACGGCACCGCGCGAATCCTCCACGACACGCCGGAGGCCATTACCGTTTCCCTGCACTGCGAAAAGAACTTTCCTGCACGCAAGGCCGAAAGCGACTGGGACATTCCGCTGCCCAACGGCATGGGCGATGCCGACTATCTGCAGGTGGTGGATGACACCCTCAATTACCTGCTGCCGCTGTATCAACCGGATCTGGTGCTGTACGACGCCGGGGTCGATGTGCACAAGGACGACGCCCTCGGTTATCTGCAACTGACAGACGCCGGCGTCGCCGCCCGCGATGAAAGCGTGATGCGCCATTGTCTGGGTCGCGACATCCCGGTGGTCGGCGTGATCGGCGGCGGCTACAGCAAGGATCGCCACGCCCTCGCCCGCCGCCACGGCATCCTGCATCACAGCGCGCAACGGGTCTGGACGTCACACGGTTGTCACTAAGCTGTGCTGCGTTACCCACAATCGCTGTGGAACGGCCTGTGGATAACCTGAGCGAAAGGGACTACAGGCCATACCGCTCATGGCTTGCAGCACACTGACTAATTTTTAACCAGGTATCGAATTCACTAAAAAATCCACTGTGGGAACGAGCTTGCTCGCGAAAGCGGTGGGTCAGTCAACTAGATGTTGAATCTACCGACGTCTTCGCGAGCAAGCTCGCTCCCACAGGGATCTCCCACATTGGTCTGCGCTGTTAGAATGCGCGCCTTATCCCGCCATACCGCAGCGCACGCCATGACCCAGACCTCCGCCCCCCTCTCCGCTCACGTTGCCATCATTGGCGCTGGCCCCGCCGGCCTGATGGCCGCCGAAGTGCTGAGCCAGGCCGGCGTGCGCGTCGATCTGTACGACGGCATGCCCTCGGTGGGGCGCAAGTTCCTGCTGGCCGGGGTTGGCGGCATGAACATCACCCACTCCGAGCCTTACCCGGCGTTCCTCGCACGCTACGCCGAACGCGCGCCGCAGATCGCGCCACTGCTGCGCGGCTTCGACGCCGACGCGTTGTGCCGCTGGATTCATGATCTGGGCATCGAGACCTTCATCGGCAGCTCCGGCCGGGTATTTCCCACCGACATGAAAGCCGCACCACTGTTGCGCGCCTGGCTCAAACGCCTGCGCGACAGCGGCGTGGTTATCCACACCCGCCATCGCTGGCTCGGTTGGGATGCACACGGTGCACTGCGCATCGCCAGCCCCGACGGCGAAATCACCGTCAAACCCGACGCCACCCTGCTCGCCCTCGGCGGTGGCAGTTGGTCGCGGCTGGGTTCGGATGGCGCGTGGATGCTGCCTCTGGAGCAAAAAGGCGTAGGACTGGCGCCGTTACAACCAAGCAATTGTGGCTTCGAAGTGCAGGCCTGGAGCGAATTGCTTGTCAGCAAATTCGCCGGCGCACCGCTGAAAAATGTCGCCATCGGTTTGAACGACGATATCCCACGCCTGGGCGAATGCGTGATTACCGCAACCGGGGTCGAAGGCAGCCTGATCTATGCGCTGTCGGCACCGATTCGCGAGGCGATCAATACGCAGGGTTCAGCCACGGTGCACATCGATCTGTTGCCCGGCCGGCCTGTGGATAAATTGCAGGCGGCGTTGAGCAAACCGCGCGGTTCGCGTTCGATGGCCAAGCATCTGCACAGTCAGGTCGGGATTGATGGGGTGAAAGCGGCGTTGTTGCGTGAACTGACTGACGCGGCAACCTTCGCCGATCCGGCGTTGCTGGCACGGGCGATCAAGGCGTTACCGCTGACGTTGGTGAAAGCGCGGCCGCTGGACGAAGCCATCAGCAGTGCCGGTGGCGTGACGTTCGAAGCGCTGGATGAGCGCTTGATGCTCAAGGCGTTGCCGGGGGTGTTCTGTGCGGGGGAAATGCTCGATTGGGAAGCGCCGACAGGCGGCTATCTGCTGACCGGGTGTTTTGCCAGCGGGCGGGCTGCAGGGTTGGGAATACTGCAGTGGCTGCAGCCCAAAACCCTGTAGGAGCTGCCGAGTGAAACGAGGCTGCGATCTTTTGACCGTTAAAAAACAAAATCAAAAGATCACAGCGTGCCGCAGCTCCTACAGGAAATGCATTCCAAATTGACGCCGCATCACATCAAGGCTTGCGCTTGCGCGGCCCGGTATTGAACACCGGCACTTTACGCACAGGCTTGATCGAAGGCTCCGGCGCCTGAGTCTCACCGCTGTCGACCCACTTGCCGAGATTGCGCTTGCCGCCACCGCCGCCGGACGTCTTCGGCTTTTTCGGTTTTTTCGGCTTCTTGATCACCTGACCGCTGGCGTCGGTATCCGGCACGCGGTGCTCGGGTTCGAAGTCCGGTTCGTTGTGGCGCTTCAAGGTCTGACGCGTAAGCATCTCGATCGCCGACAGCAGATTCACTTCATCGGCACACACCAGCGAAATCGCCTCGCCGGTCGCACCGGCACGGCCAGTACGACCAATGCGGTGAATGTAATCCTCGGCGACGATCGGCAGGTCGAAGTTGACCACCAGCGGCAAATCTTCGATATCCAGACCACGGGCGGCAACGTCGGTCGCCACCAGAATCTGCACTTCGCTGAGTTTGAAACGATCCAGCGCACGCTGACGAGTGGCCTGCGGTTTGTCACCGTGGATACCGTCGGCATTCACACCGAGGCCCTGGAGTTTTTCCACCAGCGCATCCACACCGTTGCGAGTCTTGGCGAACACCAGCACCTGCTTCCACTTGTTCTTGCGCATCAGGTGCACGAACAGTTCCGGCTTGCGCTTCTTGTCCACCGTCACCACCCATTGCTTGACGGTGTTGGCCGCGACGTTGCGCGGGCTGACTTCGATGCTCAGCGGATCGTTGAGCATCTGCCCGGCCAGCAGGCGGATATCATCGGAGAAAGTCGCAGAGAACAGCAGCGTCTGACGCTTTTTCGGCAGCATGCGGTAAATGTTCGCCAGTTCTTCGGAGAAGCCCAGGTCGAGCATGCGGTCGGCTTCATCCAGCACCAGGGTTTGCAACTGATCGAGTTTCAACGCGTTCTGGCGTAACAGGTCGATCAGGCGACCAGGCGTGGCGACCAGCACATCAACGCCGCCGCGCAGCTTCATCATCTGCGGGTTGATGCTGACGCCGCCGTACACCGCATACGTGCGCAATGGCAGGTTTTCAGCGTATTGGCGCACCGACTCATGAACCTGCTCCGCCAACTCGCGGGTCGGCACCAGAATCAGTGCACGCGCCGAATTGGCGGCCACTTTAGGCCCTTCCATGGCCAGCAACTGCAGCAGCGGCAAGGCAAAACCGGCAGTCTTGCCGGTACCTGTCTGGGCCGCAGCCATCAGGTCGCGACCGGCCAGAACGGCCGGAATGGCTTGCGCCTGGACCGGCGTTGGAGTCTGGTAGCCGAGCTTCTCGAGGGAGCGCAGCAAGGGTTCGATCAGGCCAAGGGTGGCGAAAGTCATGGGAGTACCGTAGGAAAAATTCAGCGCAATTGTGCGACACGAGTGTGCAATGGCGCGCAGTTTACCCTAATTCACACGCTGTTCTGCTCCGACGACGGTCTTCGCCGGCTCCACGACGAGCGGCTGCGCCGGCCGCCGCCATTGCGGCAGACCGATCAGCACCACGGCACTGATGATCACCAGCATCGCCAGCGCTTCTTCCATGCCGATGGTCTCGCCGACAAACACGATCCCCAGCAACACCGCCACCGCCGGGTTGACGTAGGCATAACTGGTGGCCGCCGCAGGACGCACGTGCTTGAGCAGGTACATGTAGGAATTGAAGGCGATGATCGAGCCGAAGAAGATCAGATAACCCAAGGCCAGCCAGCCTTCCACCGGTGGCAAGGCTTGCAGGTGTTCGCCGCTGACCGCGCTGCCGATCAGCAAGACAACACCGCCCACCAGCATCTCCACGGCACTGGCCATCGCCCCTTGCGGCAGCGGCAGGTGTTTGCTCCACACCGAGCCGAACGCCCAGGTCGCCGCTGCAAAAATCAGCAGCGCCGCGCCCAGCGGACTCGATTGCAGGTTGGAGCCCATGTTGAGCATGGCGATGCCGACAATTCCCAACGCCACCCCGGCCCACTCCAGGCGAGTATTGCGCGCGCCCCAGAAATAGCCGAAGAGCAACGTGAACAACGGCACCGTCGCCACCGCCAGTGCCGCCACGCCGGAAGCCACGCCGGTGTGCTCGGCGACACTGACCGCGCCGTTACCGAAGCTGAGCAGCAGAATCCCGATGATCCCCGCCGCTTTCCACTGCGCCCAGGTCGGCGCCGGCGCCCCGCGCCAGCGCAGGAAGGCGTACATCAGGCTGCCGGCAATCACGAAGCGTACCCCGCCGAGCATCAGCGGCGGCCAGTATTCGACGCCAAGACGGATCACCAGATAGGTCGATCCCCAAATCACATACAGCGCGAAAAACGCGGCGATCAACGGCAAGGAAAAACGGCGCAAGGCAGGCATGGGCAGCTCGACAGTCAGAGGCAGGGTGTGAATTATTCTAGAAAGGCCCGCGAGCAAAAATAAGCTACAAAACCTGTTTATCACGCCGGTACACTTTTGAAACAACGGAGATCGACGGGCTAAACCGTGATTTCGAAAGTCTGGCAATTTCAGGAGTCCGGCCTTGGACAAATACGACCGCATGCTGCTCAGCGCCCTGTTGGAAAACGGTCGCGCGTCCTACGCCGACCTGGCGCGCAAAGTGAACCTGTCCGCCCCCGCCGTGGCCGAGCGCGTGGCCAAGCTTGAAGCGGCCGGGGTGATCACCGGGTATCAGGCGAACATCGACCTGTCGAAAATCGGCTTGCCGATCCAGTGCATGATCGAATTGCGCCTGCACCAGAACGGCAGCCAGAAGGTCTACGACGAACTGGTGAAAATCCCGCAACTGACCGAGTGCTTTCGGGTGACCGGCGATCCGTGCGTGATGATGAAGGGTGCAGTGGGGTCGATGACGGAGCTGGAAGAGTTGATCAATCGCGTGGCGAAGTTCGGCTTCAGCAAGACCTCGATTGTGTTGTCGAGCGCGATCGAGAAGCGTGTGCCGCTCAGCCATATAGAGGGCAACGGTAAACCCTGAGGGCGATGAAGGCACCTGTGGGAGCGAGCTTGCTCGCGAAAGCGGTAGATCAGTCACATTGAAGCTGAATGACACACCGCATTCGCGAGCAAGCTCGCTCCCACAGGGGTTCTGTGTCGGGCTGGGGATCAGCGGTAGCGCTGCAGGTGTTCGCTGACTTTAGCCGCCGGGACTTTCTGCAATTTGCACAGCAGGTCGTGCGACAGTTCGCGTACGCCATGCTTGCTGCGCAGTTCATCCGCCAGGTGCGCCATCAGATTGGCCGCCATCTCCGCATCCGCCATCGCCCTGTGCGCCTGGCCGGTGTGCGGCAGGCGGGCGAACGTGGTGAGAGTCCCGAGCTTGTGATTCGGCGCCGCCGGCATCAGGCGGCGGGCCAGCAGCAGCGAGCAGGCGAAGTTCTGCAGACGGGTGCGTTTGATCCGCCCCAGCTCGAAGTCCCAGAACTTCTGGTCGAACGAGGCGTTGTGCGCCACCAGCGGCGTGCAACCGACGAATTCATTGACCTCTTCCATGACCCGCTCCGCCGCAGGTGCGGTGCGCAGCATGGCGTTGCTGATGCCGGTCAGTTGTTCGATGAACGCGGGGACGCGCACGCCGGCGTTCATCAGGCTCTGGTAACGCTCGACGATACGGCCGTTTTCCAGCATGACCACAGCGATTTCCGTGGCGCGGCAGCTGCTGTTCGGCGACAGGCCGGTGGTTTCAAAGTCGATGACTGCAATGCGTTCCAAACCGGGTTCAACTCCGTACAAAAATCAATTTTTGAGCAACAGCGCGCCTTCAATCGGCACATAACGGCTGGCGGCGCGAATCAGCGAGTTGGCGGTCAGGCCGGGCACGCCATAGGCGACCGCTTGCACGCCATGTTTGCTGATGATGCGTTCGAGCAGCATGTCGAAGTCACCGTCACCGGAGGCCAGGACGATTTCGTCGACGTGGTCGGCGGCGTCCATGATGTCGAGGGTGATGCCCACGTCCCAATCGCCCTTGGCCGAGCCGTCGCTGCGCTGAATGTAGGGCTTGAGCTTCACGGTGAAACCGAGGTTGCGCAGGATCTGCTGGAACTGCTGCTGTTTGCTGTCGCCACGGTCGATCGCGTAGGCATAGGCCTCGACGATTTGCCCTTGCTTGCTGATGTCAGCCCACAGTGCGGCGTAGTTGAAATGGCAACCATAGGCCTGACGCACGGTGTAGTAGAGGTTCTGCACGTCGGCGAACACTGCGATTTTTTTCACCGGAATTCCTGTGAGCGCACAGCGCCCGAAGCGGGATCAGGCGCCGGGCCCGAAAAAGGCGCTCAGTATGCCAGCCCACAGGAAGGTGGCGCGAATAATCGACCCACCACTCCAGACGGATGGTGGATTGTGGTGAGGGGATTTATCCCCGATGGAGTGCGCAGCAGTCCCATTTTCGGGGCCGCTGCGCTGCCCATCGGGGATAAATCCCCTCACCACAGGTTTGATACTGGCGGCTTATCACTCAGACGAACGAATCATCGTCATCGAAGAACGACGAGTTGTCATCGCTGTAATCAGTGTCGGTAAACCCGCCCTGGTCATTGCCAGAGAAACCGTTATCGGCCACACGCTGGTCATTGCCCCAGTCGTTGCCGCTCTGGTCAGCCACTTGCGCCGGCTCTTCCTTGATCACTTCAACAATTTCTTCAGGCTGCTGGTTGTGATGGAACAGGCTGCTGATGCCCTGCGCCAGCATCACCCCGCCGGCCACGCCAGCCGCGGTTTTCAGGGCGCCGCCGAGGAAGCTGCTGCCCGCAGCCGGGGCTGCTTGCTGCGCGTAATTGGGCGGTGGCGCGGCATAGTTCTGTTGTGGCGCTGGCGCAGCGTAGTTCTGCTGTGGCGCCGGTTCACGCCAGCCGCCGGTGGAAGCCGGAGCGCTCTGGGTCGGCGCCGGACGCGAGCTGCCGCCGCCGAAGATGCTCGACAGGAAACCACCGCCGCCGCTTGGCGCCGGGGCCGCGTTCTGGGACTTGGCCGCCTGCAGTTCAGCCTGCAATTGCTGGACTTGTTGGGTCAGCTGCTTGTTCTGTTCGTCGAGGCTCTTGATGGCCGCCTCTTGCACCAGAATCGCCTGGGTCATGAAATAACCTGCCGCCGGCTGGCGCGTCAGGTGTTCCTTGATCCGCGCCTCGGCCTGGGCGTCGCGCGGGGCTGCCTCCGTTTCGGCCTGTTGCAGCCGGGAAAACAGTCCATCGATCAGGGTTTGCTCTTCGCTGTTCATGGCGACCTCGTAGATTGCCGGGGATAACGTTGCCCGTGTCCACGGTGGACATGGCGCACCTCTGTAATGGAGGCAGTGACAGGATGTTTCAACGACCTTTACCGAATGTTTACGTTTGTGTCGGCCCGCCCATCATCGGTTAAAGTGAGCCACTGTTTTCGACCTGCGATACCGACTGATGAATGCCTTCGATGTACTGCGCGACTCTCTGTATTTTTTCAAACGCCACCTGGGCAGCATCGTGCAGTTGTGCCTGCCGCTGGTGATCTTCGAAGCGGCGTTGCAGCAAGTGGTGGATCACGTCACCGACCCGGACAGTTTCTCCGCCGCCAGCGTGGTGGTCGGTCTGCTGGTGTATCCGCTGTACACCGCCGCGCTGATCCTGTTCCTCGATGCTCGCACCCGTGGCGAAGCCCCGCGCAACCTCGATCTGCTGGCGATGTCCGCGCGCCTGTGGCCGCGTTTCGCCCTGCTCACGGCGCTCAATACCTTGCTGATTCTGCTGGGGCTGTCGCTGTATTTCCTGCCGGGCCTGATGCTGATGGTCATGCTCGCATTCGCTGAATACCTGTTGGTGTTGCGCGGCATGGGGCCGTTGCAGGCAATGAAGGAAAGCCTGCGCCTGACCCGTGGGCATTTCTGGCGGATCCTGCTGTGCATTCTGTGTGTGATGGGGCCGTTGTGGCTGCTCAAGGGTGCAACCCTGGCAGCGTACCCTGACCCGCAGAATCCGTTGATCGCGGTCCTGATCGACAGCGCGCACAGTTTCCTGCAGCTGTTCACCAGCGTGGTGCTGTTCCGCCTGTTCATGCTGATCAGCGAATTGCCTGACAAACGTAACGGAGCAGTCTGACTTCGCGGCCCTTGGGCCAAGGCTCTGCGGTCAGGTATGCTCGGAGCCACTTTTGTAACGCGATAAGCCGAGCCATGCCCCGTCTGCTGCGCTACACCCTGTTGCTGATTGTGCTCGCCATCGTCCTGATCGGCGGGCTGCTCTATAGCCTGACCTGGCGCCCCGGCGCGCGCGAAACACTGCCGGTCGCCTGCACCGGTACGCCGCCGACCCTGGTGCCGGGGCAAGCGCTGAAAGTCATGACCTGGAACGTGCAGTACCTCGCGGGCAAGCGCTACGTGTTCTGGAACGATCTGGCCCAGGGCACCGATGAAGCGCCCACCCCGGAAGACATGGCCTTCAGCCTCGACGAAGTGGCGCGGGTGATTCGCGACGAGCAGCCCGACGTGGTGTTGTTGCAGGAGCTGGATGACGGTGCCAAGGCCAGTGACTATCAGAATCAGCTCAAATTGCTGCAGGAACGGGTGGCAGACCTCTACCCCTGCAGCACCCACGCCTTCGACTGGAAGGCCGATTTCGTTCCCGATCCACACATCTTCGGCAGCGTTGGCCGGCAACTGGCGACCCTCAGCCGTTACCGCATCGAACACGCCGAACGCCTGCAATTGCCGGTGCCGCCGGCGAATTTCATCTCGCGCCAGTTCGAACCCAAGGATGCTCTGCTCGCCACCAAGCTGCCGCTGAGCGACGGCGGGCAACTGACGGTGTTCAACACCCATCTGGATCGCGCCAGCCAACCGGACGAGACCTTGCAGGCGCAAGTGACGGCGGTGGCCAAGGTGCTCGACAAATACGAAAGCCAGGGCCTGCCATGGCTGATCGGCGGTGACTTCAACCTGTTGCCGCTGGGCCAGTATCAGCGTCTGCCCGCCGAGCAGCGCACGCCCTACTCCATCGACAGCGCGCTTCATCTGCTGTGGGACAAGTACCCGATGATCCCGACCAACAACGAAGCCAGCGGCATCGACCGCGCCCACTGGCTGACCCACTACCCCAACGACCCCGGCCTGAATGGCCCGGATCGCACCGTCGACTATCTGTTCTACAGCCCGAAGATCAAACGGGTCGAGGCGCGGGTGCGCCAGGACGATACGTTGCGCATTTCCGATCACTTGCCGGTGATTGCGCGGTTTCTCCTCCCCGCCACCCCCTGATCACCAATTACCCCTGTAGGAGCTGCCGAAGGTTCGGGCCGCGTTCGGACGATCTTTTGATCTTAAAAAACAAGATCAAAAGATCGCAGCCTGCGGCAGCTCCTACAGGAGGCTTATGTGATCAATGGACTTCCTCGAGGTCGTCATGCAGCAAGCCGAAGATCTCGCGCTTCATGTCGATAAACGAACGCTCCATGACCATGTCCAGTGAGCGCGGACGTTCGATCGGCACGTCGAGGATCTGCTTGATCCTCCCCGGTTTGGCGCCCATCACATAGACCCGGTCGCCAAGCAGGATCGCCTCGTCGATATCGTGCGTGACGAACAGCACGGTCTTCTTGCTGTTGCCCCAGACCCGCAGCAGCAACTGCTGCATCTGCAAACGGGTCTGGCTGTCGAGCGCGCCGAACGGTTCGTCCATCAGCAGGATCTGCGGGTCATTGGCCAGCGCCCGGGCAATCGCCACACGCTGCATCATCCCGCCCGACAGTTGCTTGGCGTAGCTGTCGGCGAAGCCGCTGAGGCCGACCTCATTGACGTAGTAATCGACAATTTCCTTGCGCCGCGCCGCCGGCATGCCGCGCCGCTTGAGGCCGAACTCGACGTTCTGCCGCACCGTCAGCCACGGAAACAGCGTGTAGCTCTGGAACACCATGCCGCGATCAGCACCCGGGCCCTGCACTTGCTGACCGCCGACGTAGATCTCGCCGGAGGTCGGCTCGGCGAGGCCAGCGGTCAGGTACAACAGGCTCGACTTGCCGCAGCCCGACGGCCCGACCAGCACCGCGAACTGCTGATCCGGCACCTCGAACGACACCTGTTCCAGTGCGGTAAACGTGCCGCCGTCGGGCTTTCTGTAGCGCAGGCTGACCTTGTCCACTTGCAGGCGCGGCGCGGCTTGCGGCGCAGCAGCGCGCGGTTCGGCGAAACGATGATTGGCGGCAGTTACTGAGCCCATGCGGCAACCCTCAAGCGGAGAAAGCGGAACAGTTGATCGGTGACCAGACCCAGCAGGCCGATGATCGCGATGGCGAGGAAAATCACGTCAACCTGGAAACCGCGCATGGCTTTCAGGCTCAGGTAACCGAGGCCACTCGACGCCGCGACCAGTTCGGCCACCACCAGATAGGTCCAGGCCCAGCCCATGGTCACGCGCAAGGTGTCGAGCACGCCGGGCACCGAGGCCGGGGCGATCACATGCAACACCGCATCGCGACGATTGGAGCCGAGGGTGTAGGAGGCGTTGATCAGGTCCTTGGAAATGCCTTTGGAGACGTCAGCAATCATCACCAGTTGCTGGAAGAACACGCCAAAGATGATCACCGACACCCGTTGTTCCAGACCGATGCCGATCCACAAAATGAACAGCGGCACGAACGAGGTCACCGGCAGGTAGCGGATGAAATTGACCAGCGGTTCGAGGAACGCCTGGACGATGCGAAAGCTGCCCATCAACAAGCCCAGCGGCACCGCCACCAGCGACGAGACGATGAAGCCGACCATCACCACTTCGACACTGGCCCACACGTGGGTGCCGAGAGTACCGTCGTGACTCAGACGTACCGCCGCTTCAACCACCGCGCCGGGCGTCGGCAAAAACATCCCCGGGACGATGCCGCCGTAGGATAGCCCGGCCCACAGTCCGACCAACAACACCCAGGCCAGGCCGCTGGCGCTCCACACCACTGGCACCGGCAAACCGGTCTTGGGCGTCAGGCAACGGCTCAGCCATGATTTGCGCTTGAACATGCTGACCTCCTAGAGCGGGCTGACGAAACGGTTGTCGACCAGATCGTCGTGGCTGACGTTGTAAGGCTTGCCTTGCAGTTCGCTGGCGGTTTCGTTGGCGAGCTTGATCAGTGCGGCGCTGTCGCCCGGTTTGCCCGGCGCGCCGAGCAGTTTTTCGCTCATGGCCTGATCGTAGAAACGCACACCTTTGGCGGCAGCGGCCAGCTCCTTAGGATCGGAAAGATAACCGCCGACGCCTTTGGCCATGATCGCGTAGGCCTCGTCCGGGTGTTCCTGGGTGTACTTGACCGCTTTATACAGACCGGCGACCAGCGCCTTGACGTCCTGCGGCTGTTTTTCGATGACGCTGCAGTTGAGCGCTACCACATCGACGATTACCCCCGGCGTACTGCTGCTGTCGATCAGCACCTTGCCCTGCTGTTTGTCGCGGACCATCGACAAATGCGGCTCCCAGGTCACGGCGGCCGGCACACGACCGGCGATGAACGCGGTGGCGGCATCGTCGGCCGTCATGTTCTGCACGGTGATGTCGCTCATTTTCATGCCGTTCTTTTTCAGCAGGTACGACAGCCAGAACTGTGAGGTCGAACCTTCATTGACGGCCACCGCCTGGCCCTTGAGCTCCTGCAACGACTTCACGTCCTTGCCCACCAGCACGCCGTCGCCGCCGTGGCTGTCATCCAGTGCTGCGACGGCCTTGAAGCAGAACTGCGGACGGTACTTGAGCACTTCGTCGATGGTCGAGGCCGAGCCGGAGAGTTGTCCGGAGGCCTGGGCGGCCATGTACATCGAGGCTTCTTCGACCACCGGCAATTCGACGGTCAGGCCGTTTTCCTTGAAGTAGCCCAGATCCTGAGCCAGATACAGCGTGCCATAGCCAACCCAGGTGGTATGGCCAATGGACAAAGTGCCGGCCTGCGCGCTGGTCGCGACCGTGGCGGCCAGGGCGGTGATTGCCAGAGGATGGGTGAGACGGATACACAAGGACTTGATCATGGAGCACTCCCGACGCTGTTGATTTAGTTTTGTCATGGGCAGTACGGCCGGCCGCGATGATGTGAATCCACGCTGCGGTCTCTGCTGGACTCTGGCGTGAAACATCGGGCTGGCGAGATCGATGGTGGCCCATGTGCGGGCCGAGGAAAATCAGGAAATTGTTGGCAGCAAATGATGAAAAAACTGCTTAGGGTGCACCGCAAAAGCGCGGGGTTGGCGGGGATGCTCACGGTCGGTGCAAGCCAGGAATTTTCACTGCCTGGGAGAATGCAATCGCTGGCAAGCCAGCTCCCACAGTAATCGCTGGTGTACCCGGAATTGGTGGACACCACAAAAACCTGTGGGAGCTGGCCTGCCAGCGATAGGATCTACGCGGTATCAGCGCAACTGAAACCAGGTGGTTTTCAGCTGGGTGTATTTGTCGAACGAGTGCAGCGACAGATCACGACCGAAGCCTGATTGCTTGCCACCACCAAACGGCACCGTCACGTCGAGCGCATCGACGGTATTCACCGACACTGTGCCGGCCCGCAGCCGCCGCGCCACGCGATGCGCTCGATGCAGATCATCGGTCCACAGCGATGCCGCCAGCCCGTAGACACTGTCGTTGGCCAGACGCACGGCCGCGTCTTCATCATCGAACGGCACCACCGCCAGCACCGGGCCGAACACCTCTTCGCGAAACAGCGGCATGTCGGCACTGACGCCAGTGAAAATCGTCGGTTCGATGAAGTTGTCCGAGCCATTGAAGCGCCGTTGCTCACCACCACACACAAGGCTCGCACCCGCCTGCTCGGCACTGCGAATGGCGCGCATGATGCTCGCCGTCTGCCGCTGATCGACAATCGCCCCGGCACGGCTTTGCGGGTCGAGCGGATCCCCCGGCAGCCATCGTTCGGCCTGAGCCTTCAGGCGCTCGACAAACTCATCGTGAATCGAACGCTCGACCAGCAACCGCGAGTTGGCCGAGCACACTTCGCCCTGATTGAAGAAGATCCCGAACGCCGCTTTTTCCGCCGCCAGAGCCAGATCGCGACAGTCAGCGAACACCAGATTGGCGCTCTTGCCGCCGCATTCCAGCCACACCTGTTTCAGGTTGGACTGCGCCGAGTACTGCATGAAATATTTGCCTACCTGGGTCGAGCCGGTGAACACCAGGCAATCGACATCCGGGTGCAGGCCCAAGGCTTTGCCGGTCTGCTCACCCAGCCCCGGTAACACGTTGAGCACACCCGCCGGCAGCCCGGCCTCCAGCGCCAGCTCGGCCAGACGCAACGCGGAAAACGGTGATTGTTCGGCCGGTTTGAGGATCACTGAGTTACCCGCCGCCAGCGCTGGCGCGAGCTTCCACGCGGCCATGTCCAACGGGAAATTCCACGGCACTACCGCTGCTATCACGCCCAGTGCTTCACGGGTGATGGTCGCCAGCACATTGGTGGCGCCGGGGGCGATCTGGTCGTAGAGTTTGTCGATGCTTTCGGCGTACCAGCGAAACACCCCGGCGGCGCCCGGCACGTCGATGTTGTAAGCGTCCATCACCGGTTTGCCCATGTTCAGCGAATCGAGCAGGGCCAGTTCTTCGCGATGTTCCATCAGCAGATCGGCCAGACGCAGCAGTACCTGTTTGCGCTCGGCGGGCGGGCGTTGCGCCCAGGTGCCGGCCTCGAATACTTGTCGCGCATTAGCCACCGCCGCGTCGACATCGTCCTCGCCACACGCGGCGACATTGGCCAGCACCTGGCCGGTGGCGGGGTTGATCGCGGCGAAGGTCTGCCCCGATTGCGCAGCGCAATGCTGGCCGTTGATCACGGCTTGATCGGGAAACTTCAAGGCAACGGCCTGGCGCTGCCACTCTGCAAGTTCGAACACGTCGAATGCTCCTTGGACGTTATTGTGCAGTCGATGTTGGCGCAGGCCCGGACGGGCGAAAATTAGTAAAAATGTCTTCGCAGACAATGAAAAAACTGCTCAATCGGTTTCCCCAAAACCGCTGTGGGTGACTACTGTTCAAGAACAAAAACATCGTCGCGCAGCGGACGCGGCGGCGCACAAATTGCTTGGAAGTCGAGTCCGCTCGTCCTGAGGTTTGCCGTGGCCGCCTACAATTTGCGTCAGCTGAAATACTTCATCACCACCGTCGAATGCGGCAGCGTTGCCGAAGCCTCGCGCAAGCTGTACATCGCGCAACCGGCGATCTCCACGGCGATCAAAGGTCTGGAAGACAGCTTCGCGGTGCAACTGCTGATCCGCCATCACGCGCAGGGCGTGTCCCTGACGCCGAGCGGCGCACGGTTTTTTCGCAAGGCGCAGGAGCTGTTGCGCATGGCCCGGGAGTTCGAGCAGAACGCCCTCGCCGACAACGATATCGTCGCCGGGCAGATCGACATCGGCTGCTTCGAAACCGTTGCGCCGCTGTACCTGCCGCAATTGATTGCCGGATTTTCCGCGCTGTACCCCGGGGTGAAAATTCGCATCCGCGACGGCGAGCAGCAGGAACTGGTGCAAGGCCTGACCTCGGGCACGTTCGATCTGGTGATCCTCTACGAACACGAACTTGATGCCACCATCCAGACCGAACCGCTGATGCCGGCGCAACGGCCGTATGCGCTACTGCCGGCCGATCACCGTTTCGCCCAGTACAAGCAAGTGTCGCTGCGCGATCTGTGTCTGGAACCGATGATTCTGCTCGACGTGCAGCCGAGCCGAACCTACTTCGTCAGCCTGTTCGAAGAACTCGGCCTGACGCCGCGCATCGAGTTCAGCTCGCCGTCGATCGAGATGGTGCGCGGCATGGTCGGCCAGGGTTTCGGCTTCTCGGTGCTGGTGACAAAGCCGCACTCGGAATGCACCTATGACGGCAAGAAAGTGGTGTGCGTCGACATTGTCGAAGATGTCACCGGTTCAGGGCTGGTCGCGGCGTGGCTCAAACGTGGACAACTGACCAAACCGGCGCAGTTGTTCGCCGATTATTGCCGGGAACAACTGACGGGAAAGGCTGCGATTTTTTGATCCTCAGGTGCCGCGCGGCTTGGCCCGCGCCGTGGCCTCGGCCACCAGCGGATCATCCGGCCAGTAGTGCTTCGGATACCGCCCCTTCAGATCCTTCTTCACCTCGGCATAGGTGCTGCGCCAGAAGTTGGCCAGATCCTGCGTCACCTGCACCGGCCGCCGTGCCGGGGACAACAGGTGCAGCTTGACCACTTGCCGGCCGCCGGCAATCCGTGGCGTCTCGGCAAGGCCGAACAACTCCTGCAAACGCACCGCGAGAATCGGCGGAGACTCGCTGTAATCCAGACGAATCGATGAACCCGACGGCACACTGATGTGATGCGGCGCCAGCTCATCAAGCTTCTGCGGCAACGGCCACGGCAGCAGATTGCGCACGATGCTCGACAGGTCCAGATTGGCGAAATGACTCAGTCGCGAGACTTTACCCAGGTAAGGCATCAACCATTCTTCCAGGGTTTTGAGCAACGTCGCGTCGCTGACATCCGGCCAATGGCTTTCGGCCTGGGCGTTCAGATCCAGTTGTCGCAGCAACGCGACACGCGCCTGCCACTGACGCAACTCCGGCGTCCACGGCAGCAACTCCAGCCCCTTGCGCCGCACCAGATTGACCAGCGCCTGACTGCGCGCCGCTTCGTCGAGACCGGTCAACGGTTCACGGCTGAGGATCAGCTCGCCAACCTTGCGCTGGCGCTCGGCGCGCAACACGCCTTCGCGTTCGTCCCAGTCCAGTTGATCGACGTTATGCACCTGCTCGGCGAGTACCGAATCGAACAGCGCCGGATCGAAATCCGCCGCCAGGTAAATACGCTCCTCGCGCTGACCTTGACGGCTGCCGAGGTCAGCAATGACGATCCAAGGTTCCTTCATCAGGCTGTCAGCTTCGGCGAACAGCGCTGCGCGACCATTGGCCAGACGATATTCGGCACCACTGGCACGCCGCTGCTGGGCAACCCGATCCGGATAGGCCAGCGCCAGCAGCGCACCGAGCCAGCGCGGGTGATCGGGATCGCTGACCGGCGCGCTGGCCTTGCCACGCAGGTAACCGCGATATTGCCGCGCCAGTTGCCGGGCACGCTGCACGCCACCCTGTGCACCGCGTGCCGCGCGTTCTTCGCCGGAGAGCAGCACCAGGCGGCTGTGCAGATCCGCACCGGAGCCGCGCAGGATATCGCGCTCGCCGAGCAGTGCCGCGACATCGCACGCCATGTTCGCCAGCCCCAGCGCCTGACCGCGCAGCAACAAATGCGCGATGCGCGGATGCGCCGGCAACTCGGCCATGGCCTGACCGTGCGCGGTCAGCGCCTCGCCTTCGAGTGCGCCCAGGCGCTGCAACAAGTCCTGCGCCTGTGCATAAGCCGCTGCCGGTGGAACATCGAGCCACACCAGTTCCCCCGGCGTCACGCCCCAGCGTCCGAGTTGCAGCGCCAGACTCGCCAGATCCGCCGACAGAATTTCCGCACTGCCGTAAGCGGCGAGCTGCTCGTGCTGATCCTGCGACCACAGGCGATAACACACGCCCGGTTCCAGACGTCCGGCACGGCCCGCACGCTGGGTGGCGCTGGCCCTGGAAATGCGCTGAGTATCGAGACGGGTCATGCCGCTGCCCGGGTCGAAACGCGGCACCCGCGCCAGCCCGGCGTCGATCACCACGCGCACGCCGTTGATGGTCAGGCTGGTCTCGGCGATGTTGGTCGCCAGCACCACTTTGCGCTGGCCGGTCGGGGCCGGGTCGATGGCTGCGCGCTGGGCGTTGAGGTCCAGTTCACCGTGCAACGGGCAGAGCAATACGTCTTTTCGCTCGCCAATGGCATCGCTCAGTTGCTGATGCACGCGACGGATTTCCGCCTGACCGGGCAAGAACACCAGCAGGCTGCCGGTTTCATCGTGCAGGGCTTCGAGGACGGTCTGGGTCACGCGCTGGTCGATGTATTCGCCAGGCTGGAACGGCCGGCCCCAGCGCATCGTCACCGGGTACATGCGCCCTTCGCTGCGCAGGATCGGCGCGTCATCCAGCAACCCGGACAGCCGCTCGCCTTCCAGCGTTGCCGACATCAGCAGAATCTTCAGCGGCTGTTCAGCTCGAAACAGTTCACGACCGTTCAAACTCAGGGCCAAGGCCAGATCGGCATCAAGACTGCGTTCGTGGAATTCATCGAAGATCAGCAGACCGACGCCTTCCAGTGCCGGATCATCCTGCAGACGCCGGGTGAGAATGCCTTCGGTGACCACTTCGATACGGGTATCGGGACCGACCTTGCTGTCGAGGCGGATGCGATAGCCGACGGTTTCACCGACCTTCTCGCCCAGTTCGCTGGCCAGTCGCTCAGCCGCTGCCCGCGCGGCGAGACGGCGCGGTTCAAGCATCAGAATGGTCTGCCCGGCCAGCCACGCTTCATCGAGCAAGGCCAGCGGCACGCGGGTGGTTTTACCGGCACCCGGCGGCGCTTCGAGCACGGCTTCGTGGCGTGTCGCCAACGCTTCACGCAGGGCGGGTAAAACTTCATCGATCGGCAAAGAAATCATGCTGGCTCCCAAACAGAGCCGCGAGTATAACGGCGAACTGCTTGGCGTTCGTCAGGGTCTTAACTTCACAAGACGAAGCTTCGTTAATAGATGACTCAGGAGATTTTCCATGCGCTTACCTTCTCGCCTGATCGGCGGTGTACTGGTCGCCACCCTGCTCACTCAGCTCACCGCCTGCGGCTCGATTTTCTACCCCGATCGTCGCGGGCAGATCGATGGCAAGATCGATCCGGCGATTGCCGTGCTCGACGCCGTGGGCCTGCTGTTCTACGTGATTCCCGGGCTGATCGCGTTTGCCGTGGACTTCACCACCGGCGCGATCTATTTCGAACCGGGCCACACCGCTCAGGTCGATCCGGCCAAACTCAAACAAGCGGTCGGCCCGGACGGTCAGGTCGATAACCTCAAGTTGCAGGCTATTCTCGAAACTGAACTGGGCCGCAACCTGCCGCTGGACGATCCACGCCTGATCCAGCACAAGGGCAGCACTCAGCAACTGGCGATGTTTGGCCTGCAACCCGCCGCATAAGGAAATCACATGACCACCAGCCCCGAACACGCCCGCCTGCTGCGGCTGGCAACCCGCGCTTCGGTGGCAGTGGCCTGCACGCTGATCATCGCCAAGGCCATCGCCTGGTGGCTGAGCGGTTCGGTGAGCATGCTCGCCGGCCTCACCGACTCGGCGCTGGATGGCGTCACTTCGCTGCTCAATCTGCTGGCGGTGCATTACGCGCTGCGCCCGGCCGATGACGATCACCGTTACGGCCACGGCAAGGCTGAATCGCTGGCGGGCATGGCGCAGGCGCTGTTTATCGGTGGCAGTGCGCTGCTGATTGCGTTTCAGGCGTATGAACGCATCCAGCAACCGGAACCGCTCGGCGCACCGTGGCTGAGCATCGGGGTGATCGTGTTCTCGCTGCTGCTGACCGCAGCGTTGCTGACGCTGCAGCACCGGGTGATCAAGCAGACCGGCTCCAACGCCGTACGCGCCGACTCGCTGCATTACCGTTCGGACATGCTGCTC
Organism: Pseudomonas sp. GM30; assembly: GCF_000282275.2. Taxonomy (NCBI): domain Bacteria; kingdom Pseudomonadati; phylum Pseudomonadota; class Gammaproteobacteria; order Pseudomonadales; family Pseudomonadaceae; genus Pseudomonas; species Pseudomonas sp. GM30. Next base: position 2,428 of record NZ_AKJP02000016.1, on the reverse strand, counting down.
AACGGCAGCATTCTGATCGCGCTGATCCTCGCCGGCATGGGCTTTCATCAGCTCGATGCATGGTTCGGTCTGGGGATTGCCGGGTACATTTTGTGGAGCGCGATCCAGATCGCCCGGGAAAGTTTTTCGGTGCTGATGGATGAAGAGCTGCCGGCGGACGTCAGTCAGCACATGCTCGAACTGGCCTGCGGCGTACCCGGCGTATTGGGCGCGCATGATTTGCGCACACGGATTTCGGGCAACCACTGGTTCGTGCAGCTGCATCTTGAGTTGCCGGGAGAGCTGACCCTGTCAGTGGCCCACGGCATCAGCGATCAGGCGGCGGATGCGATTCACGCCGCCTACCCGCGAGCCGAAGTACTGGTGCACGCCGACCCGCAGGAAGTGGTCAAGACCGAACGGGCGCAAACCCGGATTCAGTAACCGCGACTGCTCAGGCAGTTGCCCTGAGCCTGACGGTAAGCCTGCACCACTTCAGGCGCTGGTTGATAGGTCGCGGTACGCGGGTCGAAACCGCTCTGCTGCACAGCGTATTGGTAGCACTGATAACCGTCCTGCTGCACCTGTTCCGGCGATTGACCGTTGGCCGGATAGGCCTCGACGTCATAGCCCTGGGATTGTGGCTGCGGTTGCGGCGGTTGCTGCACCGGTGGCTCGACCACGACGTAATCCTGAGTGGCTTCCTGATAGGCATAGTACGAACCGGCAGCAAGGAACAGCAGCGCACCGCCGATCCACACTTCACGGGCGTAGTCCGGCAGATACTGGGTACGAATCCCTCGTGGCGGCTGCACGACGATATAGCGCGGACCTTGCGGGCGATACCAGTAGCCGCCGGAATAGAAGTAATCCTGGCCGCGATACGGCACGCGGTATTCGCGATCCGGGAAGCGGTCGATCACATGCCCCGGGCGGTATTGCGGGCCTGGACCCCAACCGTTGCCATGCCCGTCCGGGCGACCCGGCCAGCGATTGTCATTGGGCCGGTTGCCGGTTTGCCATTGCTGGTTGTGGTAACCATTCTGCGGCCGCTCGTCACGGTAGTAACCCTGACGCGGCTCTTGGGTCTGGCGCACGGTGTCGGGCCGTGGCTGGATCGGCAGGTTGTTCGACGGTGGCGCCTGATGCACCGGGGCAGGCTGATTGGGCGCGCGGTTCTGGTTCTGCCACTGGCCGTTGTTGTGCTGCTGGCCGTTGTGTTCGAACTGGCGGCTGTTGTCGCCCCGAATGATTTCGTTGTTCTGCGGCCGCGGCTGATTTTGCGGCGGCGGATTGTTCTGCCCGCGGGGCTGATGATCGCCGCCACGACCCTGATTGCCCTGATGCTCACCGCCGTGCCCGTTATTCTCGGGGCCACGATTCTGTGGCTCGTCGGCCAGCGCTTGCGCACCGACGCTCACACACAGCAAACCAACACCGGCCAGACGCCAGATGCGCGACTTCATGCTTTTCCTCACTGCGGGTATTAAGAGGGCTTGTAGCTAAGACCGGGAATACGCACACCGGGTTCTGCGACAGGTTATCAGTCACGAAACTTATTTATTGAGGAAGGCTGTGCATCGAGGCACAAAAAACGCAGACAAGAAAAAGGGAGACCCGTCGGCCTCCCTTCAGAGAACTTCGTCCTGGCTCGACGCTTTTGACGTCGGCTCACCTCACGCCGTCTTCTGGACAGTGTGCAGCTCGGGGGCCGGCACATCCCCGGTGGGGGTGGCGGCCGCGGCGGGCCTGATTGGGCGGGCCGCAGTGGACTGCGTTACCGAGCAGTGATTCTGGTGATAAGAATAGGCCGCAAGGCGCGACAGAGGATTGCGAAGATTGCTCAAATAAACACTGCTTGCGCAATTTTTAACCCTGGATAGATAATCCGCCGCAATAGTTACAACCAAGGACTGATTCATGAGCAAACTCGACCGTTACGACCTGAGCATTTTGGCGGAATTGCAGCGCGACGCCCGCATCTCCAACCAGGAACTGGCCGAGCGCATCGGTCTGTCGCCCTCCCCCTGCTCACGCCGGGTCAAGCAACTGGAGGACGACGGCTACATCTCGCGCCAGGTCGCCCTGCTCGATCGCAAGATGCTCGGCCTGAGCCTGACCGCCTACGTGCTGATCGGCATGGATCGGCACACACCGGAGCGTTTCGAGAATTTCGAAGCGGCGATCCGCACCTTGCCGCAGGTGCTGGAATGCAGCCTGGTGACCGGCGTGGATGCCGACTATCAGTTGAAAGTGGTGGTGCCGGACATGGATCACTATCAGAAGCTGCTGCTGGGGCATCTGACCCGAATTGAAGGGGTGACCAGCGTGCGTTCGAGTTTTGTGCTCAATCAAGTGCTCAACAGCACTGAATTGCCGCTGACGCATCTGCGTAGCTGAAGACGCCTTCGCGAGCAAGCCCGCTCCCACAGGGAAATGCATTCCAAAT
>NZ_AKJP02000017.1:0-74122 GCF_000282275.2 Pseudomonas sp. GM30 | reverse complement strand
GAGCCTGCTCGCGAAAGCGGACTGTCAGCCGACAGTGATGCCGGACATGCCAACGCCATCGCTGGCAACCCAGCTCCCACAGGAATTAGCGCCAGGCACAAATTCCGCCGTCACCGCTGTACCTGTGGGAGCGAGCTTGCTCGCGAAAGCGGATTGTCAGTCCACAGTGATGCCGACTCTGCCACCGCCATCGCCATCGCCAGCAGGCTGCCCCCCAGTGGCGCGAGTGGATTGGTCAGAAGGGGTTGTGTTCGTCAGGACTTTTCGAAACGTCTCCACCAATGTCCGCAAATTGATCCGGTGCCACGCCGCCCACAGCGGTGTGGTGAACGCCAGCCACGGCACTTCGCGCAGCACCACCCCGGGCGGGGCGTTGTGGCTCAGGCCTTTCTGGATCATCGCGATCCCCAGCCCCGATGCCACCAGCCCCAGCGCGGTGAACGGCTCGGTGGCCTGCATGCGCACATCGGGAGTGAATCCCGCGCGAATGCAGGCACTGACGAACTCATCGCCCGCGCCCTGACGCGCTTGCACGCCGATCCATTCCTGCCCAGCCAGATCCGCCGGGTGCAGCGCGTCCTGACGGGCCAGCGGATGCTGTTCCGGCAGCGCCAGCAACATCGGATCGTCGAGCACCTGAAACCCCAGCAGGTCTGGATCGTCATCGGTCGGCGGCTCACTCACCAAAGCGATATCGAGACTACGCTGACGCAGGCCTTCGAGTTGTTCAGCAGAGCTCAGGTTGTACAACGCGACGTGCACATTCGGCCGATCCACCCGCAACACCCGCAGGGCATTGGGCAGCACCCCGGCGTGCATGGCGTTCTCGCTGTAACCGATGCACAAACCGCCTTCTTCACCACGGCCCAGGCGTTTGCCGAGGGATTCCAGGCGACTGGCGTGGGTCAGCAGGGCGCGGGTTTCGGCAAGAAAGGTCTGGCCGTCGCGGGTCAGGCGGATGCGTTGCTGACTGCGCTCGAACAGGGTCAGGCCCAGGCGCTCTTCAAGCTGGGCGATCTGCCGGCTCAGCGGCGACTGGGAAATATGCAGTCGTTCGGCCGCGCGGCCGACGTGTTCTTCTTCGGCGACAGCAACGAAGTAGCGCAATTGGCGGATGTCGATCATGTCAGACCTATAGGGACTCAAGTGCTGCACATTATGTCTTGGACGGTCTAAGTCCGGCAATCTAGGATCTGCTCAACGGTCACACAGGCCAAACACCTATGAGGACAACGCAATGAGCTTGAAAGACAAATTGCCCGGCCAGCTGGGCTTCGGCACCGCGCCACTGGGCAACATGTTCCGCGCCATCCCCGAAGACGAAGCGCAAGCCACCGTGCATGCCGCGTGGGATGCCGGTGTGCGCTACTTCGACACCGCACCGTTTTATGGCTCGGGGCTTTCGGAAATCCGCCTCGGCGAGGCGCTCAAGCAGTACCAGCGCGATGACTACGTGCTCAGCAGCAAAGTCGGCCGGGTGATTCTCGATGAAGTCGAAGACGCCGCCGCCCGCGATCTGGGCGAAAAAAGCGGGGTGTTCGAACACGGTCGGCCGAACAAAATCGTCAATGATTACAGCGCCGACGCCACGCTGCGCTCGATCGAAGACAGTCTCAAACGCCTGCAGACCGATCGCCTGGACATCGTCTGGGTCCACGACATCGCTCAGGATTTCTACGGGGATCAATGGCTGGAGTACTTCAATCAGGCCCGCACCGGCGCTTTCAAAGTGCTGACCCGGCTGCGCGAAGAAGGCGTGATCAAGGGTTGGGGTCTGGGTGTGAACAAGGTCGAGCCGTGCGAACTGACCCTCGATCTGACGGAAGCGCAACCGGATGGTTTCCTGCTCGCCGGGCGTTACACCTTGCTCGATCACAACCGTGCGCTACAACGTCTGATGGACGCGGCGCTGGCGCAGAACGTCGAGATCGTGGTCGGCGGCCCGTACAGTTCCGGGATTCTGGCCGGCGGCGCGCACTTCGAATACCAGAAGGCCAGCCCGCAGATCATCGCCAGGGTCGAGCAGATCAAACGCATTGCCGCTACTTTTAACGTCGATGTAAAAGCGGCAGCCCTGCAATTCTCGCTGGCCAATCCCGCCGTTGCTGCGGTGATTCCGGGTGCGAGCAAACCGGGGCGCATTGCTGAAGATGTCGCGGCATTGTCGGCGCTGATTCCCGCCGGTTTCTGGCAGGCCATGCGTGACGCAAAACTGGTGTCCGAACGTGCACCGTTGCCAATCGATGAGGTGAAAGCATGAAAATAGATCTGAGTGGAAAACTTGCGATCGTCAGCGGCAGCACCGCGGGCATTGGTCTGGGGATCAGCCAGTCGCTGGCCGAAGCCGGCGCCACGGTCGTGGTGATCGGTCGGGACACGGCCAAGGTCGAACAGGCGCTGGCGAGCATCCGGCAGAAGGTGCCGGCTGCACAATTGCGCGGTCTGACCGCGGATCTGGGCACCACCGAAGGCGCGGAAAAACTGTTCGCCGCCGAGCCGCGCGCCGACATTCTGGTGAACAATCTCGGCATTTTCGATGCGGTGGATTTTTTCGACACCCCGGACAGCGAGTGGACGCGTTTCTACGAGGTCAACGTGATTTCCGGCGTGCGCCTGTCGCGGCATTACGCGCCGGCGATGGTCGAGCAGGGTTGGGGGCGGATCATTTTCCTGTCTTCGGAATCCGGCGTGGCGACGCCGGCCGACATGCTCAACTATGGCGTGACCAAAAGCGCCAATCTGGCGGTGTCCCATGGTCTGGCCAAGCGTCTGGCTGGCACTGGCGTCACGGTCAATGCGATCCTGCCGGGGCCGACCTTCACCGATGGCCTGGAACAGATGCTCAAGGACGCCGCTGCCGAATCCGGCCGCAGCCTGCGCGATGAAGCCGATGCCTTTGTGCAGAAGGCTCGCCCGACCTCGATCATCCAGCGTGTGGCCGATGTCGAAGAAGTCGCGCATCTGGTGACTTACATCGCTTCGCCGCTGTCTTCGGCCACCACCGGCGCGGCCCTGCGGGTCGATGGCGGCGTTGTCGACAGCATGGCGATCTGAACCCGAATCTTTCTGGAGCAGCTTTTATTTATGGCAACTGCATCTGCAACCATCGACATTCCGGCCTCGGCCGATCAGGTCTGGCAATTGATCGGCGGCTTCAACACGCTGCCGGACTGGCTGCCGTTCATTCCCAACAGTGAGCTGAGCGAGGGCGGGCGCGTGCGCACCCTGCAAACCGCCGATGGCGGTGTGGTGATCGAGCGTCTGCAAGCGTTCGACAACACCGCGAAGACCTACAGCTACTCGATCGAACAGGCGCCGTTCCCGGCCACCGATTACCTGGCGACGATCAAGGTCGAAGCCCAGGAGCAGGGCGCCCGGGTGACATGGTCGGGCCGCTTCAACGCCAAGGGTGTGAGCGATGAGGAAGTGGTGGCGCTGTTCAGCGGCATCTATCAGGGTGGCCTTGAAGCACTGCGGGCCAACTACCCGGCCTGACAGGCAAAACGCAAAAACCGTGGGAGCGAGCTTGCTCGCGAAGGCGTCGAATCATTCAACATCTGCATTGAATGTCACACCACATTCGCGAGCAAGCTCGCTCCCACAGGGGATCCATGTGACATCAGGAGTTGGCGATCAGACTCTGCCGACAATCGAGCACCAGTTTCGCCCCGCCCAGCTCACTGCTGCCCACTTCAAGATTGAAGCCATGCAGGCTGACAATCGCCGCCACAATCGACAGGCCCAGACCAAAGCCGCTTTGCGGTTGCCCGCCCTCGGCGCGATAGAAGCGCTGGAACACCGCCTCACGCTCGGCCTCGGGAATCCCCGGCCCGGAATCGTGAACCTCGATGCACGTATGCCCGCCGTCATTCACGCCACGCAGAATCACCGTGCCGCCCGCCGGGGTGAACTTGATCGAGTTGCTCAGCAGGTTTGCCAGGGCCTCGAACAGCAATGCCCGGTCGCCATTGAGCGGCGGCAGGGTTTCCGGCATGTTCAGCACGAACAGCAGTTCACCTTCCTCGGCCAGGGGCAGATAGAACTCATGCAATTCTTCCAGCAACTGCACCGGGTCCAGCTCGACGAAACCTGAGCGACGCTGGCGATCTTCCAGTTCGGAAATCCGCAGCAACCCACGAAATCGCGCCATCAGCGTGTCCGCCTCGGCCAGCACCAGATCCAGTTGCGCCGCTTCCTGTGAGCCTTCGCCGGCCTGCTGCTGCATGCGATACAACTGCGCGCGCAAACGCGTCAGCGGTGTGCGCAGGTCATGGGCGATGTTGTCGCACACGCCTTTGACTTCATGCATCAGCCGTTCGATGCGATCGAGCATGGCGTTGACGATGGCGGCGAGCATGTCCAGTTCATCGCGGCGATTGGACAGCGGCAAACGGTGAGTCAGGTCGCCGGCGACAATCGCCTGGGCGCTGTCCTGAATTGCCCGGATACGGCGCATCGGCCGGCGGCGCAGCAGATGCCAACCGGCAATCCCCGGCAGGATCGTCAGCGACACCCCCCAGAACAACGCATGCAGAATGATCCGCGTCACCGCGAACAACGATCCGTTATCGCGCAACAACACCAGCCAGCGACCGTCGCGGGTCTGGGTCGCCACCGCGTCGCAACTGTCGGCGGGCAGGGTCGGGTCGTCGGAGTCGGCGCAGTCGTCGAGTGTGTGGATCTTGCCATCCAGCGGCAGACCTTCGGGCAACTGCTGCAGGGCACCGCCGAGGTACACGCCCTGGGCATCGAACAGGCCATAGGCGTCGATGCCGCGGATATCGAAGGTCATGCTGGCGGCGAGGGCTTCTTCCAGTTGCTCACCGCGAAAGTGCGAAAACAGATGCTGACGTTGCATCAGCGAATGCTTGGCGAGGTTGTCGAGGTAACCGGAGACCTCGAAATACATGACCCCCATGAGGATCGCGCTCCACGCCACGAACAGCGAACTGTACAGCGCCAGCAGTCGACTGCTGGAGGAACGCCAGCCGTCAGACGGGTTCGGCAATGACATAACCCGAGCCCCGTACCGTGCGAATCAGCGGAACATTGCCCGCCGCGTCGATCTTCTTGCGCAGACGACCGATGTGTACGTCGATCAGGTTGGTGCCAGGGTCGAAGTGATAGCCCCAGACTTCTTCGAAAATCATCATTCGCGACAGGATCTGGCCACTGTTGCGCATGAGGAATTCCAGCAGCTTGTATTCGGTCGGCAGCAGCGTCAGCACTTGCTCGGCACGGCGCGCTTCGTGGCTGATCAGGTCCAGTTCAAGGTCCGCGACCTGCAGCGTGGTGGCCTGGGTGGCGACGCTGTTCTGGCGGCGCAACAGCACTTCCACACGTGCGGCCATCTCGTCGGTGGCGAACGGTTTGGTCAGGTAATCATCGCCGCCAGCGCGCAGGCCGCGTACACGCTCATCGACATCGGAGAGGGCGCTGATCATCAGAATCGGCGTGGCCACGCCCATGGTGCGCAGGGTGGTCACGATGGCCAGGCCATCGAGTTCCGGCAGCATGCGGTCGAGGGTGATCAGGTCGTAGTTGCCGCTGACGGCGCGGTCGAGGCCTTCGCGGCCATTGTCGACCCAATCCACTTGCAGGCCGTGGCTGCTGAGTTCGGCGACGATTTCACGGGCAGTCACGGCGTCGTCTTCGATGGTCAAAATACGAGTCATAGAGCAAGCCTTGATCGGTTCAAACGGAATGGCAGCATTTTGCCAAGTATTTTCCGGCGCGCTTTAAATTAACTTTCATGTATAGCCTGTCACTCCTGCAAATTCCGACAGCGTTGCGGATTTGGCTTCAATGCATAAAACCCGCTGCTTTCGGCCGATTGTTGCAAATTGCATGGTCCTAAGAAGTTCAGTCTTTTTAACCTGTTGAAAAATAACGATTTATTTAAAGTTGGCGAATGGCACGGTCGCTGCAATTCATCTGATGACGAGTTGTAACACCATTTTTCATGCCTGGAGCACTACAACAATGAATAGATCCCCTGATGGGTTTTATCCTGCCTTCGAAGGAGAGTCGAGCAACGTGTCAGGCGTGTCCTGGGGCGCGATTTTCGCGGGCGCAGCGGCGGCCGCAGCACTGTCGATGATTTTGGTGCTGCTTGGCTTCGGTTTGGGATTCTCTGCCGTTTCACCATGGGCCGGAGAGGGCGTGAGCGCCAAGAGCCTGGGGATTTCGACAATTGTCTGGCTCGCGGCGACGCAAATCATCGCTTCGGGCCTCGGTGGTTACATCGCCGGCCGCCTGCGCGTTAAGTGGGCCAACATGCACGGGGATGAAGTGTATTTCCGTGATACCGCCCATGGTTTCCTTGCCTGGTGTGTCGCCACGCTGGTAACTGCAGTTCTGGTGGTCGGTTCGGTCAGCAGCGTGATCAGTGGTGGTGTGCAGGCCGGTGCCAGTGTCGCCGGTGGCGCAGCGGCTGCCGCGACTCAAGCTGCCGGTACCGCCGCAGCCAACACCAACAGCGACCAGTACGGTTACTTCGTCGACAGCCTGTTCCGTGATGACCGCCCAGCGTCCGTCAGCGATGACGCCGCCCACGGTGCGGTGACCCGGATCTTCGCTCAGAGCCTGGCCAACGGCCAACTCAGCCCTGAAGACCGTACCTACCTCGCACAACTGGTCGCGCAACGGACCAACCTGAGTCAGGCCGACGCCGAGAAACGTGTCGACGACGTCTATGCCCGCACTCAGAAAGCCATCGCTGACGCCAAAGTCAAAGCCCAACAGGCTGCCGACACCGCTGCCAAAGTCGCTGCCTGGACTTCGCTGTGGATGTTCATTGCACTGTTGGCCGGTGCGTTCTTCGCCAGCCTCGCAGCCACCTTCGGCGGTCGTCGCCGGGATGCTGTCGAGTACGTCGAAGTCGAAACCTACGCCACCACCACACTGCCTCCAGTTCGTTAACAAGGAGAATCACCATGCGCTCTCTACTTCTGTTCTTCCTCGGTGTGCCGATCCCGATCATCATCCTGATCGCCCTGTTCGTACACTGATCCGTTTGCTCTATTGAGGCCCATGCCTCGGCCGCTTTCACTTCACGGTGAAAGCGGCTTTTTCATGCGCGCCACATACTCCTACATTGTTCGTGTGAGGGGAGGAGGATTTGTCGACCTGGATCAATATTCACTCTCGCAATATCACCTAACTTAAATGATCCAGGCCCCTTGTCGCGGTATCGACTACAGTGCTCCGGTGCGCAATTTGCTGCGCTCATGGAGTAGCCCGGCAGACCCCCTCAAACAAACAGAACGGGTCGCCAGGCAGAGCGCAGCAAGGAGCTGACGTAACCCCACCCTGAACCTTTTCACGGATGAACATCGTAATGCACTGCCTAGAACGCACCTTCGATATCCAGCCCCTGACCCAGGCGGATATGACCGTCCACATCAACGGCCAAGCGGTCAGCGCGGCTATCGGCGAAACCGTCCTCAGCGTCATTCAGTCCCTCGGCGTGCGCCAGGTCGCACGCAACGATCACAATCAGATCAGCGGCGCCTACTGCGGCATGGGCGTGTGCCAGTGCTGTCTGGTGAAAATCAACGGTCGCCACAAGCGCCGCGCCTGTCAGACCGTGGTGCGCGACGGCATGCAGATTGAAACCCAGGTCAACCGCATCAACGAGCAGGAGGTTGTATGAGCCTGCAACCGGTGATCGTCGGCGGTGGTCCGGCGGGGATGGCGGCGGCCATCGAACTGGCGCGCCACGGTGTGCGCTGCACCTTGCTCGAAGAAGCCTCGCGCCTCGGCGGCGTGGTCTATCGCGGGCCGCTGCGTGACGGCGTGCAACTGGATTATCTGGGGCCGCGCTATGCCGAAGCCCTGAGCACACTGCACGGTGATTTCCAGGAGCAATCCGGGCTGATCGACGTGCGCCTCAATCACCGCGTGGTCGGCGCCGAAGGCACCCGTGCGCTGGTGGTGCTCGACGGCGATGAGCAACTGCACGAGATCGAATACCCGCAATTGCTGCTGGCCGCCGGTTGCCACGAGCGCAGCGTGCCGTTCCCCGGCTGGACGCTGCCGGGGGTGATCATGCTCGGCGGCCTGCAACTGCAAATCAAAAGTGGCGTGGTCAAGCCGCAAGGGCCGGTGATCATTGCCGGCACCGGGCCACTGCTGCCGCTGGTGGCGACCCAGTTGCACGCGTCCGGGGTCAAGGTCGCGGGCGTCTATGAAGCCTGCGCCTTCGGCAAGATCGCCCGCGAAAGTCTGGCGCTGCTGAACAAGCCGCAACTGTTTCTCGATGGCCTGAGCATGCTCGCCTATCTGAAACTGCACGGCATCCCGATGAACTACGGCTGGGGCGTGGTCGAAGCCCACGGCGACGGTGAACTCAAAAGCGTCACTGTCGCGCCGTATTCGGCCAGTTGGGAACCTGATCTGACTCAGGTCGAGCGCTTCGAAGCCCAGACCCTGGCAGTCGGTTATGGCTTCATCCCGCGCACTCAGCTCAGTCAGCAGATGGGCCTCGATCACGGCTTCAGCGACGACGGCTATCTGCGCGCCAATTCCAATGTGTGGCAGCAAAGCAACGAACCGCACGTGCATCTGGCCGGTGACATGGGCGGGATTCGCGGCGGTGAAGCGGCGATGCTTGCCGGCAAGATCGCCGCCACTTCGATCCTCCTGCAACGCGGGGTGATCGAAGAAGAGCTGGCGCGGGTTCGCCGCGACCGTTACTTGGGCAAACTCAAATCCATCGTGCGTTTTCGCGCAGCCGTCGACCGTTACACCGAACGCGGTGTCGGCCAGACCGCTTTGCCGGCCGCCGACACGGTGATCTGTCGCTGCGAACATGCGACCCGCGCTGATATCGATCTGGCGCTGGAGCAGGGCGTGCAGGACATCGCCAGCCTGAAGATGCGCACCCGCGTCAGCATGGGCGATTGTCAGGGGCGGATGTGCGTCGGTTACTGCAGCGACCGTCTGCGTCAGGCCACCGGGCGCAAGGACGTTGGCTGGCTGCGTCCGCGTTTCCCGATTGATCCGATTCCTTTTTCCGCGTTCCAGTCCGTCGGCACGGAGGCCGCTTCCCATGAGTAAGTTCTATGACGTGGTCATTGCCGGCGGCGGCGTGATCGGGGCGTCCTGCGCCTATCAATTGTCCAAACGCCAGGGCCTCAAGGTCGCGCTGATCGACGCCAAGCGTCCGGGTAATGCGACCCGCGCTTCAGCCGGTGGCCTGTGGGCCATCGGCGAGTCGGTGGGGCTGGGCTGCGGGGTGATTTTCTTCCGCATGATGTCGGCCAACCGCAAACGTGAAACCCAGGGCGCGGCAGTCGCGGTGGACGCCAGCACACCGCACATCCTGCCGGCGTCGTTCTTCGATTTCGCCTTGCAGTCCAATGCGCTGTACCCGCAACTGCACCGTGAGTTGATCGACAAGCACGGGATGGATTTCAAGTTCGAAAAGACCGGGCTGAAGTTCGTCATTTATGACGACGAAGACCGGCTCTATGCCGAGCACATTGTCAGCTGCATTCCGCATCTGGCCGATCAGGTGCGCTGGCTCGATCAGGCTGCATTGCGCGAAGCCGAACCGAGTGTCAGCCACGAGGCCCGGGGGGCGCTGGAGTTTCTCTGCGATCACCAGGTCAGCCCGTTCCGCCTCGCCGATGCCTACATGGAAGGCGCGCGGCAGAATGGCGTCGATATCTTCGTCAACACCAACGTCACCGGTGTGTTGCACCACGGCAACCGCGTGACTGGCGTGCAGACGGCCGAGGAGGGCGTGTTCCACTGCAAGACCCTGATCAACGCCGCAGGTGCCTGGGCGGCGGACTTGAGTGAGTGGGCGACGGGGATTCGTATCCCGGTGAAACCGGTCAAGGGCCAGATCCTGCTGACCGAGCGCATGCCGAAAATCCTCAACGGCTGCCTGACCACCAGCGACTGCTATGTGGCGCAAAAGGACAACGGCGAGATCCTGATCGGCAGCACCACCGAAGACAAAGGCTTCGACGTCACCACCACCTACCCCGAAATCGCCGGGCTGGTGCAAGGCGCGGTGCGTTGCCTGCCGGAACTCAAGGACGTCAACCTCAAGCGCACCTGGGCCGGGTTGCGTCCGGGCTCGCCGGATGAACTGCCGATCCTCGGGCCGATGCGCGGGGTGGAGGGTTACCTGAATGCCTGCGGGCACTTTCGCACCGGCATCCTGACCTCGGCGATTACCGGGGTGCTGCTGGACAAACTGGTCAACCAGGAAGCGCTGCCGCTGGATATCACACCGTTCCTGGCGGACCGGTTTGAGACTGCACCGGTCAAGCAAGAGCGCGAATTAGAGCTGGCCTGACCCAATCCCCTGCGGCAGCTCCTACAGGGTTTTCGGGCGTTCACAAAACCTGTGGGAGCGGGCTTGCCCGCGAAGGCGTCAGGCCTGTCGGTACGAAATCTGGATCTGGGCAAGGAGGTCAGGCCTTGCGCGCTTCCTCTTCCAGTTGATCCGACTCGAACAACCGCGCCAGTTCCGCCCGCGCTTCCTGAGCGGTTTGCAGAACCTTGGCGGCGTCGTCGTAGATCGCGTGCTGAGCCTCCAGCACCTGCTCATCGTGATGTTTGAAACGCTTGATCCGCGCATCGGCCTGGGCCTGGGTCAGACCCAGCCCGACCAGCGTGCGCCGGCTCATTTCCAGGCTTGAGTAATAGGTCTCGCGAATCGCTTCGGCGCCGACGTCCACCAGACGATGCACATGCTGACGGTTACGTGCGCGGGCGATGATTTTCATGTGCGGATACAGCTTGCGCACGATCTCGGCGGTCTTGATGTTGGTCTCCGGGTCATCCGTGGCGATGACAAAATATTCCGCCTCGCCCACCTTCGCCGCATTGAGGATTTCCGGGCGCATCGGGTCGCCATAGAACACCGGCACGCCGCCAAAACTGCGCGACAGTTCGATGGTTTCCACCGACGTGTCCAGCGCCACGAACTTGATGTTCTGTGCGCGCAGAATCCGCGCCACGATCTGGCCCATCCGCCCCATGCCGGCGATCACCACGCGTGGTGCTTCGGTGTCGATTTCGCGGAATTTCTCCGGCACCTCCACCGGCTGCACTTTCGGACTGACCAATCGCGCACAGATCAACAACAGCAACGGCGTCAATGCCATCGACAGGGTGATGGTCAGTACCAGCAGGTCATACAGGCGCGGTTCGAACAGGCCCTGATCGCGACCGATCTTGAACACCACAAAGGCAAATTCACCGCCGGCCGCAAGGACGATACCGAGGCGAATCGCACTGACTTTGGTCAGCCCACCGGCCAGGCGCCCGACCACAAACAGCAGCGGCAACTTCAAGCCGATCAGCAGCAGCGTCAGGCCCAGCACGGTGATCGGCGCACTCAGCAGCAGACTCAGGTTGGCGCCCATGCCGACGCTGATGAAAAACAGCCCGAGCAGCAAGCCCTTGAACGGCTCGATCTGCGCTTCCAGTTCATGGCGATATTCCGAATCCGCCAGCAGCAGGCCAGCGAGGAAAGCCCCAAGCGCCATCGACACGCCAACCAGATCCATCAGCCACGCCGTACCGATCACCACCAGCAATGCGGTGGCCGTGGAGACTTCCGGCAGACCGGTTTTTGCCACCACGCGGAACACCGGACGCAACAGATAACGCCCGCCGACCATCACCACGGCGATCCCGCCGAGCACTTGCAGACCGTGGTTCAGGCTTTCCGCGTTGCTGCTGGCGTGGGCGCTGCCGGCGAGCATCGGCACCAGCGCGATCAACGGGATCGCCGCGATGTCCTGAAACAGCAGAATCGCAAACGCCAGCCGCCCGTGCGGGCTGGTCAGTTCCTTGCGCTCGGCCAGGCTTTGCAGGCCGAATGCGGTGGACGACAGCGCCAGGCCAAGGCCGAGCACAATCGCACTGTTCAGCGGCTGACCGAACACGTACAACGCCAGCACGCCGATCACCGCCGCCGTCAGCAGCACCTGCGCCAGACCCACGCCGAACACCGATTTGCGCATCACCCACAAGCGCCGTGGCGACAGCTCAAGGCCGATGATGAACAGCAGCAACACCACGCCCAGTTCGGAAATATGCGCGACGCTCTGCGGATTACCGATCAGACCGAGCACCGACGGGCCGATGATCACCCCCGCTAACAGATAACCGAGCACCGCGCCCAGTTGCAGACGTTTGGCCAAGGGCACGGTGAGAACGGCTGCGAAGAGAAACACGACAGCGGCTTGTAACAGATTGCCTTCATGGGGCATGGGTTGACTCCTGACAGCGGTACGGCGGGGGGTGACAAGGATAAAGGCTGAATCGATTCAAGATCCACCGAAGATCCCGTGTAGGAGCTGCCGAAGGCTGCGATCTTTTGATCTTTGGAATCAAGATCAAAAGATCGCAGCCTTCGGCAGCTCCTACAGGGGGGCGGTGTGAGTCTGTAATAATTTGCATCAGTTGGTTACATTGATAGCCTTCGCGAATCAATTCCTGCGAGTCCCGCCATGGCCATCAACTTCGATCTCAACGACCTGCAAGCTTTTCGCGCCGTGGTCGAGCAGGGCAGTTTTCGCAAGGCTGCCGACACCGTGCGCCTGTCACAACCGGCCCTGAGCAGACGCATCGAAAAGCTTGAAGATGCACTGGGCGTGAAACTGTTCGAGCGCACCACGCGCAAGGTCAGCCTGACCCAGGCCGGGCGCGGGTTCATGCCCAGCGTCGAGCGTTTGCTGGATGATCTGGATGTGGCATTGCTGGGGATCAGTGAAGTGGCTTCCACGCGTCTGGGCCACGTTACCGTTGCCTGCGTGCCGTCGGCGGCCTATTACTTCATGCCGCGAGTGGTCGCCCGCTATCACCAGCAATTTCCACGGATCAAGGTCAAAGTCCTCGACTCCAGCGCCCACGATGTGCTCAGCGCGGTGGTCAACGGCGAGGCGGATTTCGGTTTGAGTTTTCTGGGCACGCAGGATGCCAAAGTCGATTTCGAACCGCTTGTGCAGGAGTGCTATGTGGTCGCCTGCCGGCGCGATAATCCGTTGGCCGGGCGCAGCAGCGTGAGCTGGGACGAGTTTTATCAGCAGGATTACATCTCGCTGGACAAGACGTCCGGCAACCGTTTTCTGCTCGATCAGGCCTTGAGCAGTGTGGTGCCGCAGCGCCCGAGCATCTGCGAGACGCGGCATGTGACGACGATGATTGGTCTGGTGGAAGCGGGGCTGGGAGTGGCGGCGGTGCCGCTGATGGCGATGCCCGGGCCGGATCATCCGATTCTGACGCGAGTGCCGTTGACCGATCCGCAAGTGATGCGCAGTGTCGGCATCATCAAGCGCCGGGGTCGCACGTTGACCCCGGCAGCACTGGAACTGGAGCGGCTGGTGGTGGCAATGAAAGTCCAGCCGCCAACGATCAGCGCTTGACCGAATCCAGCCCGGTGGCCTGCACGTCAGCCTGAGCGGCAGGCGCGGCGAGGTAGTCGAGCAAGGCCTTGGCCTCTTTCGGATGCTGCGCGCCGACCGGGATGCCGGCGGCAAACCGCGTCACCGACTGCACCGACTCCGGAATTTTCCCGACAAACGTCACCCCCGGCACCGGCAACAATTCGCTGACCTGCTGGAAGCCCAGTTGATAGTCCCCGGTAGCGACCACCGAGCCCACCGGGATTCTCGGAATCATCTTCGCTTTCGGCTTCAGTTGATCCTCAACACCGAGTTTGTTGAACAGCTCTTTCTCGATGTACACGCCGCTGGCGCTGTCGGAGTAGGCCACCGATTTTGCGTCGAGCAGGGTTTTCTTCAGGCTTTCAACGCTGCTGATGTCCGGCTTCGGCGCGCCTTCACGCACCACCAGACCGATCCGCGAATCCGCCAGTTCGACCCGCGAGGCCGGATCGACCTTGCCTTGTTTGATCAGGTCATCGAGGGCGTAGCCGACCATGATCACCACGTCGGCGTGCTCACCGCGAGCGAGGCGATTAGGGATGGCTTCCGGCGCCTTGCCCATCGACGGACCGAGTTGGGTGTCGAGGGTGTTGCCGGTGGCGGCCGCGAATTTCGGGCCGAGGATTTTGTAGGCGGCGGTGAAGCCGCCCGACGTCATCACGTTCAGCTGTTCAGCATGGGCCAGGGCGCTGAAAGCGAAGAGGGCGATGGCGCTGAGATTGATCAGTTTTTTCAAGGTGATTGCTCCTTATGCGGCAACCGGTTGCAAACGGCCGCCTGCGCGGCGATAGAGGTACAACGTGGCGCACAACGCGCAGAGTGCGCCGACGCTCATCCAGTAACCCGGCGCCGCTTTGTCGCCGGTGTACTGGATCAGGAAGGTCGACATCGCCGGGGTGAAACCGCCGAAAATGGCGGTTGCCAGGCTGTAGGCGAGGGAGAAGCCGGCCACCCGCACTTCCACCGGCATGATCTCGGTCAGCGCCGGAATCATCGCGCCGTTGTACATGCCGTAGATGAACGACAGCCACAGCAGCGACAGCAACATGTGACTGAAGCTCGGCGCCTGCACCAGGTACGACAGCGCCGGATAGGTACTGGCCAGGGCCAGCAGTGACATGGCGATCAGCACCGGGCGCCGGCCGATGCGGTCGGACAACATGCCGCCAATCGGCAACCAGAAGAAGTTCGATACGCCGACCAGCAAGGTCACCAGCAACGCATCGGAAGTGCTCAGGTGCAGCACGGTCTTGCCGAAGGTCGGCGCGTACACGGTTATCAGGTAGAACGCGGTGGTGGTCAGCGCGACCATCAGCATGCCACCGAGCACCACGCCCCAGTTCTGACCAAGCGTGCGGAACACTTCCTTCATGCTCGGGCGGTGTTTGCGTGCGGCGAATTCTTCGGTCTCCGCCAGGTTACGGCGCAGCAGGAAGATGAACGGCACGATCAGGCAGCCAACAAAAAACGGAATCCGCCAGCCCCAATCGGCAATTACGTCTGGCGCCATCCACGCGTTTAGCGCATAGCCCAAGGCGGCCGCGACGATGATCGCCACTTGCTGACTGGCCGACTGCCAGGCAGTGAAAAAGCCCTTGCGGCCGGGCGTGGCGATTTCGGACAAGTACACCGAAACACCGCCCAGTTCCGCACCGGCGGAGAAGCCTTGCAACAGCCGTCCGATCAACACCAATGCCGGCGCAAACAGACCAATGGTTTCGTAGCCGGGCACCAGCACAATCAGGATCGTGCCGCTGGCCATGATCGACAGGGTGACGATCAGACCTTTGCGCCGACCGACGTCATCGATGTAGGCGCCGAGCACGATCGCCCCCAGCGGACGCATCAGAAAACCTGCGCCGAATACGGCAAAGGTCATCATCAGGGAAGCGAACTCACTGCTCGCCGGGAAGAACACCGCCGCGATCTGCGTGGCGTAGAAGCCGAACAGAAAGAAGTCGAACTGTTCGAGGAAGTTGCCCGAGGTGACCCGGAAAATGGCGCCGGCTCGCGAGCCGCCGTGTGGGATTGAGGCTGTCATAGAAAAATCTCCACCGCTTTTATGACGTGCGCGACGTGGAAGCGGCGCACGGTTGTTATTGCGGCGGATGGTCGCGCAGGTGTAACCGGATGTTAATTGCATTGTTGGCATGGATTGATGCGCAAAGCGGATCAATCCTGAAAACACCGTCTAACCTGTGGGAGCGAGCCTGCTGGCGATAGCGGCTTGTCAGTCAATGCAGATGTTGCATGTGCCGACGCCATCGCTGGCAAGCCAGCTCCCACAGTTTCTGCGGTGTGCCCACTGTTCCGGCACCGCCAAAAACCCTGTGGGAGCTGGCTTGCCAGCGATGACGATCTGCCTGCCAACTACAATCCCCTAACCAGCCCAGGCAAAAAAACAAGGAATGATTTCCTGACTCAGCAGTCGGAGTAAAGGCATCACCCATCTGAAGGAGGTTCACCGATGAACAGCAAAACCCTAATCGCCAGCCTGGCCCTCGTCGCCGGCATTGCCGGGATCAGCCCACTTGTTCAAGCGGCGCAAACCTCAAGCGAACCCACCGTCCAGTCGCCGACCAGCGACCGCGAGTTGAAGGTCAACGACCGCGCCCCGGACATCTATCAGCGCAGCGACAAAGCACTGAAGAACTGGAAACAGAAAGGTTTGAAAGCACCGATCGACCAGGCGCAGTGGGTGCAGATCAACGATAAGTACGTGATGGTCATGATCACCAACGGCACTATCGTTGAGATGCAGCCTGTCGAGCGTTAAGTCCCCCGACTCAAAAGCCCTGCGCATGCACTCGTGCAGGGCTTCCCGCCCCAAAATCCTCCTGTGTCTGGCCTCCTGCATCGCCAGATCCACAATCCGCGGAGTAATAGCGTTGCTCTGCGCCATCGGCTTGCCAATCACCGGCATTTCTGGGAAAACGGCCGCCAGTAAAGCAATTGAGTGAATGTCATGACGGATGAACTGCAGGTAATCGATCTCCAGGTGGGCGAGGGCAAGGCTGCCGTTAAAGGCGCGCTGATTACCACCCATTACACCGGCTGGCTGGAAGACGGCAGCGAGTTCGATTCTTCCCACAGCCGTGGCAAACCTTTCCAGTGCGTGATTGGTACTGGCCGGGTGATCAAGGGTTGGGATCAGGGGCTGATGGGCATGCAAGTGGGCGGCAAGCGCAAACTGCTGGTGCCGGCGCATTTGGGCTATGGCGAACGAACGATGGGCAAGATTCCGCCGAATTCGAATCTGGTGTTTGAGATTGAATTGCTGGAGGTTTTGACGAGGGAGGATTGAGGGGGCAAGTGTTGAGGCCGTTCGGATGAGGGGCCAAGACCCTCATCCCAATCTCTGTAGTTTGAGCGTTCGTTCGACGGGTCAGGCGAACGTGCCGATATCGTCAAGCGTGTCCTCAATGATTCCCTTTAGAGCAGGAAACTTGCTCTGATCGGTTTCGAGCGCGGGCAGGACGGTTTTTATATCTAGCTCGCCATGGCGTCGAACGATGTGGCCAAGCGCGGTGACGGCAGACGCCACAATCGCTTCAGTTTTGTTGGTGAGATATTTCAGGCAGGTGTCTTGAGCCCAGGCTCTGTTGGTTTCATTCAGACCGATAGACACCAGCGCGCAAATGACATTTTCGTCGAGGTCGCTGGCAAGATGTCTTATGGCTTCATCATGGCTGAGTGATGGATCTTGATAGATGAGGCTCACTGCCAAAGTTACCCCCATACGCCAATAAACAGGTCAAGTTCTGTCGGCCGCTGTTCGTTCAGTTCTTTGGCAATTTGTAGAGTTTGGATTTCTGTAAGCAGCCGTTCGCCATCCGGACTTTCGTCAAGGTTCTTCCAGCCTAGGACAGCCAAAACCTCAGGCTCGAATTGAGGTTTGACTGTCAGCTCATATTTTAAGGCGTCATCCTCGACGTCACCTTTTAGAAAACCGCTAATCCATAAATACATAAATATCCCTCTCTTTACTTTGGGGTCGATCTTTTGGGGCTGCGGGATCGATCCTTTCCCCAGTTACGTGGTTGAACTCGCCAAGGTATTTGCCTTGCTTGTTGCATAACTCGATCGCCGGGCAGAATTGGGTAAACAGTTTGGGCTAACCCTACAGCCGCTTCTCCATAACGATTGTGCGCTCCGCCCCATGAAACTCGTCGCGGATTTTTTGATAACCCAACGCGGTATAAAACCTTTCAGCTGTAATCGACGATGGCACACGTACAGTTCCAATACCTGCGCTGGCAGCAGTTGTATGAATGAAATCCATCAAGTACCGCCCGATACCCCCTTTTTGGTGAGCTGGGTCAACAAAAACACTTCTGACGACATCACCGTCGAGACCGGCGGTACCGATAACGTTTTCGCTCAATAAGGCTACGAAGACCTTACGCTTCGTAAGCTGTGTGGTGATGGCTTCAGGAGAAAAGTTCTGCTCAACCTGAGCGATCACATCAGGGGGATAGTCCTGTGAATTTGACCCCCGCAGGGCGGCGATAACTACGCGGCTTATCGCTGCTGCATCTCTGCTCGTGGCGAGGCGAATGTGGCACTCCATGCTGAGACCTCAATCCTAAAGGCTTACAGCTTAGCGCTTCGTACGCTTAATTAACTTTTCCAGCGGTTAAGTAAATCGTTGAGGCTTGACTGAGTAAGTGTGCGCATCAGTCAGGCGAGCAGACGCTTGAAGAAGCGCTTGGAGTCGGGTGAGTAATTCTTCATGGATTAGCCTGCTTTCCCGGGTTCGACCTTCGGATATTCGATAGCAGAAAGGGCGTCTTCGCGGTAAATCAGGCTGCAATTGCCATCGCGTCCAGCGTCTCAGCCACTTTCCTTGTAAGTGACGGAAAACGGCGTTTCACCCGCTGCAGCGCTGGCAGCACAGCCTCCATTTCAAGCCCATCAAGTTTCCCTAGAGCGTTCACGGCCGAGGCCACAATTGTTTCCCGCTCGCTTGCAAACAACACCAGGCATGCGTTCTGCGCCCAGCGTCGATCCCGTTCGTTGAGGCCCATGGCGACTAATGCGGCGACGACGAGGGCATCTGTTTTATTGTTCATGTGAAATTCTCCTTTGCGCCGTTTTCCTTGTGGCGAGGGAGCTTGCTCCCGCTGGGTTGCGAAGCGACCCCAAGCCCCATCGTTCTGAATCGAGTCCGGATTTTCGACTGCTGTGCAGCCGAGCGGGAGCAAGCTCCCTCGCCACAGGGACGCTTTTCAGTTTCTGATCGGGGGCTCGAGGTTGTCGAGGGCGCGTTCGGCGGCTTCGTGAAGTTTTCTGGAATTGGGGTCGGAGTAGGGGGACGTTGATTCGGGGTCAGGTATTGCGTCCGCTTCAGGCGGATTTGGCGTCACTTTAAACATTTGCTGGGTAACCTCAATGAGGCTGACACGTACTTGCGACTAAACAATAGGTGGCAGCTGTACGCAGGTTAGTCGACCAGTACCCAAGCATTACCGGCGCGCCCGAGAGCGCCCTGCGCACAGCCGCCATTGAGCGCAGGCGTAGAGATGCCTGACTGAATAACAGCTTGCGAACTTGAGGTAACACCGAGCGACTAAACCCGATCACTGACCATTCAGTGACGCGAACCACGTTACCGACGCCCCCCAAACCGCACAAGCCGGCGGATTCTGGCGTAGTTGTAGGCAGAGGCGCAAGGCGATGTAGCCTGCTGGATGATGCCGAAATGATGCTGCATTTTTCAGTCCGCCATCGCCAGCAGGCTGGCTCCCTCAGGGGATTTATGATGGGCGATGAACCTGAGCACTCCACCGGACAATTGTGGGAGCGGGCTTGCTCGCGAAGAGGCCGGCACATCCGGCATCTTTGTTAGCAGACACACCGCCTTCGCGAGCAAGCCCGCTCCCACCGGGGGATTTGTGTTGGACGCTGAACTCGAGCGCACCACCGGACAATCATGGGAGCAGGCTCGCTGCTATAAAGGGATTGAGGCCGCTTTCAGCATCCCGTTCATCCCTTGAATGCTCACCGAACTTGCGATTGCCCAAGCCATCGGCGACCATGCGCGCCATATAGGGGTAGGGGGTATAGGTATGTCGCATATTCACGAACACAAAGACGAATTGCTCAACCGCGTACGGCGGATTGCCGGGCAGGTGCAGGCCGTGGAGAAAGCTCTGGAGGGCGATGCCGATTGTTCCAAGACCTTGCACCTGGTGGCGGCGATTCGCGGGGCGGTCAACGGGTTGATGGAGCAGTTCATCGAGGCCCACACCCGTGAGCACGTGGCGCATCCCGACCTCACTGACGAACAGCGCGCCCAGGGCGCCGAAGATCTGTTGCAAACCATCCGCCGTTATTCCAAGTAGAGCACGCGCATCATGAGTCTGATCCCAAACGCTGAGCGTTTCAGCCACGATCACCAGTTCCTCGGTGCGTCCCACGACGAAAACGCTCGCCGCAGCCTGTGGGTGGTGGCGCTGACGTTCGTGATGATGATCGGCGAGATCGCCGCCGGTTACCTCACCGGCTCGATGGCCCTGCTGGCCGACGGTTTCCACATGGCGACCCATGCCGGCGCGTTGGGCATCGCTGCGGCGGCCTACGGATTCGCCCGGCGCAATGCCAACAACCGCCGTTACAGTTTCGGCACCGGCAAGGTCGGCGATCTGGCCGGTTTCGCCTCAGCCATGGTGCTGGGTCTGGTGTCGCTGGGCATTGCCGGCGAGTCGGTTTTTCGGCTGTTTGAACCCACCTCGGTGGCATTCGGCGAAGCGACGGTGATTGCCATCGTCGGGCTAGGCGTAAACATCCTCAGCGCCTTCCTGCTGATGGGCCATCACGGCCATGACCACGGCCATCAGCATGATCACGGCCACGACCATCATCACCATCACGACAACAACCTGCGTTCGGCCTACGTCCATGTGCTGGCCGACGCCCTGACCTCGGTGCTGGCGATTGCCGCGTTGCTGGCCGGCCGTTATCTGGGCTGGGTATGGCTGGACCCGGTGATGGGGATTGTCGGCTCGATTGTCATCGCGAAGTGGGCTTACAACCTGATGCGCGACAGCGCCGCGGTGCTGCTCGACACCACCGACGAGCCGGTGGCAGCGGAGATCCGCGAGCTGCTGGAAACCTCTGACGATGTGCGCATCAGCGATCTGCATGTCTGGCAGGTCGGCCCGCAGTCGCGGGCGGCGATTGTCAGTGTGGTCGCGGCGGCGGGTGTGACGGCGGAGGCGATTCGCGAGCGGCTGGCGCCGGTGCACGAGTTGTCGCACCTGACCATCGAGCTGCGCAGCGCTTAAGGCTGTACTGCGCTGAACAGTGGTATCCGCCCATTGAGGGATGGGCGGTAATGCCACGTCAGTTGTTGCAGATTCACACCCTGATCAAGGATTTCTCTGACAGTCGCAGCGGCAATGCTCAGCGCTAACTTCTGCCCCGGACACTGATGCCGCCCGCGGCCAAAGCTGAAACTGCGCCGAGTCGGCCGATCCAGCACAAATCGCTCAGGCTCCTCATTTAACAAAGGATCGCGATTGGCCGAGGCCAGCAGCAACAGAATCACTTCGCCGGCCTCAAGCCGCACACCATCGATCTCACAAGTCTGCGCGACAAACCGCCGAGTGTTCTGCACTGGCGGATCAAAGCGCTGAACCTCGGCCAACAGCGCGTCCACAGAGGCATCGCGCAACTCGGGCTGACGTCGCAGCGCTAACAGTGCATTGCCGATTAGCCCGGCAGTTGCTTCAAACGTCTGCGAACAGAGACCGATCAGGTTGGCGATCAGGCTTTCCCCGTCACCGGCAAATCGCTGCTCGATAGCCTTGAGCAAATCGCTATCGGCTTCGGCCAGCAACTCGATGAAGTAACCGTGCAATTGCTCCGCCGCCGCATGCGCCGCCGCCAGTTGCAGGTCATTGCTCAGCGGCGACAGGCAGGCGACGAAATCCGCGGTCAGCTCACTGATCGCCCGGCCCTGCGCCGGGGTGAAGCCTAGCAGCGCCGCGACCACGCACACCGGGCCGCGAAACATTGCCTTATATAAGCCATCGGCGTCCGCCGTCATCAATCGCGCCGCCACCAGCGTGCGTACCAGGTTGTCATCGATCAACTGCAGCGCCGGTTCCACCGCAGAGCGCGGACAGCGTTGACGTTCGCTATCGTTCATCCGCATCAACTGCCCGAACACCTTGCCGGCCAGCCCCGAGGCAATCGCCTTGGGCACCGGCTCCTGCAGCGGTCGCACCCGACAATCGGCATGCGTCAGCACCGCACACACTGCTCGGGCGCTGCTGGCGACCCACAGCTTCAAGCCATGATCAAAGGTCAGTCCGCCCTCGGCGCGTAGTTTGGCGTAGTAGGGGTAGGGATCGGCATGCGTCGCAGCGATGATCGGGTCCATGGTGCACAGCCTTGTCGTCGGGAAAGTGATGCGAGTATCTTCAGTTCGCAGCGACGACGATTCGTCGGGGAGCGAAATATGCACGCAGAACATCAAGACATCGGCGTTTCGCAGGTGGCGGCCGCCATCGCCGAACCGGCACGCACGAAGATCCTCTGCTCGCTGATGGACGGCCACGCCCGCACCAGCACTGAATTGGCCGCCGTTGCCGAGGTCAGCGCTTCCACCGCCAGTGCACACCTGGCCAAACTCAAGGATCTATCGCTGGTGCGCCTGCATGTGCAGGGCCGCCATCGTTATTACAGCCTCGCCGATCAGCGCGTGGCGCAGGCGCTGGAAGCGTTGATGGTGATCGGCCAGAACGCCGCGCCGAGCTTCAAGCCGCACACCCCGGATCGCCTGCAATTCGCCCGCGCCTGCTACGACCACATGGCCGGCACGCTGGCGGTGTTGCTGCACGACCGCATGCTTGAGGCGGGATGGCTGGTGGAAACCGACGAGCGCGCTTATCGGCTGAGCGACAGTGGCGAGGCGTTGTTCGAGGGTTTGGGTATCGAGGTTCAGGATTTGAGTACTCTGCGCCGCAAGTTTGCTTGCCCGTGCCTGGACTGGAGCATGCGCCGGCCGCATCTGGGCGGTTCGTTGGGCGCGGCGTTGTTGCAGATGGCGTTGAAACGCAAATGGGTGACGCAGGATCTGGACAGTCGGGCGTTGGCGCTGACCGTGGCGGGGCGAAAGGAAATGGGCCTGCGGTTTGGTCTTGAGTTGCCGTTAGACGCGAAAATCAAAAGATCGCAGCCTTCGGCAGCTCCTACAGTAATCACGAACCTCCGATAAATCTCAATCGATGTAGGAGCTGCCGAAGGCTGCGATCTTTTGATCTTGAGCTTCCGCCCGACGAGGTGCGCTCTAGCACCTTGTAACCCCGTGCTCGGACCTATACTGTATATCCACACAGTAAAGAGCCCGCGCCATGCAAATCATCGACAAGCTCAGCATTCTCGCCGACGCCGCCAAGTACGACGCCTCCTGCGCCAGCAGCGGTGCGCCCAAGCGCAGCTCCGAAGGCAAGAGCGGGTTGGGCTCGACCGATGGCATGGGCATCTGCCACAGCTACACGCCGGATGGTCGCTGCGTATCGTTACTTAAAATCCTCCTGACCAATTTCTGTCTCTACGACTGCCAGTACTGCGTCAACCGTCGTTCCAGCGATGTGCCGCGCGCCCGTTTCACCCCCGAGGAAGTGGTCACGCTGACCCTGGATTTCTACCGGCGCAACTGCGTCAGCGGGCTGTTTCTCAGTTCAGGGATCATCCGCTCGGCGGACTACACCATGGAGCAACTGGTGCGGGTGGCGAAGCTGTTGCGCGAAGAGCACGAATTTCGTGGCTACATCCACCTCAAGACCATTCCCGAGGCCGACCCGGCGTTGATAGAGGAGGCCGGGCGCTACGCCGACCGTCTCAGCGTCAATATCGAACTGCCCACCGACACCAGCCTGCAAACCCTGGCGCCGGAGAAGCAGATCGGTTCGATCAAGCAGGCGATGAACACCATCTACACCGGCGTGCAAACGGTGCTCAACGAACCGCGTTCGGCAAAATTCGCCCCCGCCGGGCAGAGTACGCAAATGATCGTCGGCGCCGATGACACTGACGACAGCACGATTCTGCACAGCGCGCAGTCGTTGTATGGCAACTACCGCTTGCGGCGCGTGTACTACTCGGCCTTCAGCCCGATCCCCGACAGCCCGAAAAGCGTCCCGCTGGCCGCGCCTCCGCTGATGCGCGAGCACCGTTTGTATCAGGCCGATTTCCTCTTGCGCAGTTACGGCTACAGCGCGAATGAATTGCTCAAGGGGCCGGGCAATCTGGCGCTGGACATCGACCCGAAACTGGCCTGGGCGCTGCAGAATCGCGAGGTGTTTCCGCTGGATCTGAACCGCGCCGAGCCGTCGTTGATCGCGCGTATTCCGGGCATCGGCCTGCGCACCACCGAACGTCTGGTGCAATTGCGCCAGCAACGGCGCATTCGCTACGAAGACGTGGCACGCATGCGCTGTGTTTTGGCCAAGGCCAAGCCGTTCATCATCACCAGCGATTACCACCCGCAGCAGGCGGAGGTCACCAGCCACATGCTCTACCAGCAACTGCGCGACCGGCCGCAGCCGCAGCAGATGGGGTTATGGGGATGATCAATCTCGATTGCGACGACCTGTTCGACACTTGGCGCCAACAGGCGCGCTGGCTGCTCAGCCATGAAGTCGACCCGAGTCTGGTGAGCTGGGCGTCGGAGGGTGTCAGCGATCTGTTTGCCAGTGACGTTTCGGTGCCCGAGGGGCAGGGGCCGTTTCAGGTACGCATCCCCCGCGCACTGCTCGACACCCTGGAACAAGCGGCGCAGTACCGTGGCGACCAGCGCTGGAGTCTGCTGTATGAAGTGCTATGGCGCGTCAGTCACGGCGACCGTACGGCGATGATGGCCGGTGACAAACTCGGCAGCGAGTTGCAGCGGCGAATCAAGCAGGTTCACCGCGAAGCCCACCATTTGCACGCATTCGTGCGGTTCATCGAACGCCCGCAGGATCAGCCAGGCCCGCAATACGTGGCGTGGCACGAACCGGCCCACGACATCCTGCACAGCGCCAGCGAACATTTCGTCAGACGCATGGGCCGGCATCGCTGGTTGATTGCCACTCCGCGTGACGGGGTGTATTACGACGGCGAGCAATTGATTCATCAGCGCCAGTGCCCGGTGGAATGGCAGCAATTGGCGCAGAACATCGATGACCCGCACGGCGAGCTATGGCTGACGTACTACAGCCACATCTTCAACCCGGCGCGGTTGAACGAGAAGGTCATGCAAGGGCATTTGCCGGTGCGGTTCTGGAAGAATCTGCCGGAAGGGGAGTTGATTCCCGGGCTGATTACCCAGGCGCGCACGGGCAAGCAGCAGAACGGGCAGGCAAGCGGGATAGCCGCGCGGGGCGGGAAGCGGATTGCGGTGAAATAGAAAATCAAAAGATCGTCCGAACGCGGCCCGAGCCTTCGGCAGCTCCTACACAGATCTCCTGTAGGAGCTGCCGCAGGCTGCGATCTTTTGATCTTACTTCCAATAAAAAGCCCCCCATCAATCACTTGATGGAGGGCTTTTGTACCTCTGGCCGTCAGATCAAACCTTGACGATCCAGCCTGCTGGCGCTTCGATGTCGCCGGTCTGCACACCAGTCAGCTCTTTGTAGAGCTTCTGGGTGACCGGGCCGACTTCGGTTTCGCTGTGGAACACGTGCAGGTGGTCGTTGTAGCTGATGCCACCGATCGGCGTGATCACCGCAGCCGTACCGCAAGCACCGGCTTCCTTGAAGTCCGACAGTTTGTCGATCAGCACGTCGCCTTCCACCACTTCCAGACCCAGACGGGTTTTCGCCAGTTCGATCAGCGACAGGCGGGTGATGCCTGGCAGCACCGACGGCGAGTTCGGGGTGATGAACTTGTTGTCGTGGGTGATCCCGAAGAAGTTGGCCGAACCGACTTCCTCGATCTTCTTGTGGGTCAGCGGATCCAGGTAGATGGCGTCAGCGAAGTGCGCTTTCTTGGCCTGGGAGCCCGGCATCAGGCTGGCGGCGTAGTTGCCACCGACCTTGGCCGCACCGGTGCCTTGTGGGGCGGCGCGGTCGAAGCTGGAAATCTGGAAGTTGTGCGGGGTCAGGCCGCCCTTGAAGTAGGCACCAACCGGGATCGCGAATACCGAGAAGATGAACTCCGGAGCGGTGCGCACGCCGATGTTGTCACCCACACCGATCACGAACGGACGCAGGTACAGCGCGCCGCCGGTGCCGTATGGCGGGATGAAGCGCTCGTTGGCGCGAACCACGTCCTTGCACGCTTCGATGAACTGCTCGGTGGAGACGTGCGGCATCAGCAGGCGGGCGCAGCTGCGCTGCATGCGCGCGGCGTTCTGGTCCGGACGGAACAGGTTGATCGAGCCGTCCTTGCAACGATAGGCCTTCAAGCCTTCGAAGCACTGCTGGCCATAGTGAAGGGCCGTCGAGCCTTCGCTGATGTGCAGCACGTTGTCTTCGGTCAGGGTGCCTTTGTCCCACTCGCCATTGCGAAAGTACGACAGATAGCGTTTGTCGGTCTTGATGTAGTCAAAACCCAGCTTGTCCCAATTGATGCTTTCGTTACCCATGACACCCTCTATCACTGAACAACCGTCGAAACGGTTCAAGGCTTCTGACGTTTTTTTGGATGGGCACAACAATACTTCATTCTTGAGCGGTTTCGCAGCCCGGACGATGGGGGGATAGGCAAAAATCGTAGCTTGCTTATTAAATTCCCATCATTCCTCAATCTTTCTGCTCTTTTGTGGCGAGGGAGCTTGCTCCCGCTCCAGTGCGCAGCACTGGTAAAGCCGGCCATCGCGGTGCATCAGATGTACCGCAATGGCAGGGTTTGGGGCCGCTACGCAGCCCAGCGGGAGCAAGCTCCCTCGCCACAGAAGCTGGGCGTTACAGGTGCAACGCATGCCCCAAAGCCCGCAACGCCGCTTCCTGCACTGCTTCACCCAGGGTCGGATGCGCATGGATGGTGCCGCCGATGTCTTCCAGGCGCGCGCCCATTTCCAGGCTTTGCGCGAACGCGGTCGACAACTCGGAAACCCCAACGCCCACTGCCTGCCAGCCGACAATCAGATGATTATCGCGCCGCGCGACCACCCGCACGAAGCCGTTTTTCGACTCCAGGGTCATCGCCCGGCCATTGGCGGCGAACGGGAAGCTCGACACGATGCAGTCCAGCCCCGCAGCCTTGGCCTCGTCCGGAGTCTGGCCGACCACCACCAGTTCCGGGTCGGTGAAGCACACGGCGGCGATGGCGGTGGGGTTGAATTCGCGGGATTTGCCGCTGATCAGCTCGGCAACCATCTCGCCCTGAGCCATGGCGCGGTGCGCGAGCATCGGTTCGCCGCTCAGGTCGCCAATGGCGTAGACGTTGCGCATGCTGGTCTGGCAGCGGCTGTCGATCTTGATCGCCGAGCCGTTCATGTCCAGGTTCAGCGCTTCGAGGTTCCAGCCTTGCGTATTGGGCTTGCGACCGACCGCCACCAGCACCTGATCGGTTTCCAGATTGAGTGTGTCGCCGTTCGGGTCGCGCACCTGCAAGGTGCCGTCGAAACCCAGCACGCTGTGCTTGAGATAGAGCTTCACGCCCAGTTGCTTCAGCGCTTCGTGCACCGGTTGGGTCAGTTCGGCGTCGTAGGCTGGCAGGATACGATCCTGCGCCTCGACCACACTGACCTCGGCGCCGAGCTTGCGATAGGCAATGCCCAGCTCCAGACCGATGTAACCGCCGCCCACCACCACCAGACGTTTGGGCACGGACTTCGGTGCCAGCGCTTCGGTGGAAGAGATGATCGGCCCGCCGATCGGCAGGATCGGCAGGTTGACGCTGGTCGAACCGGTCGCCAGCACCAGATGCTCGCACTGGATGCGCGTGTCGCCGACTTCCACGGTTTTGCCATCGATGACCTTGGCCCAGCCATTGATGACCTGAACCTTGTTCTTTTTCAGCAGTGCGGCGACGCCGGTGGTCAGGCGATCGACGATGCCGTCCTTCCACTCGACGCTTTTGCTGATGTCGAGGGTCGGCGCCGAAACGCTGATACCCAGCGCCGAATGCTGGCTGTGATGGCGGGTTTGGTGGAACTGCTCGGCCACGTGAATCAACGCTTTGGACGGAATGCAGCCGATGTTCAGGCAGGTACCACCGAGCGACTGGCCTTCGACCAGAATCGTCGAAATGCCCAGTTGTCCGGCGCGAATCGCCGTGACGTAACCGCCGGGGCCGCCACCGATAATCAGCAGCGTGGTGTTCAAGGTTTGCATGGCATCACTCCACAAACAGGGTCGCGGGTTGTTCGAGCAGACCACGGATGGCCTGGATGAAGAGCGCCGCGTCCATGCCGTCGACCACGCGATGATCGAAGGAGCTGGAGAGGTTCATCATCTTGCGGATCACCACCTGGCCTTTGACGACCATCGGGCGTTCGACGATTTTGTTCACGCCGACGATTGCCACTTCCGGCAGGTTCAGCACCGGGGTGCTGACGATGCCGCCCAGCGCACCGAGGCTGGTCAGGGTGATGGTCGAGCCGGACAGCTCATCGCGGCTGGCCTTGCCATTGCGTGCGGCGTTAGCCAGACGCGAGATTTCCGCGGCGCTGTCCCACAGGCTGCGCGCTTCGGCGTGTCGCACCACCGGCACCATCAGGCCGACATCGCTTTGCGTGGCGACACCGACATGCACCGCGCCGAGGCGGGTGATGACCTGGGCTTCGTCATCGTAACGGGCGTTCATCTGCGGGAAGTCGCGAAGGGCCACGACCAGGGCGCGGACGAGGAACGGCAGCAAGGTCAACTTGCCCCGGCTGGCGCCGTGTTTCTCATTCAGATGCGCGCGCAGTTCTTCGATGGCGGTGACGTCGATTTCCTCGACGTAGCTGAAGTGCGCGGCACGCTGGGTGGCGTCCTGCATGCGCTGGGCGATCTTGCGGCGCATGCCGATCACCTGAATCTGTTCTTCGTCGTTGCGCTGGGCGTAAGCGGCGGCGACCGGTGCCGAAGCGTTCGACTGCCCCTGCGCCAGATAGGCTTCGAGGTCTTCGTGCAACACGCGGCCGGCCGGGCCAGTGCCGCGGACCAGACGCAATTGAATGCCCAGATCCAGCGCATGTTTGCGCACGGCCGGCGAGGCCAGCGGACGTTCATCGGCCTCGCGGGCAACCATCGGGCCTTGGCAAACCGGAGCCGGACGCGCAGCAGCAGCAGCAGCGGCCGCAGGTTTGCTCTCGGCAGCTGTTTCAACTTTCGGCGCAGCAGGTGCTTCTTTCGCAGCAACCGGTGCTGGTGCGGCGGACTCTTTCAGGTTTCCGGCACCTTCCACTTCGATGCTGATCAGTACACTGCCGACCGCCATCACTTCACCCGGCTGACCGCCGAGGGCAATCACCTTGCCGTGCACCGGCGACGGAATGTCGACCATCGCCTTGTCGGTCATCACGTCCGCCAGCACCTGGTCTTCAACCACCAGGTCGCCGACCTTGACGTGCCACTGCGACAGTTCTACTTCTGCGATGCCTTCGCCGATGTCCGGCATTTTGATAACGTGCGTGCCCATTCAGACCTCCATGACCCGTTTCAACGCCGCGCCCACTCGGGACGGCCCTGGGAAATACGCCCACTCCTGCGCGTGCGGGTAGGGGGTGTCCCAACCGGTGACGCGTTCGATCGGCGCTTCCAGGTGATGGAAGCAATGCTCTTGCACCAGCGACACCAACTCGGCGCCGAAACCGCAGGTGCGGGTAGCTTCGTGTACCACCACGCAGCGGCCGGTTTTCTTCACCGACTTGACGATGGTTTCCAGGTCCAGCGGCCACAGGCTGCGCAGGTCGATGACTTCGGCATCCACGCCACTTTCTTCAGCGGCGACTTGCGAGACATAGACGGTGGTGCCGTAGGTCAACACGGTCACGTCCTTGCCCGGACGGGTGATCGCGGCAACATCCAGCGGCACGGTGTAGTAACCGTCCGGCACCTGGGCTTGCGGGTGTTTCGACCACGGGGTTACCGGGCGGTCGTGGTGGCCGTCGAACGGGCCGTTGTACAGGCGTTTCGGCTCGAGGAAGATCACCGGGTCATCGTTTTCGATGGAGGCGATCAGCAGGCCTTTGGCGTCGTACGGGTTGGAGGGCATCACGGTGCGCAGGCCGCAGACCTGAGTGAACATCGCCTCGATGCTCTGGCTGTGGGTCTGGCCGCCGTAGATCCCGCCGCCGCAGGGCATGCGCAGGGTCATCGGCGCGGTGAACTCGCCGGCCGAGCGATAACGCAGGCGTGCGGCTTCGGAAATGATCTGGTCGGAAGCGGGGTAGACGTAGTCGGCGAACTGGATCTCGGCCACCGGACGCAGGCCGTAAGCGCCCATGCCCACGGCCACGCCGACGATGCCGCTTTCGGAGATCGGCGCGTCGAATACCCGCGAGGTGCCGTACTTGGTCTGCAGGCCTTCGGTGCAACGGAACACGCCGCCGAAGTAGCCGACGTCCTGACCGAACACCACCACATTGTCGTCACGCTCAAGCATCACATCCATGGCCGAGCGCAGGGCCTGGATCATGGTCATGGTGGTCGTGGTCATGGCGGTTTCCAACTGAATATTGTTGTTGTGATCGTTCATGTCAGATCCCCAACTGCTGACGCTGGCGCTTCAAGTGCTCCGGCATCTCTTTGTAGACGTCTTCGAACATGGTTGCGGCGCTCGGAATCTGCCCGCCGGCGAGGGTGCCGTACTGTTCGGCCTGTTTCTGCGCGGCAATCACTTCGGCTTCAAGCTCGGCGCTGACGGCGGCGTGCTCTTCTTCCGACCAGTGGCCGACCTTGATCAGGTGCTGCTTCAGGCGGGCAATCGGGTCGCCCAGCGGGAAGTGGCTCCAGTCGTCGGCAGGACGGTATTTGGATGGATCGTCGGAGGTCGAGTGCGGGCCGGCGCGGTAGGTGACCCATTCGATCATGGTCGGGCCGAGGCCACGGCGGGCGCGTTCGGCAGCCCAGGCGGAAGCGGCGTAGACCGCGTAGAAATCGTTGCCATCGACCCGCAGCGAGGCGATGCCGCAACCGACGCCGCGTCCGGCGAAGGTGGTGGCTTCACCGCCGGCGATGGCCTGGAAGGTCGAGATCGCCCACTGGTTGTTGACCACATTGAGGATCACCGGCGCACGGTAAACGTGGGCGAAGGTGAGGGCGGTGTGGAAATCCGATTCGGCGGTGGCGCCGTCACCGATCCAGGCCGAGGCGATTTTCGTGTCGCCCTTGATCGCCGAGGCCATGCCCCAGCCCACGCCCTGAATGAACTGGGTGGCGAGGTTGCCGGAGATGGTGAAGAAACCGGCGTCCTTGACCGAGTACATGATCGGCAACTGCCGGCCCTTGAGCGGATCGCGCTCGTTGGACAGCAACTGGCAGATCAGGTCGACCAGCGGCACGTCGCGGGCCATCAGGATGCTTTGCTGGCGGTAGGTCGGGAAGCACATGTCGTCGATGTTCAAGGCCAGGGCCTGGGCGCTGCCGATGGCTTCTTCGCCAAGGCTTTGCATGTAGAACGACATTTTCTTCTGACGCTGGGCGACCACCATGCGGTTGTCGTAGATCCGCGTCTTGAGCATGGCGCGCATGCCCTTGCGCAGGATCTCGACCGGCACGTTTTCAGCCCAGGGGCCGAGGGCGTTGCCCTGGTCGTCGAGCACGCGAATCAGCCCACGCGCCAGGTCGGCGGTGTCGGCAGGTTCGACGTCGATGGAAGGTTTACGCACCGTGCCGGCATCGGTCAGATGCAGGTAGGAGAAGTCGGTTTTGCAGCCTGGGCGGCCCGAGGGTTCAGGGACGTGCAGACGCAGCGGTTCATACGCTTGGGTCATGGCTTCTACGCTCGATCTTGTGAATTTCTTGTAGTGAGCTGGCAATCATTCTTGGGTGAAAGAAATCTTGTCCTACAACAATCATAGGCCCGGCCAAGAAGAATATTTCTCTCTGTTTCGTTGCGCTGGAGACCATTTGCAGATAGAAATTCTGCATAAACATAAAAAACAGGTGGTTTTGTCTCATGCGCAAACTGGACCGTACCGACATTGGCATTCTCAACAGCCTTCAGGAGAATGCGCGCATCACCAACGCCGACCTCGCGCGCTCGGTGAACCTGTCGCCGACGCCGTGTTTCAACCGGGTCAAGGCGATGGAAGAATTAGGCCTGATTCGCGAGCAGGTGACGCTGCTGGATGCCGATCTGCTGGGCCTGCACGTGAACGTGTTCATTCACGTCAGCCTGGAGAAACAGGTCGAGGAGGCGTTGCAGCATTTCGAAGAGGCGATCTCCGACCGCCCCGAGGTGATGGAGTGCTACCTGATGGCCGGCGACCCGGACTATCTGATCCGGGTGCTGGTGCCGACGATTCAGGCGCTGGAGCGGTTCATGATGGATTTTCTGACCAAGGTGCCGGGTGTGGCGAATATTCGGTCAAGTTTTGCCTTGAAGCAGGTGCGGTATAAAACCGCGTTGCCGTTGCCGGCGAATGGGTTGACGCTGGGCACCTAGCGCTGACACTTTCGCCGCCTCTGGATCAATACCTTATTGCGGGGAAAGAGCTGAAACTCCGGATGTTTCGTGATCAGTCCACTTTTTGTAGCATCCGGATTTAAGATCGGCATACCCCGAAGCATTACTTCCGCTTTGTTTGGTCGTCGCGGTGACCTCGCGGTCAACCAGCCAATGACATCTGAGTTCGGCGCGAGTAATGCCTACGTAAGCTAAACGCAGTGCCTCATCTGATTGAGCGTTGTCATAAGGCGCTGGAGATTTGTCGCCCAGTTGGGTGAGGTTGTAAATGTCGTTGCGTTTGGATTTCGTCGGGTTATAGAAGCAATCACCGATAACGAAAACAGATTGCGCCTGCAATCCTTTGGACTTGTGAAAGGTCATCAGTTTGACGTTGCGCTGTTTTTTTTGCGCTTCGTGCAATAGGCCTCGTAGGGCTGTTCTGTATGCTTTTTCAACATCACCAACGCGAAACACCATCAATATGCTATGACCGTCGTCATAGGCTTGTCTGACGAGTCGCAGAATCGTTTCGTCCGGCTCGACGATTTTTTTATCTTTAGCCACGTAGTGCATGTATACGGGTGTCTTTTGATTAACGACTTTTTCGTTCGCTGCAATCCCATGCTTGGCTTTATCGGTTGTGGTGGGACGGACAACTTGTTCGGCAGCATCAATGATTGTCTGATGGGAACGGTAGTTGTTCTGCATGTACAGAGTGTTGCGCGTATGGGCGTGGAAATGCTTATGGAAGTCCATCAGATACTGGGGTGAGCTACCGCGCCAGCCATAGATACTTTGCCAGTCGTCGCCGACTGCCATCAGGCTGTTGCCCAATCGGGGCAGGCCTTGATTACGATTACGGATCTCTTTGCAGCATTGCCGGACCCAGGAAATATTCAAGCCGGACACGTCTTGGAACTCATCAATCATGAGGTGTCGCATGCCGTCTAGCTCGGCTGTTGGAATGCGCTTAATATTTTCCGGATTGTGTTCGCCAAACAGTGCGAATGCCTTGTTGAAGGTGATCAATCTTTTGGGCGACATGCTTTCCAGATAATCATGAAAGCCGCGCCAATAGATCTGCAAGGCGAGGTAGAAAGGCTCGCGTGGGTCGCCCGGCGTAAAATCTAATGAACCGATCGCCTGGACGACATCCAACCCCAGGTTCTCGATGTAGTTGGCTTCGGCAAAGAACACTTCGGTCAGCTTCGTTTCCTTGATAGTCGTGCCCGGCAAGTGATAATCAAAACCGGCATCCTGAACGATCATGTGCTCGGCATTGCCCATCAGTGTCTTTGCGGCCATAACGTTATTGATGAGAATGTATTTTTTCCCCCGATAACATTCTCCAATCATCGCCTGGCGGCTCCAGCTCTCTTGTTTGAGATTCACTGTCTGGCCTTCGCGCCTAGGAATTTCGCCCGACTGGTTTTTCGTGTCCGGCCAACCAAGAATTACCAGTGTTTCCAACTCATCCAAGTAACCGTGGGCTATGAAGGGTTTTCTTTCGATGTTGAACGTTCGACGCTCGGCCACACCTGGAATTGGCCATAGACCCAACTCTACCCATGCGGCCTCAATTTCATCGCAGACAGCTTCATCCTTATCGGACATTTTGCCGAGAATCTGATTTTTTTTGTTTCGCATGGACTCAGACATAGGATCCGGCTTGACGAAAACGATCGATTGGTAGAGATCCAGGATGTGTTTTTTGAACGTCAGGTCTTTCTCGTAAAGGCTATTGAATACTTGGGAAAGAACCAATCCTTGCTCATTCGTGATCTTTGACGAGAAGGGGTTTTCCAGCTCGTCCTCATCCTCACCTGATTTTTTTGCGCCCAAGAAATCGAAATAGTCGATAGGCGCATCCGAGAACGCTTTCATGAAGCCGAATACTTTGCTGTGAAAGGTGCGCACCAAACTCTTAGTTTGATTCTCACTCAGGTCTTTGCCCCACGATTTGAAAATCTTCACCATCTTTTTCTGCAAGTCTTTTTTAGACTCAGTGGTGAAGGTAGTCACCTGCATGTGATGAAGGGGGATGCCCAGGTGAAAGTGTTTAAGCACAACACGCAAGGCTAACGTCGTGGACTTCCCGGAGCCCGCGCCAGCGATCACTGAAGTACAGGTCGTGTCAGCAAAGATCATTGCCCACTGCTGATCGCTCGGTTGTTCTTTCTCAT
Organism: Pseudomonas sp. GM30; assembly: GCF_000282275.2. Lineage (NCBI taxonomy): Bacteria > Pseudomonadati > Pseudomonadota > Gammaproteobacteria > Pseudomonadales > Pseudomonadaceae > Pseudomonas > Pseudomonas sp. GM30. Next base: position 39,990 of record NZ_AKJP02000017.1, on the reverse strand, counting down.
CAAGTTTTTCCCACACCTCGTCGCGCATTTTCTGCTTGATATCATCGGTGATGGGCATGAGTTCATTGTCAAAAAGGGAGTGATCCTCTCCTGGCAAGGATGCGGCTGAGCGCAGGTCGTTAATCTCTAGAATGGCGCGCCCCTCTGCATAACCCTCAGCGTAGCCGAGAACCTTTCCGGCAAGCAGGCCCGCGTCATTGCCAAGCTTGATTCCTTTTTCTCTACCCTCGAAGAAGGATCGCCCGTCAATGGCTTTGAGTGCCTCAAGGATTTTGGATGACAAGTAGGCGATTGCGCGACGGGAAATAGAAAGATGGCGATTGAATGTTTCAGGTTCGAGCTCAGGGGGCTGCCCCTGTGGAGAAGTTTGACTCATGGTTTCCCTGCAAAAAGTCTTCTCGACGAAGTGTGACTTCGACGATGTCCGTGTTATTGCTCACCTGCGCATTTGTAATCGCAGGGAGTCTACCGTAGCGGTTTAGGTTTCCGGATATTACACGGTAGTGGCATTTTGGCTAGGGCACGGTCCAGAGCGCTCCTTTAAATGAGGGAGCGAATGATCATCTGGGCAATTGAACTCACATTTTGTTGATCGGAATCTTCAGGTAGACAACGCCATTACCTTCCGCCGGCGGCAGGTTGCCGGCCCGCACATTGACCTGAATCGCCGGCAGCAACAGAGTCGGCATGCCCAACCCCGCATCACGTTTGGTACGCATCTCGACAAACGCCGCCTCATCAATCCCGTCATGCACATGAATATTGCTCTTGCGCTGCTCACCGACGGTGGTCTGACACTGCGCAGCGCGGCCTTCGGGCGGGTAGTCGTGGCAGACGTAGAGTTTGACGCTGGCCGGGAAGGCCAGCAGTTTGTGGATCGAGTTGAACAGCTGATGCGCGTCACCGCCGGGGAAGTCGCAGCGAGCCGTGCCGACGTCGGGCATGAACAGCGTGTCGCCGACCAGAATCTGTTCGCCATCGATCAGGTAGGCCATGTCTGCCGGGGTGTGGCCGGGGACGTGCAGGGCGGTGGCCTTGAGATTGCCGATCATGAACGACTCGTTCGGCGCGAACAGGTGATCGAACTGCGAGCCGTCGACGCAGAATTCCGGTTCCAGGTTGAACAGCGCCTTGAACACGTTCTGCACCTTGCTGATCGACTGGCCGATGGCGATCTTGCCGCCCAGTTCGCGGCGCAGGTACGGCGCGGCGGACAGGTGATCGGCGTGGGCGTGGGTTTCCAGCAGCCATTGCACCTGCAAACTGTGTTCACGGACGAAGGCGATGATTTTATCGGCCTGCATGGTGCAGGTGCGTCCGGCGGCGCCGTCGTAATCGAGCACCGGATCGACGATTGCACACTGCCCGCCAGCGGCTTCAAAGACCACGTAGCTGTAGGTTGAGGAGGCAGGGTCGAGGAAAGCTTCAATCTGCGCGGGCATGGACACCAACCTGAACAAGGGAAATGGGTTGCAACACTTTATCTAAAAACATAATGTTCACAGCTTAAGTGACGTTCAAGGCATCGTGCAAATGCAATCCAGTCTGACCGAATGTGAAGTCGCCCAGTTGCGGGCGTCCGCCTCCAAGGCCTGCGCGCTGCTCAAGGCGCTGGCCAATGAGGATCGTCTGTTGATCCTGTGTCAGCTGACTCAGGGCGAGCGCAACGTCGGCGAGCTGGAAAAAATGACCGGCGTGCGCCAGCCGACGCTGTCCCAGCAACTGGGCATCCTGCGTGATGAAGGGCTGGTGGCGACCCGTCGCGAAGGCAAGTACATCTTTTACGGACTGGCCAGCCCTGAAGTGATTCAGGTGATGAAGACCCTGTCCGGGTTGTATTGCGGGGCGGTGCTGAAAAGTCTGGGCCATCAATAAATGTCAGCCACCACACAATTACTGTAGGAGTGAGCCTGCTCGCGATAGCGGTGTATCAGCCAACATCTTCACAGACTGACATACCGCTATCGCGAGCAGGCTCACTCCTACAATGGATTTGTGCAATGGCCGGAAAATCCTTGCGTGCAGCAATAAGGAACAAGCAATGAACGATCAACACTGGGGCCCATCCATCAGTGCAGACATCGTGGTCATCGGCGGCGGCAGCGCCGGCATCGGCTTCGTCGCCAGTCTGCTCAAGCGTGATCCCACGCTGAACATCACCGTGATCGAGCCGAGCGCCCAGCATTACTACCAACCGGCGTGGACGCTGGTTGGCGGTGGCGCCTTCGACGTCAAGGACACCGCAAGGCCGATGAACAAGGTGATGCCGCGTCAGGCCACCTGGATTCAGGCGGCAGTCACCGCGATTGATCCCGACACTCGTCAACTCACCCTCAACGATCAACGCACCGTCACTTACCAGAACCTGATCGTCTGCCCCGGCCTGCGGCTGGCCTGGGAGAAGATCGAAGGCCTGCAGGAAAGCCTCGGCCAGCACGGCGTGACCTCCAACTACAGCTATCAGCATGCGCAGTACACCTGGGATCAGGTGCAGAAACTGCGCGGCGGCAAGGCGCTGTTCACTCAGCCGGCGATGCCGATCAAATGCGCCGGGGCACCGCAGAAGGCGTTGTACCTGTCGTGTGATCACTGGCGCAAAACCGGTGTGCTGAACAACATCAACGTCGAGTTCAATCTGGCCGGCGCCGCGCTGTTCGGTGTCGCGACTTTCGTCCCGCCACTGATGAAGTACATCGAAAAGTACAACGCACAACTGGCCTTCAACAGCAATCTGGTCAAGGTCGACGGCCCGGCGAAAACCGCGTGGTTCGAGGTCAAGGACGCTGACGGTAACCTCACCAAACAGGCGAAAACCTTCGATCTGCTGCACGTGGTGCCGCCGCAAGTCGCGCCGGACTTCATCGCCCGGAGCCCGTTGGCCGACGCCGCCGGCTGGTGCGAAGTCAATCCGCACAGCCTGCAGCATCTGCGTTACCCCGAGGTGTTCGGCCTCGGTGATATCTGTGGCACCAGCAATGCGAAAACCGCTGCCGCCGTGCGCAAGCAGGTTGTGGTGGTCGCGGAAAACCTGCTGGCCCTGCGCAAACAACAGCCGTTGCCACTGAAGTACGACGGCTACGGTTCGTGCCCGCTGACGGTGGAGAAGGGCAAGGTGATCCTCGCCGAGTTCGGCTACGGCGGGAAGTTGCTGCCGACCTTCGCCCTCGATGCGACCGTGCCGCGCCGCTCGGCGTGGTTTCTCAAGGCGACGCTGCTGCCGTGGTTCTACTGGAACGGCATGCTCAAGGGCCGCGAGTGGCTGACCGGTTTGTCCAAAGTCGACTGAGAACTCCCTATGTTGCTGGCAAGTCTGTTTGGCGTGGTGATGGGGTTGATTCTCGGGCTGACCGGGGCGGGCGGCGGGATTCTCGCGGTGCCGGCGCTGGTGCTGGGCCTCGGCTGGAGCATGACCCAGGCCGCGCCCGTGGCGTTGTTCGCCGTCGGCAGTGCGGCGGCAGTCGGAGCGATCGACGGTTTGCGTCATGGTCTGGTGCGCTACCGCGCGGCGCTGTTGATTGCCGCGCTCGGCGCGGTGTTTTCGCCACTGGGCATCTATTTTGCGCACCAGTTGCCGGAGAAGATCCTGATGATCCTTTTCAGCCTGCTGATGGTCATGGTGGCCTGGCGCATGCTGCGTCGTGAGCGTGCGCAAGCGGGGCCAAGCGACCACGGCCACGCGAGCTGGGGACAGAAAAACTGCATGCTCAACGAGCAGACCGGTCGTTTCGACTGGACCGCCAAATGCACCGCGACCCTGGCGGCGCTGGGTGCGGTGACCGGTGTGGTTTCGGGCTTGCTCGGCGTCGGCGGTGGCTTCCTCATCGTCCCGGCGTTCAAGCAACTGACCGATGTGCAGATGCGCGGCATCGTTGCGACCTCGCTGATGGTCATCAGCCTGATTTCGGCGATTGGCGTGATCGGCGCGTTCCATGCCGGGGTGCGCATCGACAGCCTTGGCGCGGCGTTCATTGTCGCCAGCATCGTCGGCATGATCATCGGCCGCAAATTATGCGCCCGGGTGCCGGCGCGGGCGTTGCAGGTGGGGTTTGCCAGTGTGTGCCTGGTGGTCGCGGCCTACATGCTGCTGCGCGCCTGACACAAAACCCCGGCCCAGCATTTGACCCTGTAGGAGTGAGCCTGCTCGCGATAGCGGTTTAGTATTCAACATTGATGCTGACTGACACTGCGCTATCGCGAGCAGGCTCACTCCTACAGGGGATGTGTGTTTTGTCGTTGATTGCGGCAAACTCAGACATCCCCAGACAAGGCCTCTCAATGGATCGATACGCCCCGCGCACCTGGCAGCCGCACGAGAAGCCCAGTCTGCCCGGTTCCCCCTCGACGCCGCTGCACTCCAACCGCAAGCGGCTGGCCTATGCGCTGGTCGGGCTGCTGGTGGCGGTGACCGGCGGTCTGGGTAACTCGCTGGTGGTCGCCAACCTGCCTTATCTGCAAGGCGCGCTCGGCGCGACCACGGCGGAGATGGCCTGGCTGCCGGCCGCGTACGTGATGACCAACGTGTCGATGAACCTGCTGCTGGTGAAGTTTCGCCAGCAGTTCGGCCTGCGCGCGTTCACCGAAGTGTTTCTGGTGCTGTATGCGCTGGTGACCTTCGGTCATCTGTTCGTCAACGACCTGAGTTCGGCCATCGCGGTGCGGGCGGCGCACGGCATGGTGGGCGCGGCGTTGAGTTCGCTGGGCCTGTATTACATGATCCAGGCGTTCCCGGCCAAGTGGCGGCTCAAGGCACTGGTGCTTGGGCTGGGCGCCTCGCAACTGGCCCTGCCGCTGGCGCGCCTGTTCTCCGAAGACTTGCTGCAAATTGCCGAATGGCGCGGCTTGTACCTGTTCGAATTGGGCATGGCGTTGCTGTCGCTGGGCTGCGTTTTGATGCTCAAGTTGCCGCCCGGTGACCGCTTCAAAACCTTCGAACCGCTGGACTTTCTCACCTTCGCCATCCTCGCCAGCGGCGTGGCACTGCTGTGTGCGGTGTTGTCGCTGGGGCGCATCGACTGGTGGCTGGAGGCGAACTGGATTGGCTATGCGCTGGCCGCCTCGATTGCGTTGATCCTCGCCGGTCTGGCGATCGAGCACAATCGCAGCAACCCGATGCTGATGACCCGTTGGCTCGGCAGCGGCACGATGATCCGTCTAGCGCTGGCGGTGACCCTGATTCGCATGGTCACTTCAGAGCAATCCACTGGCGCCGTCGGCTTCATGCAGAACCTCAACATGGGCTATGAACAGTTGCACAGCCTGTACGTGGTAATGCTGATCGGCAGCGTCGCCGGGCTGGCAACCAGTGCACTGACCATCGATCCCAAGCACTTGCTGATGCCGCTGATCATCTCGCTGGCGCTGATGGCCACCGGTTCCGTGATGGACAGTTTTTCCAACAACCTGACCCGCCCGCAAAACCTGTATTTCAGCCAGTTTCTGCTGGCCTTCGGCAGCACGTTTTTTCTTGGCCCGACCATGGTTTTCGGCACCCGCAACGTGCTGACCAACCCACGCAATCTGGTGAGTTTTTCGGTGCTCTTCGGGATCTGCAACAACCTCGGTGGCCTGCTGGGCGCGGCGTTGTTGGGCACGTTCCAGATCGTGCGCGAGAAATTCCATTCCAGTCATCTGGTCGAACACCTGACGCTGTCCGATCCGTTGGTGGCTGCCCGTGTGCAGAGCGGCGGCTCGGCTTACGGATCCTTGCTGGCCGACCCGAGCCTGCGCAATCTGGCCGGGATTCGCAGTCTGTCCAACGCGGCCACTCGCGAAGCCAACGTGCTGGCCTATAACGATGTATTCATGCTGATCGCCGTGATTGCGGTGCTGACCATGATCTGGCTGTCCATTCGTGCGCTGTGGCTGATGAGCACCACCAAAGCCGTCGACCCAGCGCCTTCCGTACCTCCTAGCGGTGCCTCCAATTCATGACCGAACCGACCACCACAACCACCAATGCCATCGCCGCCACCCCGGAAGGCGTGGCGCCGCCGCCCTCGCCGAACACCGAGCCGCGTTCGCTGCGGGTGCGGATCATCTCGTCGCTGGGTTTTGCCGCGATTGCCATCGTCGGCGTGCTGATCGTGCTCTACGCCTGGCAGTTGCCGCCGTTCAGCAGCGCGGTCGAGACCACCGAAAACGCCTTGGTGCGCGGCCAGGTGACGATCATCGGCCCGCAGCTCAGCGGTTACGTGTTCGAAGTGCCGGTGCAGGACTTCCAGTACGTGAAGACCGGCGACTTGCTGGTGCGACTCGATGACCGGATTTATCAGCAGCGCCTCGATCAGTCGCTGGCGCAACTGGCGGTGCAGAAAGCCGCGCTGGCCAACGTGGTGCAGCAACGCAACAGCGCCGAAGCGACGATCAAGTTGCGTCAGGCCGTGGTGGCCGACAGCGAAGCGCAGTTGCGCAAAAGCGAGGCGGATCTGCGGCGTAACAAGGAGCTGGTAAGTGACGGCTCGGTGTCGAAGCGCGAGATGGACGTAGCGCTCGCGGCCAATGCGCAGAGCATTGCAGCGGTGGCGCAGGCCAAGGCCAATCTGGAAATCGCCCGGCAGGACCTGCAGACGGTGATCGTCAATCGCGGCTCGCTGGAAGCCGCGGTGGCCAGCGCTGAAGCGGCGGTGCAACTGGCGCGGATCGACTTGTCGAACACCCGCATCGTCGCCCCGCGTGACGGCCAGCTCGGGCAGATCGGCGTGCGCCTGGGCGCTTACGTCAACTCCGGTGCGCAACTGATGGCGTTGGTGCCGAACCAGAAATGGGTGATCGCCAACATGAAGGAAACCCAGATGGACAACGTGCGTGTCGGGCAACCGGTGCGTTTCACTGTCGATGCGCTGAACCACCGCAAGTTCACCGGGCACGTGCAGCACATCTCGCCCGGCACCGGTTCGGAGTTCGCCCTGTTGCAGGCCGACAACGCCACCGGCAACTTCGTGAAAATCGCCCAGCGCGTGCCGGTGCGGATCACCATTGATGAAGGGCAGCAGGAAGAGGAACGCTTGCGCCCGGGGATGTCGGTGGTGGTCAGCATCGACACCGCAGCGGGTGACACACAACCGCATTGAGCAACACAAAACCCTGTGGGAGCTGGCTTGCCAGCGATGACGTCGGTACATCCGAAATATCTATTCCTGACACACCGCCATCGCTGGCAAGCCAGCTCCCACAGGGGGCTTCAGGCAGCAATCATCGGCGGCAGGGTACCGAGCAGGGAAACGGCCGCCACAGCGCCCATCCCCAACAACCACTCCAGCACCACACTGCGCTTGAGCGCGCCCATGCGCTGCTGGCAATCATCAATTCGCAAGCGGTTGAACAGCGCCAAGCCAAGCATGCCCAGCACCATCAGCGCCTTGATCAGCAGGATCAACGCAAACCCGCTGAACAACGGCGTTGGCCACCATTGCCCGGTCAGCACGCGCACATTGATCAGCCCGGTGATCAGCAGCCCGCCGACAATCGCATAACCGACGCCGCTGAAGCGCTGCAGGATTGTGCCCATCGCTTCGCCAGGCTGTCGCAGGATCAACACCAGCAGCAACAGCCCGCCGAGCCACGCCGCCACGCATGTCAGATGAACGATCTGATTGAGAATCAGCAGTTGCCCGCTGAGCCCATCGAGCATCGCGCCGTGACCCACTGGCGCCAGGGTCGCCAGGAGCAGCGCACTCAAGCCCAGGCGCAACGCCAGGTTCGAGCGCCACGGGGTGAACAGCAACGCCAGCAACAGCGCGTTGATCAGCAGATGCCAACGCCAGACCTGACCGAAAAAGGTGTTGCCGAGCACCACGCCAATCGTGTGCGGATCGAACGCTGCCGCCGCCGAACCGGCCATGCTCGCGGTGATCAGCAGCGCCCAGCTAACGCCGCTGACCAGGGCAATCGCCGTCAGCCAGCGAGCGATACACGCCAATTGCCGATCCAGTGTTGGAACCGGCGTCTTGAGCAATAGCGGTCGAAACAGCCAGGCCCCGAACAGCATCAACGCCGCGCTGAAATGCACAAAGCGGCACAGCACCAGCGCTTCACTCATGAATTACTGGCCAACCTTGAACTGGTAGGCGCCTTCGCTCTTATGTGTGTCGACCGACACTGCGTGCCATTCGACCTTGTACTCACCGGCACTCAGAGGTGCGGCCGGGGTGACGATCAGGGTTTTCTTGTCGCCTTCGGTGGTCAGCGGTTTGATCGCGACCGGGGCGCCGTCGTGGGTCAGGCTGACTTTAGTGAAACTGGCTTCGACGCCTTCAGAAAAGGTCAGGCGCAGATCGGCCGGCGCGGCGACGGTGCTGTCGGCGGCCGGGGTTGCACTCTTCAGGTGGGCGTGGGCAAAAACCGAAGATGCGGCGAACAGCGAAGCGAGCAGGGCAGTGGTGGTCAGGACATTCTTGAACAGCATCGCGGATACCTCTGAGGCAGGACAAAGAAGCGTCAGTTTAGCCATGCGCCGACCTTCATACGAAGTTTTGTTTGCAACGGTCGCCCGCGCCCCAGAGCGGATGCTAGTCTTGGGCAACGCTGTTGTCAGGGAGCCCTCATGGGCAATCACAAGATCGAGATCCGTCGCAGTAACGTCGAGAAAATCCTGCTGGCGGCGGAAAAAGTCTTCGCCGAAAAAGGCTTCGGCGGCACCGCCATGGCCGACATCGCTGCCGAAGTGCAACTGCCGCGTTCCAACCTGCATTACTACTTTTCGACCAAGAGCGAGCTGTACAGCGCGGTGCTGTTCGACCTGCTGGAAGTGTGGAAACAGGACGCGCTGTGCTTCGAGATGTTCGACGATCCGCGGGTGGTGCTCAGCAGCTACATCCGTGCCAAGATGAACCACTCGCGCAGCCGGCCGCACGGCTCGAAAGTCTGGGCCAACGAAATCATCCACGGCGCGCCGACCCTGGGTGAGGCGCTGGATGTCAGCCTGTACGACTGGGCGAAAATGAAGGAAGCGAAGATCCGCCAGTGGGTCGAGGACAAGCGGATTCTGCCGGTGGAGCCGTCTAGCCTGCTGTACATGATCTGGGCCTCGACCCAGCATTACGCCGACTTCGATCATCAGGTGAATATTCTGAACGAGCATCAGCCGCTGTCTGACATGCAGTTCGAGCGGGCGGTGCAGACGGTGACCAGTGTGATTTTGCGCGGGATCGGGTTGGAGCCATAAGTCAAAAGATCGGACGATCTTTTGATCTTAAGAATCAGACCGCGACATGATAGGGATTGCGCGGATCATGATTCCAGTCCAGAAACGGCTTGCCCGTTTCCATCGGCACCATCTCGATGCAGTCCGCCACCGGGCAGGTGATCTGGCACAGATTGCATCCGACACACTCCTCATCGATCACTTCATATTTGTGCGTGCCATCGGCCTGCTTGAGGCTGCTGATCGCCTGGTGCGACGTGTCTTCGCAAGCAATGTGGCAGCGCCCGCAACCGATGCACGCGTCCTGATCAATCTTCGCGATCACTTGATAGTTGATGTCCAGGTACTTCCAGTCCGTGGTATTGCCCACCGCGCGCCCGGAAAACTCGGCGATATTGGCGTAGCCCTGACTGTCCATCCAGCGCGACAGGCCGTCCTTCATCTCCTCGACAATGCGAAAGCCATGCAGCATCGCCGCCGTGCACACCTGCACCGCGCCGCTGCCCAGCGCCATGAACTCCGCCGCGTCACGCCAGCTGCCGATGCCGCCAATACCGCAAATCGGCAGGCCCTGGGTCTGCGGATCACGGGCGATCTCGGCGACCATGTTCAGCGCAATCGGCTTGACCGCCGAACCGCAGTAACCGCCGTGGGTGCTTTTGCTGCCGACGGTGGGCAGGGCGACCATGTGTTCCAGATCGACGCTGGTGATCGAATTGATGGTGTTGATCAGCGACACCGCATCGGCGCCACCGCGATGGGCGGCGCGGGCGGCGACGCGGATGTCGGTGATGTTCGGTGTCAGCTTGACGATTACCGGCAGTGAGCAATAGGTCTTGCACCACCGAGTGACCTGCTCGACATACTCCGGCACCTGACCGACCGCCGCGCCCATGCCGCGTTCGGGCATGCCGTGCGGGCAACCGAAATTCAGCTCGATACCATCGGCGCCGGTGGCTTCCACCAGCGGCAGGATGTGTTTCCACGATTCCTCAACGCACGGCACCATCAGCGAAACGATCAGTGCACGATCCGGCCAGTCCTTCTTGACCTGAGTGATTTCGCGCAGGTTGATCTCCAGCGAGCGGTCGGTGATCAGTTCGATGTTGTTGATGCCCAGCACTTCGCGGTTGTTGCCGTAATGCGCCGAGTAGCGCGACGAAACGTTGACCGCTGCCGGGTCCTCACCGAGGGTTTTCCAGACCACGCCACCCCAGCCGGCCTCGAAGGCACGGACCACGTTGTAGGCCTTGTCGGTCGGCGGCGCGGAGGCCAGCCAGAACGGATTGGGGGCTTTGATACCGGCGAAGACAATCGAGAGATCGGCCATTTACGCAGCCTCCACGTTGAGCATCAGTTGTGCGTTGATCGCCTCGGCGGCGCGTTTGCCGTGCTGCACCGCTTGCACGGTGAGATCCTGATCGAGGCTGGTGCAGTCGCCGCCGGCATACACACCGGGGATGCTGGTGCGCAGGTTGTCATCGACCTGAATCCGATCGCCCTGACGCTTGAGTTCGCGGGCCAGCGGGTCGGCGAGGGCGCTGCTGTCGAAGGCCTGACCGATGGCTTTGAAGATCGCGTCGGCGGCCAGTTCGAAGGTCTCCCCAGTGGTTTGCAGACGACCGTCGACCAGTTGCGTGCGGGCGAAACGCATGCCGCGCACCTTGCCTTGCGCGTCGAGCAGCACTTCTTCCGGTTGCGCCCAGGTCAGCAGGCGCACCTGATTGGCTTTGGCGATGTCTTGTTCGTGGCCGGTGGCGCCCATGTCCGCCGCACCCCGGCGATACACCAGATTCACGTCACGCGCTCCGAGGCGGGCCATTTGTACGGCCATGTCGATCGCGGTGTTGCCGGCGCCAAGGACGATGCAGCGTTCGGCCAGTGGCAGTTGCGTCAGGTCATCGGCCTGGCGCAGTTCACGGATGTAGTCGGTGGCGGCGAGCAGGCCGGGCGCGTCTTCGTGGGCCAGACCGAGCTGTTTGCTGGCGTTGAGGCCGAGGCCGAGGAACACCGCGTCGAACTGCTGATGCAGCTCGCTGAGGGTCAGGTTGTCGCCGAGTTTCTGCCCGTGACGGATTTCGATGCCGCCGATCTGCAGGAGGAAATCCAGCTCCTTCTGCGCGTAGTCGTCGACCAGTTTGTACTTGGCGATCCCGTATTCATTGAGGCCACCAGCCTTCTCCCGTGCTTCGAAAATCACCACGTCATGCCCGTGCATGGCACTGCGGTGGGCGCAGGACAAACCTGCTGGCCCGGCGCCGACCACGGCGATGCGTTTGCCGGTAGCGGCGGCGCGCTGGAACGGGTGCTCGGTGAAGTGCGCGTTATCCACGGCGTAGCGCTGCAGCAGGCCGATCAGCACCGGCGCGCATTCCTGCACATTGTTGCGCACGCAGGCTTGCTGGCAGAGGATTTCCGTCGGACAGACCCGGGCACAACTGCCGCCGAGGATGTTCGCCGAAAGGATTTTCTGCGCCGCACCGGGCACGTTGTCCTGATGGATATTGCGGATGAACGACGGAATATCGATCTCGCTGGGGCACGCGTTGACGCATGGCGCGTCGTAGCAATACAGGCAGCGCGAGGCTTCCAGATGCGCCTGCCGGGCGTTGAGCGGTGGCGCCAGATCAGTGAAATGACCGGCGAGGGCGGCCGCGCTTTCGTGCGGATGCGGGAGATGGTTCAGGGTCTCGATCACGGTTTTGTGCCTCACGGTTATTGAGGTTCTCTGCCTCTGATGGGCAGTGGTTTTCGTCATGTCCTGTGGCGAGGGAGCTTGCTCCCGCTGGACTGCGCAGCAGGCCCAAAACCATTCACTCCTGGGTATCAGGATGAGCGCATTGCCTGGTTTTGGGGCGGCTTCGCCACCCACGCGGGAGCAAGCTCCCTCGCCACAGGGAATCGGATCAGCGTTTCACAGCTGTGGGCTTGTGCAACTCAGCCCGCTTGCTCAGCAAATCAAACACCGCCGGATACGCCGGCCGCTCGATATAGCGCCCGGCCCCGCGCTCAGCGCGCAGGTCGCCGTCGGCCCAGACCACTTTGCCCTGGCTGACGGTATGGCTCGGCACGCCGCGCACGGTCTTGCCTTCGAAGATGTTGAAGTCCACCTGCTGATGGTGGGTCTTGGCGGAAATGGTGCGGGTGCCTTGCGGGTCCCACAGCACCAGGTCGGCATCGGCGCCGACGCGGATCGCGCCTTTGCGCGGATAGAGGTTGAAGATTTTTGCGGTATTGGTTGAGGTGAGGGCGACGAAATCCTGCATCGACAAACGCCCGCTGTTGACCCCTTCATCCCACAGCACCGCCATGCGGTCTTCGATGCCGGCGGTGCCGTTGGGGATCTTGCTGAAATCGTCGCGCCCGGCGGCTTTTTGCTCCGCGCAGAAGCAGCAATGGTCGGTGGCGGTGGTGTGCAGATTGCCGTTTTGCAGGCCATGCCACAGCGCTTCCTGATGCCCGCGCGGGCGGAACGGCGGGCTCATCACGTAACCGGCGGCGGTTTGCCAGTCCGGGTGCTGGTAGACACTGTCGTCGAGCAGCAGGTGCCCGGCGAGCACCTCGCCGTACACCGGTTGACCCTTGCTGCGGGCGTAGGTGATTTCGTCCAGCGCTTCCTTGGTCGAAACATGCACCAGGTACAACGGCGTGCCGATGGTCTCGGCAATACGGATCGCCCGGCTCGCCGCTTCACCTTCCACCTGCGATGGCCGCGACAGTGGATGCGCCTCCGGCCCGGTGATGCCCTGGGCCATCAACTTGCGTTGCAGGTGATAGACCAGTTCGCCGTTTTCCGCGTGCACGGTCGGCACCGCGCCGAGCTCCAGGCAGCGCTCGAAGCTTGCCACCAGCGTGTCGTCGGCAGCCATGATCGCGTTCTTGTAGGCCATGAAATGCTTGAAGCTGTTGATCCCGTGATGGCTGACCAGCTCGGCCATTTCCTCGCGCACCTGCTCGCTCCACCAGGTGATCGCGACGTGAAAGCCATAGTCCGATGCCGACTTCTCGGCCCAGCCGCGCCACTGGTGAAACGCTTCCATCAACGACTGCTGCGGATTGGGAATCACGAAGTCGATGATCGAGGTGGTGCCGCCGGCCAGACCTGCGGCGGTGCCGCTGTAAAAGTCTTCGCTGGCCACGGTGCCCATGAACGGGAGTTGCATGTGGGTGTGTGGATCGATGCCGCCGGGCATCAGATATTGGCCGCTGCCGTCGAGCGCTTCGGCACCGGCGGGAATATCCAGGTTTTCACCGATGGCTTTGATCACGCCGTCGGCGCAATAGACGTCGGCGCGATAACTTTCATCATGGGTAACAACGGTGGCGCCACGGATCAACAGAGACATTGCAGCTACCTCGCAGGCATGACCGGCTTATACCGGTTCTATATGTTTTATAAAACGTCGATGCTGGAAGATATATTCCTGCCAGCGCTGTCAGGAATAAAAACTAGCTGGTGTTAGTCGAATGAGCAAGATTATTTTTTATAAGCTTATAACGTACATAAGGTACTGAAATATAAAGATTAAAATTATAAATCACCAAAATGGTGAGGGCTTTCACCATTTTGACGCACTTGACAGGAACCAGATTTGAGCGAGATTTGTCATGGCAAATCAGCTGCTTGAACGCTAAGAAGTCGCGGCCCAGACGCCTTGCTGGAAATAACCGTGCACCACTTTGAACCTGGCTATTCGAGTAACTTGGCTTGGTGTTTTGGGCGAGAGATGAAACAAGTAAGCAACATGCTTCAATAATTTGAATAAAAGCGTTTAAACATCAAACAGTTGAAAGCGCTATACGGACAGGTCGGGAAACTCGGCACAACAGTCGGCACGTTTATTGAGTGCTGGCGCTGACAAGCCAGGCCGGTTCGTGAAGTGCGTGTCCACATGCAAGTACTCCGGCCATCGCCCGGTGTGCGGCGCGTCCGCCCACTACCCGATGAGCAAAAATAATCAAAATAACCATGGAGCAGCCATGCAACAGAACAGATCGCAAGTGACCGAGCGCGACGGCTTGTTCGAACTCGAAGCCGGCAGCGACGTCCTCGACAGTCCCCGTTACAACCACGACATGGCACCGACCAAGGTGCGCGAACGAACCTGGAACAAATGGCACATCACCGCGCTCTGGGTCGGTATGTCGGTGTGCGTGCCGACGTACACCCTCGGCGGCGTGCTCACTGCGTATTTCGGCCTGACCGTCGGTGAAGCGCTGATGGCGATTCTGCTGGCCAACGTCATCGTGCTGATCCCGCTGACGCTCAACGCGTTCCCCGGCACCAAGTACGGCATTCCATTTCCGGTGCTGCTGCGTTCGTCGTTTGGCGTGCTTGGCTCCAACGTGCCGTGCCTGATTCGTGCGCTGGTGGCGTGTGGCTGGTTCGGCATCCAGACGATGTTTGGCGGGCTGGCGATTCACCTGTTTCTCGGCTCGATCTTCGAGGGCTGGAAATCCCTTGGCGGCACGGGGGAGGTGATCGGTTTCATGATCTTCTGGTCGCTGAACCTGTGGGTGGTGATCCGTGGTGCCGAGTCGATCAAGTGGCTGGAAACCCTGTCCGCGCCATTGCTGGTGGCAGTGGGCATCGGCTTGCTGGTGTGGGCGATGCCCAATGTGTCGATGACCGAGCTGTTGGCGATTCCACCGAAACGCCCGGAAGGCGCGAGCGTGGTCAGTTACTTTGCCGCCGGGCTGACGGCGATGGTCGGCTTCTGGGCCACGCTGTCGCTGAACATTCCCGACTTCAGTCGTTACGCCAAGAGCCAGAAAGACCAGATCCTCGGGCAGATTTTCGGCCTGCCGCTGACCATGTTTCTGTTCGCTTCGCTGGGGGTGGTAATGACCGCCGCTTCGGTGAAACTGGTTGGCGTGACGGTGTCGGATCCGGTCAGCCTGATCGGCCATATCCAGAGTCCGCTGTGGGTCGCGGTGGCCATGGCACTGATCATCATCGCCACGCTGTCGACCAACACCGCGGCGAACATCGTCTCGCCGACCAATGATTTCCAGAACATCGCGCCCAAGGTGATCAACCGCACCAAAGCGGTGTTGCTCACTGGCTTCGTCGGGCTGGCGTTGATGGCCCACGAGCTGCTGAAAAAGCTCGGGCTGATCGTCTCCGATGTCAGCCTGGAAACCGTGTATTCCAACTGGCTGCTGGGCTATTCGAGCCTGCTCGGTCCGATCGCCGGGATCATGGTGGTGGACTATTTCCTGATCAAGAAGCAGCAACTGGACCTGGCCGGGCTGTACCGCGACGACGTCTATCCGGCGTGGAACTGGGCCGGGTTTACCGCGTTTGGCGTGCCGGTGGTGCTGACCCTGCTGTCGCTGGGTAGCGATGCGTTCAGCTGGTTTTACAGCTACGGCTGGTTTACCGGTTCGGCGCTGGGTGGGGTGATTTATTACGGGTTGTGCGTGATGCGGGCGCAGCCTTCGGTTGTGAAATCACCGGTTTGAATGCGTGCCTCTTCGCGAGCAAGCTCGCTCCCACATTTGGAATGCGTTCCCTTGTGGGAGCGAGCTTGCTCGCGAAGACGGCCTGCCTAACGCCAGAGATGTATCTGAACAATTCATAAGAAACTGCCTGAGGAGATCAACATGAACGCAGCCGTAGACGTTCTGCAATCCACCCATCAGCACATCAACCGCGACCGCCTCTGGGCCTCGCTCATGGAACTGGCCAAGCTCGGCGCCACGGTCAAGGGCGGGGTCTGTCGCCTGGCCCTGACCGACCTCGATCGTCAGGCCCGCGACCTGTTCGTGCAGTGGTGCGAGGACGCCGGGTGCAGCGTCACGGTGGATGAAGTCGGCAACATCTTCGCCCGTCGCCCGGGGCGCAATCCGAACCTGCCACCGGTGATGACCGGCAGCCACATCGACACCCAGCCCACCGGCGGCAAGTTCGACGGCTGCTTCGGCGTGCTCGCCGGGGTCGAAGTGCTGCGCACCCTCAATGACCTCGGCGTGGAAACCGAAGCGCCACTGGAAGTGGTGGTCTGGACCAACGAAGAAGGCTCGCGCTTTGCCCCGTGCATGATGGGTTCCGGGGTGTTCGCGGAGAAATTCACCCTCGAAGAAACCCTGGCTAAAGTCGATGCCGACGGCGTCAGCGTTGGCGAAGCCCTGAATGCCATCGGCTACGCCGGGTCACGCAAAGTCAGCGGGCATAAAGTCGGTGCCTATTTCGAAGCGCACATCGAACAAGGCCCGATCCTCGAAGACGAACAGAAAACCATCGGCGTGGTCCTCGGCGCCCTCGGGCAAAAGTGGTTCGACCTGAAACTGCGCGGCGTCGAAGCCCACGCCGGCCCGACGCCGATGCACCTGCGCAAGGATGCCTTGGTCGGCGCCTCGGTGATTGTCGGCGCGGTCAATCGCGCCGCCCTCGGCCATCAACCCCACGCCTGCGGCACGGTCGGTTGCCTGCAAGCTTATCCGGGTTCGCGCAACGTCATCCCCGGCGAAGTGCGCATGACCCTCGACTTCCGCCATCTGCAACCGGCGCGGCTGGATTCGATGATCGCCGAGGTGAAGCAGGTCATCGACGCTACCTGCGAGGAACACGGCCTGACCTATGAACTGACGCCGACCGCCGACTTCCCGCCGCTGTACTTTGAAAAGGGCTGCGTCGAGGCGGTACGCGGCGCGGCGCAAGGCCTCGGCCTGTCGCACATGGACATCGTCAGCGGCGCCGGGCATGACGCGATCTTCCTCGCTGAACTGGGACCGGCCGGGATGATCTTCGTGCCGTGCGAGGGTGGCATCAGCCACAACGAAATCGAGAACGCCGCGCCGGACGATCTGGCGGCCGGGTGTGCAGTGTTGTTGCGGGCGATGCTGGCGGCTTCGGCGATGGTGGCCGCCGGTAAAGCCGCGGCCTGAAGATCAAAAGATCGTCCGATCGCGGCCCGAGCCTGCGGCAGCTCCTACAGGGGATTTGTATCCATCTCTGTAGGAGCTGCCGCAGGCTGCGATCTTTTTATGTCACCCCAATGTCATGGAAATGTGCGACGTTTGCGCCCCATGAAAATCATCACCTCCGGCGCGTCCTATCTGGACATCGACGCCTACGCCTGCTGTATCGCTTACGCAGAGTTGCTCAACCTGCAAGGCATTTCCGCCCGTGCCGTCAGCAGTGCCAGACCCAACGGCAGCGTGTCGCCGACCGTTCTGAGCTGGGGTGCCGAGTTTCACCGCTACTCTCCACAAGCAAACGACGAATTCGTGCTGGTCGATGTGTCCGACTATCAACACTTCGATCCGCTGGTGGTGCTCGACCAAGTGGTGGAGGTCATTGACCATCATCCCGGTTTTGAACGGTACTGGGCTGAGCGACTGGGTTGCGCCGCCGATATTCGCCCGATCGGCGCAGCGGCGACGCTGGTTTTTCAGCGCTGGCAAAGCACCGGCCTGCTACCGCGAATCAGCGTGCACAGCGCGGCATTACTGGCCACGGCAATCCTCGACAACACACTCAACTTCAGCGGGCAGATGACCACCGAACTGGATATCGAGGCTTATGAAATATTGGCGCCGCGGGCGAATCTGCCGGCGAATTGGCCCGAGCAGTATTTCCTCGAATGTCAGGCCGCCATCGAAGCAGACCTGCAGGCAGCGTTAGCGGCGGATCTGAAGCGATTCAATCCGGAAAGCAACCTGCCGCAGGTTTTCGCCCAGATGACCGTATGGGATGCCGATGCCCTGATTGAAAAACGGCATGTCGAGATCAGCCGCTGGATGGCCGGGCAGGGCGATGACTGGCTGCTGAACGTCATCAGCATCCGTGACGGCAAGAGTTGTTTGCTGGCTGAGCCGCTGCTCAGCCAGCAGAAGCTGGATCGGTTGTTGCCGCTGCGATGGCAGGCGGGCATGGCGCTTGTGAAACCGTCGATGCTGCGCAAGGAACTGCTGAAACTGGGGTTGCACATCAACCCGGTCTGATCCGCTGATCAACCGGGCCGGTCATTTTTGCCCGCAATGCCCTGGCGTCTGTCAGGGCCGTTGGGGTTGCCCACATCCAGCAACCGCCGTTCGACCAAAACATTCTCCAGCGCCTGACGCTCGACCGGCGCCATTTGGTGTTCGCGCTTTTTCAGCTCCAGCAGAATCGGGCTGGACCAGGTGCGATAAGTCTGTTCGATGTTGCGACGCGACGTCATCAGTCTCTCCTTGATCAAGAGCCCGGTGAAGCTGGCAGGGGCTCAATCCGATGAGGGGGTAACCTTAGTCGAGAAACCCGGAAGTCGCGAATGCACCGATTTTGTTGGGGCTGATTTGTTGCAGATGGATTGATGACTCACGCATGTAGACGCGTTAAAGAAGCGATTTTCTTGTTCATTAATGGGATGAATCTAGGGACTTGGCTGTAGGAGCGTCCCTATCTCTACCTTTGATCTAAAAAGCAGTTTCAAAATCTATCCTTGTCGGTGAGTATGGCGTCTATTTTTAAGCGCTCAGAAGTCGTTTCGTCGAATTTCCAATGGAGAAAATGGTTCATGACCATCAAGATCGAGGGAGTGATCGCCAGCAAGATTGGCTTTGCTTCTCACCAAAATTCTGTCCCGGTCCTCAGAGAACTGACCGTACACAACGATGGTGAAGCTGATTACAGCGATCTTGAGCTGGAGCTTGTCGCGGACCCTCCCTTCCTTGAAGGCAAGACTTGGCGTCTGGATCGATTAAACAAAGAGTCGACGCTACATATTTCAGAACGAAATTTGAAACTGAATGCCGCTTATCTCGCCGATCTGACGGAAAGTCTCAGCGCGACCCTTGCGCTGCGCCTCTATTGCAACGGTGAAGTTCTCAACAGTCAAATCTTCCCGGTTGAGCTTTTGGCACGAAATGAGTGGGGTGGCGTTAACTCGATGCCAGAGCTGCTGCCGGCGTTTGCAATGCCAAATGACCCTGCGGTAGATCGGATACTCAAATCTGCTTCCGATGTTCTGCGCCGGGCTGGCAAGCCGGATGGCATCAACGGTTACGAAAGTAAGTCCAGAACCAGAACCTGGGAGCTCACGTCCGCAATATGGTCTGCAGTCTGCGGACATAAATTGAGCTACGCACTGCCACCGGCAAGCTTTGAGACTCACGGTCAGAAAGTCAGAACTCCGAGCCTCATATTGGAGGGCGGTGTTGCAACATGCCTGGACACAGCATTGCTTTTTGCCGCGGCACTGGAGCAAGCCGGACTGAACGCACTTCTGTTGCTGACGAAAGGTCATGCTTTTGCAGGTGTTTGGTTGCAGCCTCAAGAGTTTTCTCAACTGATTACAGATGAGGCTTCCGCGGTACGAAAGCGTATCGACCTGAAAGAGGCTCTCGTATTCGAAACCACTCTGGCAACGCAATTTCCTGTGCCAGGTTTCAGTCAGGCCATCAGTACAGCTGAAAGGCAGGTCAACGATGATGATTTCATCATGGCCATTGATATGCATCGAGCACGCATGCAGCGCATCCGTCCTTTGGCAACGTCAATCCCCGTGTCGAAATCAGATGTGATTCAAGAGTCGGAGGCACCACTCGAGGCACTGGAGATTGCGCCACAATTGCCGGGCTTTGACGTAGAGACTCTTACTGAGTCAGAAACTCCCACCGGTAAGCTGACGCTGTGGCAACGCAAGCTTCTCGATCTGACTACTCGAAATCGACTTCTACATCTGCCGGATAGTGCTAAAGGCGTTCGCTTGATTTGTCCTGAACCCGCTGAGCTAGAAGACCAACTGGCCAGCGGCAAGCGCATCAGGATCGTGTCTATACCGGATCTGGAGGCTGGAGGTAGAGATGCGGCACTCTATGAGCAACAAAATCGCGAGTCACTCAGAGATGAATATGCTCGCAGTGCATTGTCTCGTGGTGAGGTACTGGCCACCCTTGAGAAAACTAAGCTCGAAGTAGCGCTCATTGACCTGTACCGGAAGGCTCGAAGTGATCTCGATGAAGGCGGAGCCAATACTCTCTTTCTTGCACTCGGGTTTTTAAAGTGGAAAAAGTCGGCAGACGACCCAAAAACCTATTCCGCACCTTTAATTTTGCTCCCCGTAAAACTTGATCGTAAAAGTGCGTTGTCCGGCGTGACGATGACATTGCTTGAGGACGAGCCTCGCTTCAATTTGACCCTGCTCGAACTGTTACGACATGACTTTGAACTCGTTATTCCTGGGCTTGAAGGTGAGCTTCCGACCGACGACAGTGGCATTGATGTCACTGGAATCTGGAATACAGTGCGCCGTGCCATCAGAGATGTGCCGGGCTTCGAGGTCACCACCGAACTCGTGTTGGGAACGTTCTCCTTCGCGAAGTATTTGATGTGGCAGGATTTGGCTGCTCGCTCAGAGCAGCTTTTGAAGAGCCCGATGGTCAAACATTTGTTGGAAAGAAGTGTCGGCGGTGAGGGCTTTGCTACATCGGGGGAGTTTCCACAGCCTCACGAGTTGGATAGAAAAGTCAGCCCGGCCGATCTGTTCACACCGTTGCCGGCAGACTCCTCCCAATTGGCTGCAGTCGTTGCCTCCGCCAGTGGCTGTGATTTCGTTCTTGATGGACCTCCCGGTACCGGTAAGTCCCAAACTATCGCCAATATGATCGCTCACAACCTGGCCCTGGGTCGCAGGGTCTTGTTCGTAGCAGAAAAAATGGCCGCTTTGGATGTTGTCTATCGTCGGCTAGAAGAAAAGGGGCTAGGCGAATTCTGTCTTGAGCTGCACTCCAGCAAAACATCCAAAGTTGAAGTACTTAAACAACTTGAGCGGGCTTGGGATGTTCGCGATGCGTTGACCACTGAAGAGTGGGCCGTAGAAACGGCAAAACTGCACAAGCTACGAAATCGATTGAACGAAGTCGTGGAAACCTTGCATCGTCGGCAACCTAATGGATTAACAGTCCATCAGGCTATAGGTCGTGTCGTTCGAGATGGGGACGCTGCGTTGCCGCGTATTGCATGGCCAGAGGGAACGTCTCACGACGCGGAGGATTACGCGCGCCTGCGTGATCTTGCCCGGCGTCTCGACTTGAATAGTCAGGCTGCCCGCGATCTGTCAGGTGACTTCTCACTCATCGCTCCCACCGAATGGTCAAACGGCTGGCAAGAGTCGATCGCTGCAGTATCCAGGGAGCTGCCGGGCGTCATTGAGCGGCTGAAGGTTGCCTGTAACAACTTGTTGAGAGCCACCGATCTTCCCCTAGCCTTTACGAGTGGGGAGGACATCGAGCGTCTTTGCCAGTTTGTTGCACTTTTGGTAGATACGCACGGTATCGATCTCTCTTTTGCATTCACGATGAATGCAAGTGCCAAGATCGTTGCAGCCAAGAAAGCTGTGCAGATCCTCACAAATTACCAAGAAATTGAACACTCGCTGTCGGTGCGTTACGCCTCAGAAGCCTGCCGCACCATCAATCTCGAACAACTCAAAAGCGACTGGGAAACGGGCAAGACCAAGTTTTGGTTCCTCGCTACTTTGGCCAAGAAAAAGGTGGCTAAGAACCTTGCGGGGCAGGGCGGAGCGGTTGGACTTCCAAACGTTGAGCAGGATCTTGCCAGACTCTTCGAAATGCGTGATCTGCTCATATCGCTGGACAGCTTGTCTGCAGATATAAACGCTGTGCCTGGATGGAGCGGAGTTTCTAGTGATCAATCCGCGATGGCAGTAGCCTGGGACCTCGCTGAACGCCTGCGGACCTTGATCAGCTCGAACGCAGAATCCCCTGAAGATCTTATTGCACTGCGGGGGGCCACGCAAAAGCTGGTCACTGAAGCCAATGAGCTATTGGGCGGGGGTGGTTTTATCGCAGCAGCGCTTCACCAGTTGAAAGATGCATTGGAAACGTTTAGTCAAATGAGCAAACGCTTCAATGAACTGAGTAATCGCCCGGTAGAGAGCAAATTGACCATTGAGTCATTGCTCGATGCGGCCAGTGCTATTTCTCGGCATGAGACGAAGCTGAAAGCCTGGTGCGATTGGTGTCGGGTGCGTGAAGAGGCTATAGCGTCCGGGCTTCAACCGCTAAGTGATGCATTGGCAACCAAAGGGTTGCCAGAGGGCGGGACTGTAGACGCATTCGAAACATCTTATGCACGGTGGTTTGCAAGGGTGATGATCGACGCGGAACCGCTGCTTCGTAATTTCGTGCCGGCAGAGCACACTAGCGATATTGAGGCGTTTGTACGTCTGGATGAGGAGCTTTCAAAGCTTACTGTCCGATACATACGAGCGAAGCTGTGTGGATTGATCCCGTCGAAAAACGAGATCGGCAAGCAAGGTGGTTTCGGCATCTTGAAGCACGAGCTGCAAAAATCACGTCGGCACAAACCCGTGCGACAGCTTGCTGTTGAGATGGGCGATGCCATGTCGAAACTCGCTCCTTGCATGCTGATGAGCCCTCTATCGATTGCGCAGTATCTACCAACAGATCTCGCGCTTTTTGACTTGGTGATATTCGATGAGGCATCGCAAATTGCGCCATGGGATGCAATCGGGTCAATCGCGAGGGGGAAGCAGGTGGTCATTGCGGGTGATCCCCGTCAGATGCCTCCAACCAATTTTTTCAATCGCGCCGCGTCTGCCGCAGAAGATGATACTGCTGAGGATATGGAGAGCATTTTGGATGAGTGTCTGGGCGCAGGTATCCCAAGTCATAGCCTCAGTTGGCACTACCGGAGTCGCCATGAAAGCTTGATTGCATTCTCGAACCATCGCTACTACGACAGCAATCTCATCACCTTCCCTGCGGCTGAAACGCGTGCCAGCGCTGTGGAGTGGCGACGTATTGATGGCGTCTACGCAAAAGGCAAGGGCAGGCACAATCAGGCCGAGGCCGAGGCCATCGTTACCGAGACTGTGAAGCGATTGATGGATCCGGCGTTTGTAGCGAGCGGTCATACTATTGGGATCATCACACTCAATAGCGACCAGCAAAGACTGATCAACGATCTGCTGGATAGGGCACGGCAACAGTTTCCGCAGATTGAGCCGTTCTTCCAGCATGACATTGCCGAACCCGTCGTCGTAAAAAACCTGGAGACAGTTCAGGGCGATGAGCGCGATTTGATCATGCTAGGTATCGGATATGGTCCAACCGACCCTGGTGCGCAGGTTATGTCGATGAACTTCGGTCCATTGAACAAAGAAGGCGGATGGCGTCGTTTGAACGTGGCGATAACCCGTGCACGCAGGGAGATGATGGTTTTCTCCTCTTTTGATTCTTCGATGATTGATTTGAATCGCACCAACGCTCGAGCTGTTCGCGATTTGAAGCACTTCATTGAATTTGCCCAGAGAGGGCCAAGGGCTCTTGCCGAGGCAGTGCAGGGTTCAGTGGGCGGTTATGACTCGCCTTTTGAGGAAGCTGTTGCTCAAGAGCTGAGACGAAAAGGTTGGCAAGTCGTACCGCAAATAGGCGTGTCTCGTTTCCGAATTGATCTAGGTATTGTCCATCCTGACAGACCTGGCGATTATCTGGTTGGTGTTGAATGTGATGGTGCTACCTATCACAGTGCGGCGACCGCCCGAGATCGTGACAAGGTTCGTAGCGCAATCCTGCAAGGGTTGGGTTGGAAGCTGGTTCGGCTCTGGTCTACAGAGTGGTGGATTGATAAGTCTGGTGCACTGGATCGGTTGCATGGATCGCTTGAAGCTCTTTTGGAAGAGTCGCGTGCATCTGCTCTTGTTAGCAAAACGGTTGAGCAGGAATCTGCAATACCTCATTTGTCATTAGTGCATAGCGCTCCATTGGCAAATGACTTAGAAAAAGAGGAAATCGCTGCTGCATCCGAGGGTGAGGCTTCTGGCGAACTACCTCCCGACCTCAAGATAGCGAAGTCGTTTGCATTGCAGGTCTCGCCAGCAATCAAAGATGAATATCGTGTCACCGACTTCACAAGCGTGGGTGACAGAATCAATGCAGAGGCGTTTTACTCTCCTGAATATGATTCAGTTCTTGCTGAATTGATTGCACATGTGTTGTTGCAAGAGGCTCCTGTCCTCGATTCAGTGTTGGTACAGCGCGTAGCCCGCGCACATGGTTTTCAACGCTCTGGGCGCCTCATTCGAGAGCGGGTTCTTGATCTGACAGAACAAAACCATCATTTGAAAAGTGATCCTGTGGATGGTCAATTTGTTTGGCATTCTGAAAATGATATTGCTGGTTGGAACAAATATCGAATACCTGCGACCTTGGGTGACGGCCGTTCGGTTGAGGAGATAGCCACGGAAGAGCTGCTGATGGTTGCCTCTTTAATCTCTGCTGGCGACATGCCTTTGGAGATCGCCAAAACTTTCGGCGTTAAGCGTCTGACCAGTGCCGCGCGTGAAAGGATAGAGCTAGCAATTAAGTCGATGTCAGATTTGTGATTTTTTAAAGCACTACAACGAAAGGAGAGCATGGCGGTTGCCAGCTCTCCTTTTTATTGCCCGTTATTACTCAGTCGACTGAAAGCCCGCCATCGCTGGCAAGCCAGCTCCCACAGGGTTTTGCATCGCCTGCGGATTAATCGTCGATATTCATCATCGCCTGCACTCCTTCCCACGCTTCGGCGCGCATCCGTTCGATATCCAGCCCCGGAATCACGCCGTTATCGACCACAACCCGGCCGCCCACCAGGCTGTATTTCACCGTGATCGGTTCCCCCGCGACCACCGGGGCAACTGCGCGATCGTGGAAACCGAAGAACCGTGGATGATCAAGGCTGTAGATCACCAGATCCGCCGCTTGGCCGATTTCCAGTGTTCCGACCGCGCCCAGTCCCAATACCTGCGCGCCGCCCGCCGTGCCCCAGTGGATCACGTCTTCGGCGGTGGTGGCCGAAGCGCCTTGTTCGGCGCGGTGGATCAGCCACGCAGTGTTGGCTTCGCCGACCATGCTCCCGGATTCGTTGGACGCGACGCCGTCGACGCCGAGGGAAATCGGTACGCCGGCTTCATACATTTGCGGCACTGGCGCGACGCCGCTGCCCAGGCGCGCGTTGCTCACCGGGCAATGCGAGACGCCGGTGCCGGTCTGGGCGAGCATGCGGATTTCGCCGGGTTGCAGGTGCACGGCGTGGGCGAACCAGACGTCCGGGCCGAGCCATTCGTGTTCGGCGACGAACTCCACCGGCAGGCAGTTGTATTTCTCGCGGCAGAAATTCACGTAGTTCTGCGTTTCCGACAGGTGCGTGTGCAGACGCAAACCGAGGCCGCGGGCGGTGTGCGCCAGTTCGCGCAGCAGGGTCGGCGGCAGCGAAAAGGTCGGCGTGGTGGGCGCGACGACCACCCGGCGCAAGGCGTCCGGGATGTCCTGGTGATACAGCGATTTCAGCCGCTCGATGTCGCCGACCATTTGCTCGAGGCTTTCCGGTTGCAGCGCGGTTTTCGAGAAGCCCGGGTGCGCGCTGGCGGATTCCAGCGCGCCACCGCGACACAGCACAAAGCGCAGGCCGAATTCCTCGGCGAGGTCGAACAGCAAGTCGCCGGTCTCGGTGCTGCCGTGGGCGTGGTAGAGGTAGTGGTGATCGGCGCACGTCGTCACTCCGGACAGCAGCAATTCGACCATGCCCAGGCGGGCGGCGATCCGTGCCAGTTGCGGGGTGAAGCGGTTCAGACGCGGGTAGGGCACGCTCGCCAGCCAGCCCTGCAGATCCT
The DNA here is from genome assembly GCF_000282275.2 of Pseudomonas sp. GM30. Lineage (NCBI taxonomy): Bacteria > Pseudomonadati > Pseudomonadota > Gammaproteobacteria > Pseudomonadales > Pseudomonadaceae > Pseudomonas > Pseudomonas sp. GM30. The sequence goes on along the minus strand of NZ_AKJP02000017.1, from coordinate 14,223 downwards.
GATTCAAACCTTCGGGCACGGCTTTGAGCAGGTTCTGAAACAGGTGATGGTGGGTGTTGATCCAGCCCGGATAGACCACGCAGTTGCGCGCATCGATCACCCGCTCGCCGGGTTGCGCCTGGAGGTCGACGGCCATTTCCGCGATGCGTCCGTTGACCACGCGAATGTCCACCGCCCCGGCACGGGCACGCGGGCCGCGCAGGCCGGTCATCACCGCTACGGGGGTTTTGATCAGGATGGTTTGAAGTTGAGTCATGGGCAGGCTCCAGTCAGAGAATGTGCGAAGCGGATTTGCCGGGTGTGGTTTCTGGCACGCTGACGCCGTTGAGCGCCGCGTTGAGCAGCACCGACACCAGGCAGGCGATGACCACGCTGCTGTGCAGGAACGGCTGTGACCACTCGGGCATTTGTTTGAACAGGGTGGGCGCGAGCACCGGTACCAGCGCGGCGGCGATGGTGAAACCGACGATCAAGACGTTGTAGCGATTGCGCTCGTAATCGACCTTGGCGAGGGTCTGGATGCCCGCTGCCGCGACCACGCCGAACATCGCAATGCCGGCACCGCCCAAAGCTGCGGTGGGCATCGAAGCGATGATCGCCCCGGCCTTGGGCACCAGCGCAATCGAGCACATCAGCAGGCCGCTGACCGCCACCACCCAACGGCTGCGCACGCCAGTCAGGATCACCAGGCCGACGTTTTCCATGAAGGCGATAAACGGGAATGCCGCGAACATCCCGGCGATGGTGCTGGCCAGGCCATTGGCGCGCAGGCCATTGACTACTTGCTGGTCTTCCACCGGTTTGTCGACAATGTCTCCAATGGCCACAAATAGCCCCATCGACTCGACCATCTGCACGATCATCACCACCACCATGGTCGCGATGGGGATCAGGCTGAACGTCGGCAGGCCGAAGTAGAACGGGTAGGGCACGGTCAGCCACGGCGCCTCTTCGACGCTGTGAAAATTGCCCATGCCCAGACCGTAGGCCAGACCGGCACCGACCAGCATCCCCACCAGCACCGCCATGTTGCGCAATAACGGGCTGCCGTAGCGATTGACCAGCAAAATGGTCAGCAACACCACCACCGCCACACCGAGAAACGCCGGGGCGCCGAAGTTGCTCGCGTTACGCCCGCCACCGACCCACTCATAGGCAATCGGGAACAGCTGCAAACCGATCACCGTGACGATGCAGCCGGTGACCACCGGCGGGAAAAACCGCCGCAATCGGCCCACGAACGGCGCCATCAGCATGGTGAAGATCCCGGCGCCGATCACCGCCCCACAGACCCCGGCAAACCCCACCTGGGGATCGCTGCCGATGGCGATCACCGGGCCGACGCTGCTGAACGCCACGCCTTGCAGAATCGGCAGACGTACACCGAATTTCCAGAAACCAACGGTTTGCAACAGAGTGGCGATTCCGGAGCAGAACAGTGTGGTGCTGATCAGCACCACGGTGTCGGCGTGGGACATTTTCAGCGCGCTGGCAACAATCAACGGCACGGCGATGGCGCCGATGTACGAGACGGCCATGTGTTGCAGGCCGAGGGTGAGCATCTGTCGTACCGGCAGAATGCGGTCGACGGGGTGCACGGTGGAGGAAGGAGTGGCTGACGACATGGGGAATCACCTCTAGCTGTTGTTATTCGGTACAGAGGGGTATTCGTCTGATGCCGATCAATTGATTGACGCCGTGATGAAACACCTGTGGCGAGGGAGCTTGCTCCCGCTGGACTGCGCAGCAGGCCCATGCTGTTCAGGGGCCGCTTCGCGACCCAGCGGGAGCAAGCTCCCTCGCCACAGGTTCGGTGTCACCGTCAATTGAGTGGTCTCAGTCATTCGTGCTGCGAAGCCGCCATCCACCGGCTCCGGTGCCTTGCTCAGCCTGCCAGGCAGGCGGCAAAGCCCTGGTTCAGCGCCGCGCGGTCCAGGTCGCGGCCGATGAACACGATCTTGCTCGAACGCGGCTCCGTGCCCCAGGCGGTCGAGGCGCGGAATTCCACCAGGCTGTGCACGCCCTGCAGCACGTAGCGCTGGTCCTCGTTGGCCACGGCGAGCACGCCTTTCATGCGATAGAGGTTGTCGGCCTGGGACGAGCGCAGCTCGCTGATCCAGCGGTGGAACGCCATCAGGTTGACGGCGCCGTCCACGGCGATGCCCACCGATGACACGCTCGGGTCGTGTTCGTGGTCTGCTGATTCATGGTGGTGGTCATGCTCGTGATGCTCAGGCTCGGCGCCGATTTCCATGAGCTTCTGCGTGCACTCGAACGCGCCGATGCCGAGGATTTTCGTCAGATCGATCTGTGCATGGGTGGAGGTCACCAGATCTGCGGTGGCGTTCAAACCACGGATCTTGCCGCGCAGGATTTCCACCTCGTCGCTGCTGACCAGATCGACCTTGTTGATGACGATGCGGTCGGCGCAGACGATCTGGTCCACCGCCTGATTGTCGACGCCATCCAGTTGCAGGTCCTCCAGGTGCTGGGCGATGTGCTTGGCGTCGACCATGGTCACGATCGCGTCGAGTTCGACTTCCTCGGCAATCGGGTCATTGATGAAAAAGCTCTGTGCCACCGGATATGGATCGGCCAGACCGCTGGTCTCGATCAGGATGTGATCGAGGCGCACCGGGCGCGCCACCAGTTCGCGGACGATGCGCACCAGATCCTCGCGTACCTCGGCGGTGCAGCACACGCAGCCGTTGACCATTTCGTAGATTTCTTCGGTCTCGGAGCTGAGCACCAGATCGCCGTCGATACCGACCTCGCCGAACTCGTTTTCGATCACGGCGATCTTGCGGCCGTGATTTTCCTTGAGGATGTAGTTGAGCAGGGTGGTTTTGCCGGCACCGAGGAAGCCGGTGAGGATGGTCACGGGGATTTTGGTGTTGGGGGTTGGGGCGTTGAAGGGGGTGTTCATGATGAGGCTCCTTTGATTGACCGGTGCACACTGAATTCGGGTGATGCTGCTTCATTGTGGGAGCGAGCTTGCTCGCGAATGCGGTGTGTCATTCAGCAGTGATAGCGACTGTTCCACCGCTTTCGCGAGCAAGCTCGCTCCCACAGGATCCTTGGTGTTCTCGCCATCGTTGTGCGGTGCCAGAGTCGAGGCCGAACAGATCGAGCACCCGGCCGAGGCTGTGATCGACCATTTGCCCAAGACTCTCGGGCCGCGCGTAAAACGCCGGCACCGGCGGCGCGATGATCCCGCCCATTTCGGTGACGGCGGTCATGTTGCGCAGGTGGGCGAGGGTCAGCGGGGTTTCGCGGGCCATCAGCACCAGGGTGCGGCGTTCCTTGAGGGTGACGTCGGCGGCGCGGCCGATCAGCCCGGAAGACGTGCCGGTGGCGATCTCCGCCAGGGTCCTCATCGAACACGGCGCGACCACCATGCCCAGGCAACGGAACGAGCCACTGGCGATCCCGGCGGCGACGTCATCGGCGCGGTGGTAGTGGCTGGCGAGCGCAGTGACATCGGCCAGTTTGTAATCGGTCTCGTGGGCCATGGTCAGCAGCGCGGCACGGCTGATGATCAGGTGGCTTTCGATATTCAGCTCGGCGAGCAATTGCAGCAGACGCACGCCGTAGATGAAGCCGGACGCACCGCTGATGCCCACCACCATCCGCTGGCGGTTCACGATGCCAGGCCTTTGAGCAACACCCGCGCACGTTCGAGCACATCCTGATCCAGCTGCGCCTTGATCCCGTCGAAGCCCGAGCCACGTGTTGCATCAAGGCCCATGCGCGAAGTGGTGCCGTTGACCGATGACGACGGATCCAGCGGACTGCCGGGCAAGCCATCGATCACGAAAATATCCAGATGCGGCTGGAAGTGCGTGGCCAGCGCCCACAACACCTGGCTGTCGTCGGTGATGTCGATATCGCTGTCCACAGCAATCACGTTTTTCAGGTACGGGTCCCAGCCGAGCAGGGCCAGCATGATCTGTCGCGCTTCGCCGTCGCGGCTCTGATCCAGCGCCACGTAGCAATGAAAGTGCGTGCCGGAGTTCGGGTAGTGCACGGCGGTGACGGCGGGGAAACGCGCCTTGAGCTTCTCGCTCATTTCCGCTTCGCGCGGCAGCCGGGCGAGGGTCAGATGCTCGGCGTAGCGGCCGCCCATCACGTCCACCAGCCAGGCGTCCTTGCGCCGCAACAGGGTGTCGACGCGCAGCACGTTGTTGGTCGAGCGATCCGAGGAATAACCGCTGAACTCACCGAACGGGCCTTCCTCGGCGTAGGCCGTCGGGTCGATGGCGCCTTCCAGGACAAATTCGGCGTGAGCCGGTACGCCGATGCCGTAGCGCGGGGTCTTGACCAGTTCCAGCGGCGCACCGAACAGCCCGCCGGCCACCGCACGTTCATCGCTGCCATACGGCAGGCGTGCAGCGGCGGCGAGCATGAACAGCGGATGCGCGCCGACCACCATCGCCACGCGCAATTCTTCGCCGCGCTCGCGGGCGGTCTGCAGCATCCGCCACAGGTGTCCACGCGAGTGCAGGCTGGTCGCAAGGGACTGGCGGGCGTGGCGCATCGAGCGGTGGTAGCTCATGTTGGCAATGCCGGTCTGCGGGTCCTCGGCGATGATGATCGCGTTGGTGATGTACGGGCCGCGGTCGCTGTCGAAATGCTTGAGCATCGGCAGCAGCGCCAGATCCACGGCTTCGCCTTCGAACACTTCATCGAACACCGGGCCGCTTTCCACGTAGCGCGGGGCGATGGGCTGGTTGGCGCGGCGCTGGAAGGTTTCGTGCAGTTGTGCAGGCGTTACGCCGAACAACCGGGCAATGCGGGTGCGGGAGGCGAACAGATTGGTCGCCACCGGCACCTTGAGGCCGCCGACGTGTTCGCAGATCAGTAGCGGATCGCGGCCCTGTGCGGCGAGGGCATCGACCAGGGCGGTGATGTCCTGATCGGCAGAAACGGGTTGGGTGATGGTCAGCACATCGTCCGGGTACTCACGGCGATAGGCGTCGATGAACACGTGAAAATCCTGAGAATCGCCGAGCGTCGAACGGGTCATGGTTTCACCTCGTAAAAAGCAGGCACGCAGGGGTGAGAAGGCGTTCGATCGAGCAGCCGTTGGCCTGCCGGTCGAGGGAGCGCCGGGTCATCTTCGTGCCTGTAAAGTCGCTGTGTTGCCTCTACTGTTCACTCAGGTGCTGAGCAGATCCCTGTGGCGAGGGAGCTTGCTCCCGCTGGACTGCGCAGCAGGCCTTGTTCTTTGGGGGCGGCTTCGCCACCCAGCGGGAGCAAGCTCCCTCGCCACAAGGGTTCAGCATGGCTTCAGCGAACAGCGGTATCAGAGATACGTGGTGGTCAGGCGTATGTCGGCCTCAACCAGATCCTTGGGCGGTGGCGTCGGTTCGATCCCGCACAACCGGGCGATGTTGTTGCCCAGGTAGTCTTCGAGATGATCCTCGTCGATGCCCAGGCCCTGCGGTGCCGGTGAGCACAACACCTCCAGCTCGCGCAGCCACATGCCCGGTTCGTTCGGCGGCGAGTCGGTGCCGAACACGATCTTGTTGCGCGGCAGTTCCTTGGCGAACTCGACGATCCTCGACTGGAAGCACCAGCCGGATTCGCAGTACACGTTAGGCGTGTCCATCGCCATCCAGAAGGCCTCGAACGAGTAGTTGCCGCCGGTCTGGATGCCGAAGTGGCCGATGATGAAATTGACCATTGGGAACTCGCGGATGATCGGGTAGAACATCGTCGGAATGGTGTACGGGCCGTCGCCGGTGTGGATCAGCACGACGATGTTGTACTTGGCGCAGACTTTCATCGCCGGGCGCAACCAATCCAGCGCCCGGTCCGGGCGATAGCCGTGCATGTTGGCGTGCAGCTTGAGCATCTTGAAGCCGTATTCCTTGATGTGGAATTCCAGCTCCGCCGCACCGTTTTCCGGTCCCCAGCGCGGGTTGAAGTTGAAGTTGCCGATGAAGCGATCCGGGTACTTCACACAGAGTTCGGCGACATACGACATGTAGTCACGCACGCCCTCGCGGCCCCGGCGGTTGCCGTCGCGATAACCGGTGTTGCCCGGTGGTGGCTGGATGAAACCCATGTCGATGCGGCGTGGTTTGCCGTTGATCATGTACGGGCCGTCCATCAGTTTGAGCATGCGCTCGCCGGTGAACGGTTCGCCGGTGTGGCGCCAGGCCTCGTCGACCAGGTTGGTGGGGTGCAGATGGGTGTCGATGATCATCGGTTCAGCTCCTGGCCAGTTGCGTGGTGACGGGGCGCTTGAGTTGCGCCTCTGCTTCGGAAACGGAACGCGGCGGCGGGGTCGGTTCGAGGCCGATCATCCGCGCGGTGTTGTTGCCCAGGTACTCCTCGAGCGTGTCTTCGTCGAGGTTCAGGCCTTGCGGCGGTTCGTGGCAGAGCACTTCGAGCAGGCGCAGCCACATGCCCGGTTCGTTCGGCGGGGTGTCGGTGCCGAACAGGATCTTGTGCGTTGGCAAGACCTTGGCGAACTCGACGATCCGCGATTGCAGGCACCAGCCCGATTCGCAATAGACGTTGGGCAGCTCCATCGCCCATTGCATCGGTTCGAACACGTAGACGCCGCCGGTCTGCACGCCGAAGTGGGCCATGATGAAATTCACGTTGGGGAATTCCTTGATCATCGGCACCCATTCCGACGGGATGCTGTACGGCCCGTCGCCGGTGTGCAGCTTGACCGGAATGCCCAGCTCGGCGCATTTCTCGAAGCACGGGCGCACCCAGTCCAGCGCCCGGTCAGGCCGGTAGGCGTGCATGTTGGCCTGCATCTGCACCATCTTGAAACCGTGCTCCTTGACGTAGCGCTCGATCGCCTCGACGCCGTTTTCCACCCCGCAGCGCGGGTTGTAGACGAAGCAGCCGATGAAACGATCCGGGTAGGTCTGGACCATTTTCAGGGTGTAGGCCATGTAGGCGTCGATGGATTCACGGCCCGAGAGTTCGCCATCGGTCCAGGTGTAGATGGTGTTGCCCTGCGGCGGCTGGATGAAGGCTTTGTCGATACGGCGAGGTTTGCCGTTGACCATGTACGGGCCATCCATCATCTCCAGCAAACGCTCGCCGGTGAACGGGTCACCGTCATGCCTCCAGGCGAGGTCCACGAGATCCGTGGGATAGCAGCTGATATCGATGATCATTGAAGTCGATCTCCTGATAGCGGGGAAGGGAGCCTTGCGGCTCTCGGCATCCACGCCCCGGGCTATCGGCCATTTCTATGCGCAGCACTCGCGCATTCCCTCGCCTGTTCGCATCCGGCCCGGGTGGGTGGTTGCTGAGGGCGAGTATTGGAAGGCGGGGGAGGGTTCGTACAATATTAATTGGGCGCGGTGGTGATACTTGGGCGATATGGTTTTGGTTTTGGTCTTTTGGTGAATGTGCCGGCCCCATCGCTGGCAAGCCAGCTCCCACAGTGATCGAAGTGTTGATCCGATCTGTGTCACACCACAAAAACCTGTGGGAGCTGGCTTGCCAGCGATGGCGTCAGGACTGTGTACGCGCAGCCAACTGCCTGATCACCTCAACCACCGGCGCCACCCGCTCCGCCTGCCCGTGCGGCCACACGGCGTAGAGGTTGTAATGCGCGGTAATCTGCGCCTCGTTCAGCGCCACCAGCCGCCCATTGCGCAACGCATCGGCAGCCAGCAATCCACGCACCAGCCCTGCACCGACACCCGCTTCAGCCGCCGCTATCAGGTTCGCCGCATTATCGAAAATCACCCGCGCCGGTGGCTCCTCGGGCGGCATTCCAGCTGCGTCCAGCCACGGAATCCACGAGCGTCGCGTATAGCCCAACAAGGGCAACTGCAGAATCTGCGCCGGACTCAACGGCAACTGCAAACCATAGCGCTCAAGCAGCGCCGGCGAAGCCACCGCCAGCACCCGATCACCACAGATCTGCGTCATCTCGCAGTCATCCCAATCGCCATAACCGTAACGCAACGCCAGGTCCACGCGCTCGAACGTGCTGCGATCACTGCGCGGCATCGACAGCAGCGTCACTTCGTAATCCGGCAATTGATCGAGCAACTGCGGCAGGCGCGGATTGAGCCAGCTCTGCGCCAGCTCGCTGTCCACATCCAGGGTCAGGCGCTGCGCCACGCTGCGGTTTTTCACCGAGGACAGTGCGCGGTCGATCTGCGCCAGACCGTCCGCCAGCACGCTGGCAAACAGCTGCCCGGCGTCGGTGAGGTTGCTGCCGCCGCCTTCACGCACAAACAACGGCTGACCGATGAAATCTTCCAGTGCGCGAATCTGCTGGCTGATCGCGCTGTGAGTCAGATCAAGTTTGCGCGCCGCGCTGGAAAAACTGCCACTGCGCGCCGCGTGGATGAACGCACTCATGGACTGCACTGACGGGTATCGCTTGTACATGTTGTTAGTCCTGCTAACAGCGGTTGGCAGAAATCGTCGCTGGCCGCGATTTGCCCGGGGTTCCAATAATCGGTGACCAGGCCCGCACAAAGACGGGCCGCTCTTTTGGAGCCTGACAATGATCGCATTCACGGTTAACGGCGAACGACGCGAGCTGGATGAAGCGTCCCCCTCCATGCCCTTGTTATGGGTACTGCGTGACCAACTGAAACTCACCGGCACCAAATTCGGCTGCGGCATGGGCCTGTGCGGTGCCTGCACCGTGCATCTGGACGGCGTCGCGGTGCGTTCCTGCCAGTTGCCGCTGGCCGCCGTCGCGGGCCACAGCATCACCACCATCGAAGGTTTGTCGCCGAACGAAAGCCATCCGCTGCAACTGGCCTGGGTCGCCGAAGATGTGCCGCAATGCGGCTACTGTCAATCCGGGCAGATCATGTCCGCCGCCGCGCTGCTCAACACCGGCGCAGCGGTGAGCGACGATTCGATCCGCAATGCGATGTCCGGCAACATTTGCCGCTGCGGCACTTACGGGCGGATCAACAAAGCGATCAAACGTGCGGCGAACGCGCCGAAGGAGGCGTGATGAGCCTGCGCGACGACACCTTGCTCGAACCGTCCCGGCGGGTGTTTCTCAAGCAAGCAGCGACGGTGGCTTCGGGTCTGGCGATTGCCTTGTACCTGCCATCCGGCAGCGCCGCCAGCGACCCGAAAGCCCCGGCCCCGGCCACGGAATTCGAGCCCAACGCCTGGGTGCGAATCTTCCCCGACGGCACGGTGAAACTGGTGGTGCACAAACACGATTCCGGCACCGGCACGCAAACAGCGCTGGCCGCGTGTGTGGCCGAAGAGCTGGATGTGAACCCGATGACCGTGCAGGTGATCACCCCGGAAGATCCGTTTTTCGACACCTACATTCACCCGGTCTGGAAAGTCTTCTCCACTGGCGGCAGCACCAGTGTGTCGCTGGAATACGAGCGCTTGCGCATGGCTGGGGCCACCGCCCGTGCGTTGTTGATCGCAGCGGCAGCGAAGCAATGGAAGGTCGGCCCCGACAGCTGCAGCTCCGAAGAAGGTCGGGTGGTTCATCTGTCCAGCAAACGCAGCCTCGGCTACGGCGAACTGGTCGGCGTGGCGGCGCATTTGCCGGCGCCGGCCAATGTCACGCTGAAGGATCCGGCGCAGTTCAAGTACATCGGCAAACTGCGGCACAAACGTGACGCGGCGGCCAAGGTCTGCGGGCGCTTCAAGTACAGCATCGACGTGCAGTTGCCGGGGATGCTGGTGGCAGTGATTCAGCGCGCGCCGGTAGTCGGGGCGAAAGTGCTCAGCGTGGATTCGGCGGCGGCATTGCAGGTGCCGGGCGTGCGCCAGGTGCTTGCGATTCCGGGGCGGCCCGATGTACTCGGCGGCAACCTGGAAGGCGTGGCGGTGCTGGCCGACACGTTCTGGGCGGCGCAGCAGGGCCGCAAGGTGCTGGAGATCAAATGGAGCGACTCGCCACTGGCCGGGTTCGACAGCGCGGAACTGACCAAGGCCCAGGCTGCGGCTATTTCCGACCCGCACAGCCAAAGCGTCACGGCCATGACGCATGGCGATGTCGACGCGCAATGGCCGCACGCGGCGCAACTGCTCGAAGCCGATTACCGCATGCCGTACAAGGTGCAGAACCCACTGGAGCCGATCTGCATCACCGCGCACGTCAAGGACAGTGCAATCACCTATTGGGGCGGCGTGCAGGTGCCGTCCTCGGCGCTGGAAGCCGCGCAAACCGTGTGCGGCATCGACAATGGCAAGGTCACCATCAACGAACTGGTGTCCGGTGGCAGCTTCGGTGCGCGGGAGGCCAAATACTGGTTGTTCGAGGTGGCGTATCTGGCGCAGCAGACCGGCGTGCCGGTGAAATTGCTCAACAGCCGCGAAGACGAGATGCACGCACTGTTCAATCACCCGGCGACGCTGCACCGGGTCAAAGGCGCGCTGGATGCCCACGGCCAACTCAGCGCGCTACAACTGCACGCGGTGTCACCGGCCTCGCCGGAGCAGTGGGAGCCGGGCTATTTCGAGCGCCCGGATCACATGGATTACAGCACCACCGAAGCGATCACCGCGTGGGATTTCGCCTACCGTCCGCCGCATCTGCAGTTGAACTGGGTCAAGCACGAAAGCAACGTGCCCAGTGGCTGGTATCGCTCGGTGAGTTTCATTCCCAACGTGTTCGCCATCGAGAGCTTCATGGACGAACTGGCCCACGCAGCGGGCGCCGATCCGCTGGCGTTCAGGCTGGCGAATATGCAGGAACGGCCACGGCATGTGGCAGTGCTGAAACAGGCCGCCGAGCGCGCCGGTTGGGGCCAGCCGCTGCCACCGGGCACTGCGTTGGGGATTGCGACCAATCAGGGTTACACCAGTTTTATCGCGGTGGTGGCGCGGGTCGCGACGGTCGATGGCAAGCCGAAAGTCGAGAAGCTGACCTGCGTGGTCGATTGCGGTCTGGCGGTGTCACCTGGCGGCGTCGAAGAGCAGATCTACGGCGGCCTGATGTGGGGCCTCGGCCATGCGTTGTTTGATCGGCTCGACATTCAACAGGGCAGGGTGGTGCAGAGCAATTTCCATGATTATCGCGTGACGCGCATGTCGGACATGCCCGCCACGGACATCGTGGTGCTGGACGGTGAGCCAGGCAAACCCGGTGGCGTCGGCGAGTTAGGCAGTCCGTCGGTGGCACCCGCGATTGCCAACGCCTTGTTCGCGCTGACCGGCGTGCGCCAGCGTTCAACGCCGCTGACTCTGGGGTAAGCCGCCATGGACCTGCGTCTGCTGCGCTATTTCATGGCCCTGGCCGATGAGCTGCATTTCGGTCGCGCCGCCGAGCGTTTGCACATCTGCCAGCCGCCGCTGAGCCAGCAGATTCGTCTGCTGGAAGAAGAACTCGGCACGCCGCTGTTCGAGCGCAGTCACCATCGGGTCGAGCTGACAGCGGCGGGGCAGATGCTCAAGGAGCAGGCGCCGCTGGTGTTCGAACAGCTGGAACGGGCGCTGGACCTCACTCGTCAGACCGGGCGCGGGCAGCTCGGTGAGCTGGAGATCGGCATGATCAGTTCGGTGATGGTCGGTGTGCTGCCCAAGGCCCTGCACCTGTTTCGCGAGCGCTATCCGCAGGTGAACTGGCGGCTGCATGAAATGACCCCGGCGGCGCAGGTCAAGGCGCTGAAGGAAAAACGTATCGACGCTTGCGTGTTCCGCGTCGGTTATGACGATCCGCTGTTGCGCAATGAACTGCTGATCTACGAGCCGATTCATGTGGTGATGCCGGCCGATCATCCGTTAGCCAGGCGCGCGGTGCTGGCCCCGACGGATCTGGCGCAGGAGCCGTTTGTCGCGCTGGAACTGAAGCAGTCGCGGTTCGCCAACTTCCTTTATCAGTGCTGCATTCAGGCCGGATTCACCCCGCAGATCCGCCAGCAGGTGATCGAGGTGCAGACCTTGCTCAGTCTGGTGCGGGCCGGTTTCGGGGTGGCGCTGCTGCCTGCTTCTATCGAGCAGTTGGCTCCGGCGGGGCTGGTGTTCCGCAAGCTGACGCCGGCGCTGCCGGAGGTGCCGTTGTATGCGACTTACCGCGCTGATGATGCTTCGCCGGTGCTCAGGCTGTTTCTCGATACGTTGCGGGAGTTGGTGGAAATGTCGGGCCAACCTTGATCCCTCTTGTGGGAGCGAGCTTGCTCGCGAAGGCGGTGTGTCAGCCGACAAATTATTTGAATGAAATACCGCATTCGCGAGCAAGCCCGCTCCCACAGGGGGACTGTGGTGGTGCGGGAATTTATGTTCGGCACGATCACGATTGCCTGCGGTCGTAATCTTCACACGTGCATTCCCTGTGGAGATCCAATGAGCCAGGAAGTCCTGACCACTGAAACCAACCGTCGCCAGCTGCAGCAGATCATCGCCGGGCTGTCCGACGGGGTGATTCTGCTGGAGCTCGATCAGAGCATCCTCTGGGCCAACGAGGCGGCGCTGGCGATGCACGGTGTCAGCCGGATCGGTGAGCTGGGCGTAAATGCCGATGAGTATGCCAAGCGTTTCACTCTGCGTTATCGCAACAATCACGTGATCCCCCCGGAAAACTATCCGATCAGCCGCGTCGCCCGTTGCGAAGTCTTCAGTGATCTGTTGATCGAGCTGAGCGCCGTGGAGGATCCCGAGCATGTCTGGGTGCACAGCGTGCGCAGCATGGTGCTGACCGACCGCGAAGGGCAGCCGGAGTCGCTGGTCTTGATCATGAGCGATGTCACCGATTGGGCCAACGCCGAGCAGCGCTTCGAGAAAACCTTCAACGCCAACCCGGCGCCCGCGGTCATCTGCCGTCTCAGCGATTTGCGCTACATCAAGGTCAATCCGGGGTTTCTGGAAATGACCGGCTACACCCGCGAGCAGGTGATCGGCACTTCGGCCTATGAGATCGATATTTTCGAGCAGGCCGAGCAAAGGGATCTGGCGATCCAGCGTCTGCGCGATGTGGCGACCATTCCGCAGATGCAGGCTCAACTGCGCCTGCCCGATGGCGGCAGCAAGCAAGTGATCGTTGCCGGGCAACCGTTGGTGCTCAATGATGAGGATTGCATGTTGTTTTCCTTCGTCGACATGGAGCTGCGCCACAAGGCCGAGGTGGCGCTGCGTCAGAGTGAAGAGCGTTTTGCCAAGGCGTTCCGCCTGACGCCGGTGCCGATTCTGATCTGCACCGCCGAAGAGCAGCAGGTGATCGATGTCAATCAGGCGTTCCTCGACGCTCTGGCGTACGAGAGTGACGATGTCGTCGGTAAAACCGTGACTCAATTGAGTTTCATCGACGACGATGGCGCGCGGGCCCGACTGCTGACCGCCCTGGCGAAAAGCGGTCGGGTTGATCGGGTCGACGTCCGGGTGCGCAAGAAGGATGCGGATCTGCTGGAGTGCGCGGTGTCTGCCGACACCGTGAATATCCAGGACACGCCGTGCTATCTGCTGGTGCTGATGGACATCACCGAACGCAAGCGCACCGAGCTGGAGCTGGTGGCGGCGATTGAAGAGGTGATGAAGGATGCTTCGTGGTTCAGCCGGACGCTGATCGAAAAACTGGCCAACGTGAAGAAGGTCAACTCGCCGCAACTGCCGAGCGTGTCGTTCACTGACCTGACGGCGCGTGAGCGCGATGTGCTGGGGCTGATCTGTGAAGGGCTGGCCGACAAGGAGATCGCCGCACGCCTGAAGCTGGCGCCGAACACGGTGCGCAATCATGTGGCGACGGTGTATTCCAAGCTCGATGTGCACAGTCGCAGCGAGGCGATTGTCTGGGCGCGGGAGCGTGGCCTGTTCTCCGGAGAGTGGAGCGGAAAGGGCCAACGTTAGGTGCAAATGCACTAGTTGATACGGTGCAAATGGATGTTTTGGTACGGTGGGGCAGTTCTTAGTCTGTTGGGGTGCGATACGAGCCTGTCGGCTTGGGATCGTCTCCCTTCGAAACAGCTAAAGGAACAGGCTCCATGATGAATCTTGCGCAGTTGCGCGCCAGCCTCGAACAGAGTTTTTCGCCCTTGGCGTGCGAGTGTTCAGTGGATGGGGATCATTCGCTGACAGTGAAGTTGTATCACCCGGATTCGGGGCAGGTGGATCTGGTGATCAGCGGGTTGAAGCTTGATGCGTTGCGTACGCCTGAGTCGGTGGCGGCGTTCGTGGATGAGTTGCGGTATGAGTTGGAGAGTAATTCTTTGCGGGCTGCTCGGGATCCGGATATGGCTTAGGGTTTTAGGGGGGTGGGTGTATATCCGTTGCTGCGGTAACGGCCTCCTATGGTTCCGCCCTTACGGCGGT
>NZ_AKJP02000018.1:0-66116 GCF_000282275.2 Pseudomonas sp. GM30 | reverse complement strand
CGCCGGCAGACCGACGTCGAATAATCGACGGTGTCAAAACCTTCACCGCCATCGACGCCCGAAATCCGGCTATCGACCACGAAGGTGTCGTTGTATTTGGAACCGGCGATCACTTCGATACTGTTGTAGGTATCGCCTGCGCCGATCCCCGAGTTGACCCCGGTTTTCAGGTTGATGTTGACTGCCACGGTGCTGTCCAGGTACGACACGGTGTCGCGACCGGCGCCACCAATGAACTGGTCGGCACCACCACCGCCATAGAACACGTCGTTGCCGCTGCCGCCAGTGATGATGTTGTCACTGGCATTGCCCCAACCGGTAAACGAGCCAGTGCCGGTGTAGGTAAGGCGCTCGACGTTGGCCGCCAGCGTATGGTCCTTGTAGCTGACCCGTACTTCATCCGTTGCCCGCCGCCGGCCTGCTCGATGACGGTTACGCCACCGCCGTTGACGTAGTAGATGTCGTCCCCTCGCACCACCTTCGTAGGTTGCGAAGAGATAAGCGTCAGTAGTGAAGCTATCGTTGAACGCCGAACCGATGACTTTCTCGATACCGGTCAGGGTCACGCCCTGCGAATCGCCGCCGACACCTGGCAAACCGGTGCCCGGACGGATGTCGACGTTCACGCCGGCAGCCGACGTCGAATAATCGACGGTGTCAAAACCTTCACCGCCATCGACGCCCGAAATCCGGCTGTCGACCACGAAGGTGTCGTTGTATTTGGAGCCCGCGATGACTTCGATGTCGTTGAACGTATCGCCCGCACCGATCCCCGAGATGACCCCGGTTTTCAGGTTGATGTTCATGGCCACCGTGCTGTCCAGATACGACACGGTGTCGCGACCGGCGCCACCGAAGAACTGGTCGGCACCACCACCGCCATAGAACACGTCGTTACCGTTGCCGCCGGTGATGATGTTGTCGCTGGCATTGCCCCAACCGGTAAACGAGCCAGTGCCGGTGTAGGTAAGGCGCTCGACGTTGGCCGCCAGCGTATGGTCCTTGTAGCTGACCCGTACTTCATCGTTGCCGCCGCCGGCCTGCTCGATGACGGTTACGCCACCGCCGTTGACGTAGTAGACGTCGTCGCCCGCCCCCCCATCGTAAGTGGCGAAGAGGTAGGCGTCAGTAGTGAAGGTATCGTTGAATGCCGAGCCGATGACTTTCTCGACGTTGGTCAGGGTGTCGCCCTGCGAGTCGCCGCCAACACCGGCCAGACCGGTACCCGGCCGGATGTCGATATTGACCCCCGCCGCGGAAGCCGAGTAATCCACCGTATCAAAACCGGCCCCACCATCGATCTTGTCCGCACCGGCACTGCCCTTGATCAGGTCGTTGCCATCCAGACCATTGATCTGATCATCGTCACTGGTACCGTTCAGCGTATCCGCGCCGTTTGTCCCGTTTATAACTGCCATTACTTCTTCCTTGCCTTGTTTGTGAACCGGTACAGGCCAGCGTGGCGATCACACGTCATCGCGGCGCAATTTTCTGGAACAGCGAATTTGCTTATATCGTCAGGAAATGACGATGTCTTGAGCCTGCAGACAAAATTTGTATCGAGTTTGATGCAAAGACGAATTTCAAGAAAAAAAACAGGCGACTGTGAAAGTCGCCTGTTTTTTGCTGCTGCATGTACGAATCGATCAATCCGCCAGCCAGCCATTCTCCCAGTAACGCAGATTGTCGCCGCGCAAGATGTAGTCGCGCAGCACCACCTCGCGCAACTCGTCCCCCATGCGGTAGCTCGCATCCGGGTCGGCCAGGTGCATGCGGATTGCCTGCAGCCATTCATCCGTGGTGTTGGTCTTGATCCGTGTGCACGGCAGGTAACCGCGATAGGCCTCGGTGTCGGTGCAGATCACCGGATAGCCGCAGGCGCCGTACTCCAGCAGACGCAGGTTGCTCTTGCAGTCGTTGAAGATGTGGAACTCCAGCGGTGCCAGGGCCAGATCGAGATTGAGGCTGGCCAGTTTCGCCGGGTACGCATCAAGGGGAATCACCCCGTGGAACTCATGCATGTAGGGACGCAGGTCATCCGGGCACATGCCGAAAAACACCCAGTCGACCTCATCCGCCAGTTCGCGCACGACATCGGCGATCACCGCCAGGTCACCATGGTGACTGGTGCCGCCGCCCCAGCCGACGCGAGGCTTTTTCGAAGTGCGGCGCTGGCTGCGCAGGTTGCACCAGAACTCTTTCGCCAACATGTTCGGTACGACGCGAATGTCGTGATGCATGTCCGACAATGCGTTGGCCAATGGCTGAGTCGAAACCACGACACGGTCGCACATGCCGATTGCCCGGCGAACAATGCGTTCCATTTCAAACTTGTCCGGCATGTTGCGGATATGCGCATTGCGATGCGGCACATCAATGACGTAGTCATCCAGCTCGTAGATGCGCCGCGCATTGAAATAGTTGCGCAGCACCGGCATTTCGTTGACCGACGCTTCTGTGTAACGCCCTTGCAGAACGATTACATCAGGCGACATGCGCTCGATTTCAACGATCGGCGGCAGGTTCACACTATAGCGAATCTGCCCTTGCACCCGCCCTGCCGCTTCGAGTTCGATCAGCGGTTGCGTGACACGATAGTGACCGATCGCCGAGGCGTTGATCGGCAACCCGAGAATCTTCGGCTGGGTGCCAGTGCTGAAAGGACTCCAGCCAGTGCGCAGGCCCGGTTCGAGCGTGAAGCTTGAGCCCGTGTGCTTGTGCAAAGACAGATTGGGATTGTAGGCAGGGTCACGGGCAACGACCGGCAGCCAGCGCTTGAAGAACGTTTCTTCCTGCTGATTGTGCGAGACCCCTTCCTCATCGTTGACCGCATCGACTGGCTGCGCGCCCAGCGCCAGCGCCGCATAGGGCGTCCACACCACCAGATAACCCTGGCGGGCCACGCGCAGCGCCAGATCCACTTCATACAGCATGCGCGGCAGGCTCTGCTCATCCAGGCCGCCCACTGCATCGAACACTGACTTGCGCACCATCAGGCAATCGGCGCCAACGGCGCTCAGATCCTGGACCACCTGCAAACGGAACATGTAGCCGGAGGATTGCATCGACTGGCCATAGAACGGCAAGCCGGCCGGCCCCTGCAAACCGAGCACCAGACCCGCATGCAAAACATAGCCATCAGGATTGAAAAGCTTGGCACCAACGATGCCGACTTCCGGGCGCTGCGCGTGATTGAGCAGTTCGTCGAGCCAGTCAGCCTGAGTGATCACCGTATAAGGATTGAGCAGCAGGACGTATTCGCCCCTTGCCTGACTCACGGCAAAGTTGCGCAATGCGGCGACATTGCCCTGCTGTGGGTAACTCAGCACGCGTACACGCTCGCTGCCCAATTGCGCCATGCCGTCCAGCCAGGCACGGGCCTCGGCGGTCTGACTGCCATTGTCGACCAGCAGCAGCTCATATTCGCTGTAAGCGGTTTTTTCCAGCAGGCTCTCGACGCAGCGTTGCAGCGCCGCAATCTGGTCGCGGGTCGAAATGATGATCGAGACCAGCGGCCGCTGCGCATGCCGATAATCGACTCGATTGAGCAGGTCGACACTGCCTCGGCGCAGGTCGTGGGAGATACCCAGACGGTCAAGATGGGCCGACAGCAATCGTGAATTGTTTTGCGTCACGGCCGGCAGCGACAGCCACTGGGTCAGGTCGAATGTCGACTCGATGGCAATCTCGGCCAGGTGTCCGACCGCCTGGGTGCCGTGATCCTCAACCATGCGCCAGAGCATGTCGTGAGGCGCAAGCTCAGTGAAGGTCGAATCGAAACCGCCGAGCGCCAGAAAAACCTCGCGCCGGAACGCCAGCGCGCGGCCGACATAAGGGTAGCTGCGCAGCAGATCCAGGTTGAAGTCGGGCTTGAATGCCGGCTCCACCGATTCCCCTGCGCGCAAACTGCCTTCATCGCTGTACAGACAATGCAGGGCGCTGTTGAAGGCGATGCGCTCGGCCATCATCAGCAAAGCCGGGGGCACCAGACGATCACCGGCGCGCAGCAGATAAAACCAGTCAGCACCTTCCAGCTGCGGCAGCAGTTGATTGATCTGTTGCAGGTAATCGTCCTGCAACGGCAAATGGAACACCCGACCGTCCAGTACCGGCTCGGAACAATCGGTGGACAGTACCAGCGTCAACTCGGGTGGATAGACCTGCGCGGCGAGACTCTCCAGGGTGCGTTCCAGCGCCGCCGAACTGCCCTGCTCATCCACCACGACTGGCACGATTCGCGGCGTGGACGGCCAGCTCGCCAGCGTGTCCGGCAGCAGTCTGTTCTGCACGTCGCTGAGCCTGCGGCACTCCAGCCATTGCGCATAGAGTTCGGCAAAACTCTGGCTGTCCGCGCCGACCTGCCAGATCTGCGCACTTTGTTTGGTACCCAGCGTGCGGCTCAGCGGCAGCTCCACCCAGACCCGGGGCGACTCATCTGCCTTGGGCATGGGCACATAACGCACCCAGCCCTTGGCGGGCGCCGATTCGCCGCTGCGCGCCTTGAGCATTTGCAGCAGCCATTGCTGCTCGACGGCCAGAGCATCCTTCATCACTTGCTGGCCACTCAGGCGATCCGGATACAGGCGTTCGATACTCAAGACATGATTGGAGATCACCGCGTTGCCGCGTCGCAGCAAACACACGAACAATGCGAAATCCAGGCTCGCCACAAAACAGTGGCCCGGCTGCGTCAACGCCGGCAGCAATTCGACAACGTCGGCGCGGCGGAACAGGGCATTACTGAAACCACCGAGAAGGTTCGACGGGAACGTCTCGAAGAGCGCCAGCAGGTCCTCCCCCTTGAACAAGCCACTGACCGGTGACAGTGGCGTATTTTCCAGGCGTGAAGGCAGCACCATGTCGTCGGCGTCCCAGAACAGACGCTGGGCCAGCACCAGATTGACTTCGTCACGATTGGCCAAGACATCAGCCTGACGCTCGATACAGCTGGCGAACAGCTGATCGTCGTCACACAAAAACTTGATGAATTCGCCCTGGGCCAGATCCAGGCAGGCTTGCAGATTGCCGACCATGCCCAGGGTGCGCGGGTTACGCACGTAATGCACGACAACCCCGCTCTGCTCGGTTATCGCCGCGACGATGGCTTCGATTTCAGGACCACGACTGTCATCACACACGATGATTTCGAGATGGCCATAGCCCTGGCTGACGGCGCTGCGCAATGCGCGCTCGAAGAAGCGCGGGTTGAAGGCAGGAATGACAAGGCTGACGAGAGGAAGTGGATTCACGGCGGGCTCGCAGGCGGTACGAGCCCGCTCGGTAAAGCGAGCCCATGAAACCGCAAAAAACATTAACTGAGGAACTGGGCAAACGGGCGCTCGCGCGCCCGTTCAGTGTCAGATCTTGTTGAACAGACCCAACTGACTGATTTTGCTGAAGGCCAATTGCGAGGCTTGCAGCATGGTCTGCTGCAACGTCAGGCGGGTCATCACCTCGGCCGGATCCGAGTCACGGATCGAACCCTGGGTCATGGTGTTGGCCTGGATCAGACTCTGGTTAGTCGTGTCCTGGTCGTCGAGCGACTGTCCACGAGCACCGATCGAGGTCACGGCAGCGCCAATCTGATTGGAGGCGCTGTCGAGGTTGCCCAACGCCGATTCCATGGCCCCCTGGAATTTCTGCTTGACCACCGGATCACCATCGATCGGCAGGTTCAGCGCCGTGACCATCTGACCCAGGGTGTCGAGTACGTTCTGGGTCTGGTGGTTGTTGGACTGGATCGAGAACTGATCGCCCGCGCCCGGCGTACCGCCGATGGCGAAAGTCACACCGGCAGCCGTGGCGTTGCCACCGACCATGGTGCCCGAGGACACCGGTTTGCTGTCAGCGGTCACGGGGGCCGCGTACAGATCGAAGTCGGTGGCGCTGGTGAACTTCAGCACCGCACCGCCGCCCGACGGGAAAGCCCCACTGTAGGCCGCCTGGTCGGTCACGCTGGAGCCGGTGATCACTGCGGTCGACGGGTTGCCGGGGCTGCGCGCGGTGGTGAAAGAGTCAGGCGTGGCCGACAGCTGGAAGCTGTGACCGGCGATGACCGCGTCAGGGTTAGTGTCACCGGCCTTGAGGTTGATGTTCAGCTTCAAGTCAACGCCACGGAAGCTGACGGCCTGGTTGGTGCCGTTGCTGTTGCTGATCACGCCGTTCTGGCTGGCTTCGGACGTCACGTCGTTGCCCAGGGCATCGGTGATCTTCAACTGGGTGCTGCTGACAAAGCTGACAGTGTATGGCTGTCCGCCGGAGAATTTGGCGTTGTATGTCGCCGCTGTGCCGACCGTACCGTTGGACAGCACCACACGACCGTCATCCACCGCCGGAGCGGTCATGTTGGTCTGGGTGCGGCTGGTGTTGATGGTCTGCTGGAACGCATCCCAACCGGTGGTGTTGGTCGCGACCGACATGCCGTCACCAATGCCCAGGTTGATCTGAGTCTGGTCACCGTTGTAGGTGTAGGTGCCGTCGACGTTCTGCGAGTACGGCGCGGTATCGGTCTTGGAACCGGAGAACAGATAGTTGCCGTTGGCGTCCTTGGAGTTCATCAGGCCCAGCACCTGTTGCTGGATCTGGCCCAGTTCCGCCGCGTACGCCTTGCGGTCAGCATCGGTGGCGATGCCGTTGTTGGCCGCCAGGCCGATTTCCTTGGCGCGCTGCAGTGCCGTGGTGATGGAGTTCAATGTGGACTCCTGCACGGTCAGCGCGCTCTTGGTGGTGTCGATGTTGCCCTGATACTGGTCGAGCATCGCACTTTGCTGACCCAGCTTGAGCAGACGACCGGCGCCGATCGGATCGTCGGCAGCGGTGTTGATGCGCTGCAGGCTGCTCGCTTCGTTGGCGGTCGCAACCGTCTTGCTGTAGTTGCGCTGATATTGAGCAGCTTGCGTCGCGTAATACTGGGCGGTGGAAATGCGCATGAATTACGACTCCTTAAAGACTGTTGATCAGCGTGGCGAAAGTTTCCTGCGCAGCTTTGATGATCTGCGAAGACGCTGTGTAGTACTGCTGATACTTGACCAGGTTGCCGGTCTCTTCATCGAGGTTGACCTGGGACAGCGAGTCGCGCGCGCCCTTGGCCTGATCGAGGATCACCGAAGTGGCGTCGCTGTCGGACTTGCTCTGCGCAGCCTTGGTACCGACGTTGGTCACCAGTTTGTTGTAGGCGTCGGTCAGGCTGATGCCTTTGCTGCCGCTGCCGGTGTCCACGGTCTGCTTGGTCTGCAGGCCAACCAGCGCCTGGGCGTTGCGGTTGTCCGAAGAGGCTGCGCCGGTCAGGTTGATGGTGAAGGTCTCGCCGGACTTCGGCGTCGCGCCCACGGTGGTCTGCACGGTGAAGGTCTTCTGCACGTTCGGCGTGACCGTGGTGTCCATCACCGGCGCACCGGTGGAGTCGACCATGCCGACCTTGAGGTTCAAGGTGTTAGCCTGCCCCGGCACGATGGTGCCCGAACCGATGGTGTTGCCCTTGGCGTCGACCATGTTGTACGACTGACTGCCGCTGGCGACCGCACCGAACACCAGTTTGACCGGCGTCGAATATTTGAGCGCATTCTGCAACTCGGCCTGCGACGCCGGGTTGTAGATGTCGATCGAATCGGTCAGCGTCGGCTGGGTGTAGGTACCGGAGTTGTTGGCACTGGCCACCCCGGTCAGCGGTGCTGCCGCAGCGATTTTCTTCGGATCGGTCAACACGGTCTGGATGGAACTGGCCGCGTTACGGGTCGGCGTCACCTTGAACGTGTCGCCAGCGCTCAGGGCGCCGCCGTTGAGGGCCAGGGTGAAGCCGTCGATCACCGGCGGTGGCGTCGTCGTGGTGCTGAACGAGCCCATGTCGGTGCCATCGGAGCGCTTGACCGAATAGTTGGTGGCGCTGGTGAAGGTCACCTGATAATCGCTGGTGGTCAGCTTGCCGGTGTCCTTGATGGTGACATCGAGGTTGCCCGAGCCTGCGCTGTTGCCCGACTGCGCAATGCTGCGCTGACTGACCAGCGCGGCACTGTTGATGTTGTTGAAGAGCGCTGCGCCGAAGTCACCGTTCTTGTCGATGCCCTGGGCTTGCTGGCTGTTGATCTGATCGGCGACGACCAGCGCGACACGGCCCAGCTCATTGAGCGACGGATCGAGCACTTCCTTGCGATAGGTCAGCAAGCCGCCGATTTCGCCGCCGCTCATGGCCGACGTGATGTCGATGACGCTTGAGCCACGGTCCATCTGAATGGCCATGCGCGTCGGATCATCCTTGCTCGGCACGGTGCTCAGGGTGTTGGTGGTGTTGCCGATCACCAGCGGCTGGCCGGTGCCGATATACACGTCAAAACTGGTGCCACGTTCGACGACCTGTGCACCGGTCAGCTCGGAGAGCTGGCGCACCGCTTCGTTACGGGTGTCGAGCAGGTCGTTCGGCTGGCCGCCGCTGGTGGAAATCTCGCCGATCTTCTGGTTCAGATTGGCAATCGAAGTGGCCAGCTTGTTGACCTGGGAGGTCATGTCGCCCAAGTTGCCGTTGATCGTGGTGTTCTGATCATTCAGCTGTTTGGCCAGCGCATTGAAACGGCTGGTCAGCGCCTGCGCACCCGTCAGCACCGACTGACGAGAAGTGTCGTCAGTGGCCGAGGTCGCCACGCCCTGCATCGTGGTGAAGAACTTCTGCAGCACACCGGTCAGGCCAGTGTTGGTATCGGACATCGAGGCATCCAGCGCAGTGGCCTGGGCACCGTACGCAGCCGCTTCGCTGTTGAGCGAGGTGGCGGTATGCAGCTGGTTTTCGAGGTAAGAGTTGTAGACCCGGCGCACGTCAGCCAGGGTGGTACCGGTACCGATGAAGACGTTGCCGAACTGCTGCGAGGCTTTGGTGCCCTGCACGGTTTGCTGGCGTGAATAACCGGCGGTGTCGACGTTGGCAATGTTGTTACCTGTCGTCGCCAGAGAGGAAGAGCTCGCGGCCAACCCCGACATCCCGATATTGAGCAAACTCATGATTCAAACCTTACCGTATGTTTATAGAGGCGTCGTGGAAACGCCGGCCGCAGCGTAGTTTTCGAAACTGTTCATCTGCTTGGCTATCTGCGAAATCTTCGTCGCGTAGTTCGGGTCGGTCGCGTAACCGGCCTTTTGCAACTCGCGTACAAACTGTTCTGGGTTATCGGCCGACTTCACGACATCTTGATAGCGATTATTGGTCTGCAGCAAAGTCACCAGATCGTGGAAACTGTCCTTGTACGAGGCGTAGGAACGGAACTGCGCCGTCTCCTTGACCATCTGCCCGTTGCGGAACTCGCTGGTGATCGCCCGGGCCGAATCGCCGGTCCAGTTGCTGCTGGCCTTGATCCCGAACAGGTTGTGACTGCTGCTGCCATCCTGGGCGCGCATGACCGATTTGCCCCAGCCGGTTTCCAGTGCGGCTTGCGCCACCAGATAACGCGGATCGACGCCAATACGCGCAGCGGCTTCTTTGGCCATCGGCAGCATGGTGTTGACGAATTCATCGGCGGAGCTGAAGGCGCGCTTGGCCGGTGCCAGCGGAATCTGCGCCATTGCCCGGCCGTAAATCTGCATCTGCCCGCCGGACGCCTTGGCGTCTTCGGCACGGCTCAGCCAGTCGCCGTTGTACAGCGGGCCGGCGCCGGTGGCGGCCGTGGTCGCGGTGCGTTGCGGCAACGCATTGGCGGCGGCCGGCGTGGCCGACGGCACCAGACCGGCGAGCAATCGATCGGCCAGCTTTGGTGGCAGCGCCAGGCGACGCTTGTTGATCATCGCCATGTCATTGCTGTGCGAGGCTTCGGTATTGGCGACACGCCCGGAACGCGAGGCCCACAACGGACGCTCGCCATTGAGCCGCGATAACGGCCCGCTGGTGGCGGTGGTGCCGGCAGCAATCGGGGTCTGCACCGCAGCGGCTTTCGCCGCCTCTTGCTTGGCGGCGGACGCAGCTGCAGCCTCACCCGGCGCCAGCGGCTTGTTCCTCGACATCTGCTTCATCAGCACGTCGGCCAGACCGATACCACCGCCCTCGCGGGACAGCGACACCGCCAGTTGCTGGTCGTACATTTCCTGATATTGCTTGGCCGCCGGGGTGTTCATCGGGTTGTCTTTACCCAACGCTTCGGTGGCCGAACGCATCGACTTGAGCATTTCGCCGAGGAACAGCGATTCGAATTCCTGCGCCACCTTGCGCATGTTCGCATCGCTGTTCTTGTCGCCGACCTTGAGCTGGTTCAGACGATTGAGGTCGGAGTACGAACCCGAATCGCCCGTGCCCACCAGACTGCCTTTGCGCATATCCATGGTCGCCGTCCTCAGATCACGATCAGGTCGGCTTGCAACGCGCCGGCCTGCTTGAGTGCTTCGAGAATGGCCATCAGGTCACCCGGTGCCGCGCCGACCTGGTTCACCGCCCGCACGATTTCGTCGAGGGTGGTGCCCGGGCCGAACTTGAACATTGGCTTGGCCTCCTGCTGAGCATTGACCCGCGAGCGTGGCACCACGGCGGTCTGCCCATTGGACAGCGGACCCGGCTGGCTGACGATCGGGTCTTCGGTGATGGTCACGGTCAGGCTGCCGTGGGTCACGGCGGCCGGCGAAACTTTCACGTTCTGGCCGATGACGATGGTGCCGGTACGCGAGTTGATGATGACTTTCGCCACCGCCTGACCCGGGTCGACTTCAAGGTTTTCGAGGATCGACAGATAGTCGACGCGCTGGCTCGGATCGAGCGGCGCCGTCACCCGGATCGAGCCACCGTCGATAGCTTGCGCCACGCCAGGGCCGAGCATGTCGTTGATCTTGTCGACGATGCGCTTGGCAGTGGTGAAGTCGGAACGGTTGAGGTTCAGCGTCAGGCTGTTGCCCTGGTTGAAACCGCTCGGCACCGAACGCTCGACCGAAGCACCGCCCGGAATACGACCGGCCGACGGAACGTTGACGGTGATCTTCGAACCGTCACGACCTTCGGCATCGAAACCACCCACCACCAGGTTGCCCTGAGCGATGGCGTAGACGTTGCCGTCGATACCCTTGAGCGGGGTCAGCAACAGGGTGCCGCCGCGCAGGCTCTTGGAGTTACCGATCGAAGACACGGTGATGTCGACCTGCTGCCCCGGTTTGGCGAACGCCGGCAGATCGGCACTCACCGACACCGCCGCAACGTTTTTCAACTGCACGTTGCCCGAGCCTGGCGGCACCTTGATGCCGAACTGCGAGAGCATGTTGTTGAAGGTCTGCAGGGTGAACGGGGTCTGCGTCGTCTGGTCGCCGGTACCGTTAAGCCCGACCACCAGGCCGTAACCGATCAACTGGTTGGAACGCACGCCGGAAATGCTGGCGATATCTTTCAGCCGCTCGGCGTGGGCACCAAAGGCTGCGGACATCATGGCCGCCGCCAGCATGAAGCTTTTCAGATTCAACGTAGCCACCTAGAAAGGGAACAGCGGGCTGAGGAAGAAACGGTCGAACCAGCCTGGCTGACTCGCATCGGCAAACGAACCGGTGCCCGAGTAGGTGATGCGCGCATCGGCGACGCGGGTCGACGACACGGTGTTGTCGGTGGCGATGTCATCGGCACGCACCAGACCTGCGATCCGCACCAGCTCGTCGCCGGTGTTGAGGGTCATCCACTTTTCGCCGCGCACGGCGATGATGCCGTTGGGCAGCACGTCGGCCACGGTCACGGTGATCGAACCGGTCAGGGTGTTGCCCTGCGCCGCCTTGCTGTCGCCCTTGGTCGCGCGGTCGCCGCTGTAGCCGACGTCCAGGCTCAGGTCATTGCCACCCAACGGGTTGTTGGTGGTGCCACTGCCGCCGAACAGCGAAGTCAGGCCGATGCCGGTCTTGCTGTTCTTGGCCACTTGCGAGTTAGCGTTTTTGCTGGCCTGAGTCTTCTCGTTCAGGGTGATGGTGATGATGTCACCGACCCGGAACGCCTTGCGGTCGCTGTACAGGTTCTGCTCGAAGCCGGCCTGATAGATCGAGCCGTTGTTGGCTGCCGCCGGCAACGGCGTGCGTGGCAACACCGGAGCGTAATAAGGGTCATTGGGCTTGGGCGTCGGTGCGACGCAGCCCGCGAGCGAGACGACCCCACCCAATGCCAGAACAGATACGAAGCGTTTCATGACCCTACCTCACGGTGTTGCTGGCGACCGCATGGCCGCCCCATAGACTTGATTACAGATTCTGCGTTACGAACGAGAGCATCTGGTCGGCGGTGGAGATCACCTTGGAGTTCATCTCGTAGGCGCGCTGAGTGGTGATCATGTTGACCATCTCTTCAACGGTGCTGACGTTGGAACCTTCCAGGGTGTTCTGCAGCGTGGTACCGAAACCGTTCAGGCCCGGGGTGCCGATTTGCGGCGCGCCGGATGCAGCGGTTTCCAGGAACAGGTTGTTGCCCACTGCTTGCAGACCGGCCGGGTTGATGAAGTCGGCGGTTTGCAGGTTGCCGATCACCTGAGCGGCCGGGTTGCCTGGCACCGTGATCGACACGGTGCCGTCGGTGCCGACGGTGAAGCTCTGGGCGTTGTTCGGGATGACGATGGCCGGCTCCAGGGCGAAACCGCTGGCGTTGACGATCTGGCCATTGGAATCGAGGTGGAAAGTACCGTCACGGGTGTAGGACGTGGTGCCGTCCGGCTGCAGGATCTGGAAGAAACCGCGACCGTCGATGGCCATGTCCAGCGGCTGCTCGGTGGTTTGCAGGCTGCCGGCGGTGAAGTTTTTCTGGGTGCCGACGATGCGCACACCGGTACCCAGTTGCAGACCCGACGGCAGTTCGCTGTCTTGGGTCGACTGGGCGCCTGGCTGACGCTTGATCTGGTACAGCAGGTCCTGGAACTCGGCACGGTCACGTTTGAAACCCGTGGTCGAGACGTTCGCCAGGTTGTTGGAAATGGTGGTCAGGTTGGTGTCCTGGGCGGACAGACCGGTTTTGGCAACCCATAGAGCCGGAAGCATTCGATTCTCCTCGTGCGCCTGTTTTACGGCGCGACGTTCTGATAATTAGCTGATCTGCAAGACCCGAGCCATGGCCTGGTCGTCGTCTTTGGCGGTGTTCATCATCTTGACGTGCAACTCGAACTGCTTGGCCAGAGCCAGCACCGAGGTCATTTCTTCCACGGCATTGACGTTGCTCGACTCAAGGAAACCCGACACCAGTTTGACGTTGGCATCGGCCGGCGCCGGCTGGCCGTCCTTGGTGTAGATCGAGCCATCGAGGCCTTTGTTGAGGTTCTTGATGTCCGGGTTGACCAGTTTGATCCGGTCGACTTCCGCCATGACGCGCGGGCCTTCGCCCATCGCACGAATACTGATGGTGCCGTCTTCACCGACTTCGACCTGCTGCTCCGGCGGCACGGCGATCGGACCGCCATTGCCCAATACCGGCATGCCGTTGCCGGCGCGCAATACGCCGAGGGCGTCGATATTCAGGCTGCCGGTGCGCACGTAGCTTTCACCACCGTTGGGGTTCTGCACGGCAATAAAACCGTTGCCGGTCACGGCCACGTCGAGATCACGCCCGGTCTGCACCAGCGAACCGGCGGTGAAGTCGGTGGCGGGCCGTTCGCTCATGGCAAACGCACGCGCCGGAAAGCTGTCACCGAACACCGGCATCGAACGCGCCTGCTCCAGGTCGCGCTGAAAACCATTGGTGGAGATGTTCGCCAGGTTGTTGGCATGGGCCTTTTGCGCCAGTGCGTTCTGACTGGCGCCGGTCATTGCCACATAAAGGTACTTGTCCACACTCTTTCCTCTGCATGCCGGACGTTTGCCGCCCACCGCTGTACTGCTGAGCCATAAGCAATTTGCAGACCAACTTTTTTCTGGCGGCTTGCGGCCCGGTAAACAAAGGACTTGAGGGATGGCGAGGGGAAATTTGAAAGGTAGCGAAGTCGAAAAACCGGCGGTGTTATGCCGCTTGGCGGCAATCCCGATTTTTGCAGATGGAAAAAGAACCTTGTGGTGAGGGGATTTATCCCCGATGGGCTGCACAGCAGCCCCAATCCATCCATTGATGGTGTATTGAATGGACCGCATTTGCCGGGTTTGGGGCGGCTTCGCCCCCCATCGGGGATGAATCCCCTCACCACAATAGCTACTCGGCTGGGTCTTTACCGACTTCGTACTCACGCAGCTTGTTGGCAATCGTCGTATGCGAAACCCCCAACCGCTTCCCCAGTTGCCGACTGCTCGGGTGCTCGGAATACAAGCGCTCCAGCACCGCTTTTTCAAAGCGCCCGACGATCTCGTCCAGCCCACCCTCCAGCGAGAAATCGCCAAGCGGCTGACGCACGCCGTAATCCGGCAAGCGAATATGTTCGACCTTGACCGTGCCACCCTCGCACAGCGAAACCGCTTGGAACAGCACGTTCTCCAGCTGCCGCACGTTGCCCGGCCAGTGATAGTGACTGAGGCGATCCATCGCCGCCGGCGCCAGTTTCGGCAGCGAACAGCCGATCTGCCGGCTGGCCTGATCGAGGAAATGCTCGACCAGCGGAGTCAAACCGTCGAGGCATTCGCGCAGCGGCGGGATGTGCAGCGACAGCACGTTCAAGCGGTGATACAGGTCCTGACGAAACTCGCCGCGCGCGCACAGTTCGGACAGGTCGACCTGGGTCGCGCAGATCACCCGCACATCCAGATACACCTCTTCATCACTGCCGACCCGACGGAAGCAGCCGTCCTGCAGAAAGCGCAGCAGCTTCACCTGCAAGCGCGGGCTCATTTCGCCGACGCCATCGAGAAACAGCGTGCCGCCTGCCGTCAGCTCCAGCAGGCCGAGTTTGCCTTCCGCTCGCGCGCCTTCGAACGCGCCGGGGCCGTAGCCGAACAGCTCGGTCTCGGCCATCGACTCCGGAAGTCCTGCGCAGTTAAGCGCCATCAGCGGCGACTGCCCGCGCGGACTGGCGAGGTGACAGGCACGGGCCAGCAACTCTTTGCCGGTGCCGGTTTCGCCTTCTATCAATAGCGGCGCATCCAGTGGCGCCATGCGTCGTGCCTCACGCACCACCGCCGCCATGACTTTTGAACTCTGAAAGATGCTGTCGAAGCCGCGCAATTCCTGTTTGCGCACGTTATAGATGCGCTCGCCGACGCGATCGGCGCGGTGCAAGGTCAGTACCGCACCGGCCATGGCTTCGCTGTCGTCGTGCTCCGATTGCAGCGGCGCGATGTCGGCGAGAAAGATGTCGCCCTTGACCTTGACGCGCATGCCATTGATTCGCGATTTGTTGGCGCGCACCAGTTCCGGCAGGTCGAAATCCTCGGCGTAACGTGACAGCGGAATCCCCGGCACCTCGTCCACCCGCACCCCAAGCAACTGCGCCGCCGCGCGGTTGGCGGCGACGATCGAGCCGCCCATGTCGATCGACAGCACCGGGAACTCCAGCGCACCGAGCAGCGCGTTCAACTCCATGTGCCGACGCTCGCTGGGCATCAACCCGACACGCTTGACGCCAAACACCCCGGCAATCGCCTCGAATTTGGGCCGCAGCGCCTGGAACTGGATGTTGATGAGGTTCGGGCAATGCAGGTAAATCGCATTGCCGTGCTCACCACCGACCTCGCCGCGCGCGACGTTGATCCCGTACTCCACCAGCAGGTTGAGGATGTCGCGCAGGATGCCGATGCGGTTCTGGCAGTGGACTTTGATACGCATATGAATGACCCGAAAAATTGGGATTGAACACAACTCCTGTGGGAGCGAGCTTGCTCGCGAAGGCGTCAGCACATCCAACATTGATGTGTCAGACCTAGCGCTTTCGCGAGCAAGCTCGCTCCCACAGGGTATTGCGGTGCGCCCGGAACCCATTTTTCTGCCGAGGCGCGCAGATTGTTGTCAAGATTATGTGACAGCAACCGCCGTTTTCAAACCTGCAAATCACCGCAAACGCGAGATACGCGCCAAAGCGTAACGATTTTTTTACGAAATCCAGCGGCTTTTCCTACAAGAAGCACATTCAACCTGCTGCATCCACCCCGCTCTCAGGTAATTCTGAAGCCATCGCTGGACATAACAAGAACGAATTCCCCTAGCAGGAGAGCAGTATGAAGCAGACGCAATACGTGGCCCGCGAGCCCGATGCGCAAGGTTTTATCGATTACCCCGCCGAAGAACATGCGGTGTGGAACACGCTGATCACTCGCCAGTTGAAAGTGATCGAGGGTCGGGCGTGCCAGGAGTACCTGGACGGTATCGAAAAACTCGGTCTGCCCCACGACCGCATTCCGCAGCTCGGCGAGATCAACAAGGTGCTCGGTGAGACCACCGGTTGGCAGGTTGCCCGCGTCCCGGCACTGATTCCCTTCCAGACCTTCTTCGAATTGCTCGCCAGCAAACAGTTTCCGGTGGCCACGTTCATTCGTACCCGCGAAGAACTGGACTATCTGCAAGAGCCGGACATTTTCCACGAGATCTTCGGTCACTGCCCGCTGCTGACCAACCCGTGGTTCGCCGAATTCACCCACACCTACGGCAAACTCGGCCTGCAGGCCACCAAGGAAGAGCGTGTGTACCTGGCGCGCCTGTACTGGATGACCATCGAGTTCGGCCTGGTCGATACCCCGCAAGGCAAACGCATCTACGGCGGCGGCATCCTGTCCTCGCCGAAGGAAACCGTTTACTCGCTGTCGGACGAACCCGAGCATCAGGCCTTCGATCCGCTGGAAGCCATGCGCACACCGTATCGCATCGATATCCTGCAGCCGCTGTATTTCGTCCTGCCAAACCTCAAGCGCCTGTTCGACGTTGCCCATGAAGACATCATGGCCATGGTTCGCCAAGGCATGCAGCTGGGATTGCACGCACCGAAATTTCCGCCAAAACCGAAAGCCGCGTGATCCGCGACTTTTGCTGAGAATTGAGTCTGTCAGTCGCCGCCACTTTGGTTTAGCGTGACGGCATTGACAGGCCGATAGTTTCTATAAAAAAAACACACTCGATTTCAGGAATCACACCATGTCCACTTTGAACCAAGCCCACTGCGAAGCCTGCCGCGCGGATGCGCCACAAGTCAGCGACGAAGAACTGCCGATCCTGATCAAGCAGATCCCGGACTGGAACATCGAAGTACGCGACAGCATCATGCAGCTGGAGAAGGTCTTCCTGTTCAAGAACTTCAAACACGCACTGGCCTTCACCAACGCCGTCGGCGAGATCTCCGAGGCCGAAGGTCACCACCCGGGCCTGCTGACCGAGTGGGGCAAAGTTACCGTGACCTGGTGGAGCCACTCGATCAAGGGCCTGCACCGCAACGACTTCATCATGGCCGCACGCACTGACGAAGTGGCCAAGACCGCAGAAGGACGCAAGTAATGCACTTCGACGCCATCGGCCGGGTTCCCGGCGACCCGATCCTCGGTTTGATGGAGGCCTATGCGCAGGACACTAACCCGCGCAAGTTCGACTTGGGCGTTGGCGTCTACAAGGATGCCCAGGGCCTGACGCCGATCCCCGAAGCGGTGAAAATCGCCGAGGCGCGACTGGTCGAAAGCCAGGACACCAAGACTTACATTGGCGGGCACGGCAATCCGCTGTTCGGCAAGCTGATCAATGAGCTGGTGCTTGGCGCCGACTCGAAGCTGATCACCGAACAGCGAGCCGGCGCCACCCAGACTCCGGGCGGCACTGGCGCGCTGCGTCTGGCGGCCGACTTCATTGCCCAGTGCCTGCCGGGCAAGGGCGTGTGGCTGAGCAACCCGACCTGGCCGATCCACGAAACTATCTTTGCTGCGGCCGGGGTCAAGGTCAGTCACTACCCCTACGTGGGCAGCGACAATCGCCTCGACGTCGATGCGATGCTGGCCGTGCTTGACGAAGTACCGCAAGGCGACGTGGTGCTGCTGCATGCGTGCTGCCACAACCCGACCGGTTTCGACCTGAACCACGAAGACTGGCAGCGTGTGCTCGAGGTCGTGCGCCGCCGTGATCTGCTGCCGCTGATCGACTTTGCCTACCAGGGCTTTGGCGATGGTCTGGAGCAGGACGCATGGTCGACCCGACTGTTCGCCGCCGAAGTACCCGAGCTGCTGATTACCAGTTCCTGCTCGAAGAACTTCGGCCTGTATCGCGACCGCACCGGGGCGCTGATTGTCTGCGCGAAAACCGCCGACAAGCTGATCGACATCCGCAGTCAACTGGCCAATATCGCCCGCAACCTGTGGTCGACGCCACCGGATCACGGCGCGGCCGTGGTCGCGACCATCCTCGCCGACCCGGAGCTGAAAGCGCGCTGGGCCGATGAAGTGGAAGCCATGCGCTTGCGCATTGCCCAGTTGCGCAGCGGTCTGGTCGAAGCACTGGAACCGCACGGTCTGCGCGAGCGCTTTGCGCACATTGGCGTGCAACGCGGCATGTTCTCCTACACCGGGCTGTCGCCGGAGCAGGTCAAACAACTGCGTGAGCAACACAGCGTGTACATGGTCAGTTCGGGCCGGGCCAACGTCGCCGGGATCGATGCCACCCGCCTGGCACTGCTGGCCGACGCCATCGCCAACGTCAGCAAGTAACCCCGCAATCCCCCCTTGTAGGAGTGAGCCCTGTGGTGAGGGGATTTATCCCCGATGGGCAGCGAAGCGGCCCCAACACTGCAATCGCGAAATGTCTGACATGGCGCGTGCAATTGTTTTACGGCTGCTTCGCAGCCGATCGGGGATAAATCCCCTCGCCACAGGTTCATTCACACCCACACTTGGAATACGCCCTCCCCCTGCGGCCATCTGTCGCATTATTTTGAATTAAAAGTCTGATTGTCATTTTTCCTGCTGTATCCTGCGCAGGCTTTCAAGAAGCGCGGATCTACCAGATCTATCAACAGACTTAGCGAGGAGCGCAACCATGCACGAGATTCCTAATCTCCCCTTCCCAAGCCTGCACGTACCTGAGCAGACGACCACGCAACAAGCCGGCGCGGAGCAGCCCGAGCCGAAAGAAGCCGTTGAGAGCCGCCAGGCCGACAGCGAAGAGTAAAACCCGCCGTACAGACCGTGTGGAAAGCGCTAAGATGCGCTTTCCACACTGCCTGAAACCGAGCCCGCCATGACCGACGAATTCTCTGAAAGCCAAGCCGCCGTCCTGATCGGCGCCACCGAGAAAATGATCGAGATCTGGCAGCGCCTTTCCCCGGAAAAGCAGGCCGCCCTGCTCGCCCGTTTCGGCAGCGAAGAAAACGCTCTCGCCGCCCTCGTTACCACACAACTGGTCGCCCCGGCCAAACCCTGAAGCCAGCGCCCGGTAAATAGTTTTACTTTTCCCCGCCCCTGACTCGTTAGCGCCGGTATCATAAGCAGCCTATCTAATCCTGCTTTGCCGTGGATCGTTACCCATGTCGTCCTCTATGCCCGAACCGCAGCGCCCCCTGGCGGTCACGCTGCAAGTCGTCTCTATCGTTCTCTTCACCTTTATCGGCTATCTGAACATCGGCATTCCGCTCGCGGTGCTGCCGGGTTACGTCCACAGTGATCTGGGCTTTGGCGCGGTGATCGCCGGGCTGGTGATCAGCGTGCAATACCTCGCCACCCTGCTCAGCCGTCCGTACGCCGGCAAGATCATCGACAACCAGGGCAGCAAGCGCGCGGTGATGATCGGGCTGGCCGGATGCGGCTTGAGCGGTGTGTTCATGCTGATTTCGGCGTGGACACCGAACCTGCCGATGCTCAGCCTGATCAGCCTGTTGATCGGCCGACTGGTGTTGGGCAGCGCGGAAAGCCTGGTCGGCTCCGGCTCGATCGGCTGGGGCATCGGCCGGGTCGGCGCGGCGAACACCGCCAAAGTCATCTCGTGGAACGGCATCGCCAGTTACGGTGCGCTGGCGGTCGGCGCGCCGTTCGGTGTGTGGCTGGTCGGCCAGTTGGGACTGTGGAGCATGGGCGTCAGCATCATCCTGCTGGCGGCGCTGGGCCTGCTGTTGGCGTGGCCGAAAACCGCGGCGCCGATTGTCGCCGGTGAGCGCCTGCCGTTCATGCATGTGCTCGGTCGCGTGTTCCCGCACGGCTGCGGCCTGGCGCTAGGCTCGATCGGGTTCGGTACCATCGCCACCTTCATCACCCTGTATTACGCCACCCGGCACTGGGACAACGCGGTGCTGTGCCTGAGCCTGTTCGGCGCCAGCTTCATCGGCGCGCGCCTGCTGTTCGGCAACCTGATCAACCGTCTCGGCGGCTTTCGCGTGGCGATTGCCTGCCTGTCGGTGGAAACCCTGGGCCTGTTGCTGCTGTGGCTGGCACCCGACGCACATTGGGCGCTGGCCGGGGCGGCACTCAGTGGTTTCGGCTTCTCGCTGGTATTCCCGGCGCTGGGCGTGGAAGCGGTGAATCTGGTGCCAGCCTCCAGCCGAGGCGCGGCAGTCGGCGCCTATTCGTTGTTCATCGATTTGTCGCTGGGGATCACCGGACCGCTGGCCGGGGCCATTGCGTCGGGCTTCGGTTTTGCTTCGATCTTCCTGTTCGCCGCCCTCGCTGCACTGAGCGGTCTGGCGTTGAGCGTGTATCTGTACAAGCACACGGCGAAGTACCGCGAAGACTAGAAATCCACCTTGCCACGCCCGGCCTTGATGTTGCCCCGCTTGGTCTTGGATTCGAGCCGGCGCTTCTTCGAGCCGAGGGTCGGCTTGGTCGGGCGGCGCTTCTTTTCAACCTTGGTGGCGCTGAGGATCAGCTCGACCAGACGCTCCAGCGCATCGGCACGGTTGGCTTCCTGCGTGCGGTACTGCTGGGCCTTGATGATCAGCACGCCATCGCTGGTGATGCGGCTGTCGCGCAGCGCCAGCAGCCGCTCCTTGTAGAACTCGGGCAAGGACGAGGCCGGAATGTCGAAGCGCAGGTGCACGGCGCTGGAGACTTTGTTGACGTTCTGCCCACCGGCGCCTTGCGCGCGAATGGCCGTCAATTCGATCTCGGCATCCGGCAGATGCACGTTGTTGGAAATCACCAGCATGGAAAAGCATCCGTAATCAGAAGCAGCAGGATACGCCATCAACCGTGTAGGAGCTGCCGAAGGCTGCGATCTTTTGATCTGTTTTAAAGATCAAGATACAAAAGATCGCAGCCTTCGGCAGCTCCTACTGGGGCAATAAAAAACCCGGCACATTGGCCGGGTTTGTCGTTTGTTGCTTCAGCGCTTACTTGGAGGCACTCGCCGCGTGCAGCGCCTGCTGCGCACCGCGCTTGTTCTTGATCACGTAGCAGACCCACATGAACACGACCCACACCGGAATCGCGTACACCGAGATCTGGATGCCCGGGATCAGCAGCATCACGCCAAGGATGAACGCGACGAACGCTAGACAGATGTAGTTGCCGTACGGGTACCACAGCGCCTTGAACAATGGCGTCTGCTGCGTCTTGTTCATGTGCTGACGGAACTTGAAGTGCGACAAGCTGATCATCGCCCAGTTGATCACCAGGGTCGCAACCACCAGCGACATCAGCAGTTCCAGCGCCTGCTGCGGGATCAAGTAGTTGAGCAGCACCGCCACTAGCGTGACCGCTGCCGACGCGAGGATCGAACGCACCGGCACGCCGCGCTTGTCGATTTTCGCCAGACCTTTCGGCGCATCGCCCTGCTCGGCCATGCCCAGCAGCATGCGGCTGTTGCAGTAGGTGCCGCTGTTGTACACCGACAGCGCTGCGGTCAGCACCACGAAGTTGAGGATGTGCGCAGCGGTGTTGCTGCCGAGCATCGAGAACACCTGCACGAACGGGCTGCCGCTGTACGAATCGCCGGACGCGTTGAGCGTCGCCAGCAGACTGTCCCATGGGGTCAGCGACAGCAGGATCACCAGCGCGCCGATGTAGAAAATCAGGATGCGGTAAATCACCTGGTTGATCGCTTTCGGGATCACGGTTTTCGGCTTGTCCGCTTCTGCAGCGGTGAAACCGAGCATTTCCAGGCCACCGAAGGAGAACATGATGATCGCCATCGCCATCACCAGACCGCTGACGCCGTTGGGGAAGAACCCGCCGTGCGACCACAGGTTGCTGACCGAGGCCTGCGGGCCGCCATGGCCGCTGACCAGCAGGTAGCTGCCCAGCGCGATCATGCCGACGATCGCCACGACCTTGATGATCGCGAACCAGAATTCGGCTTCACCGAAGACTTTGACGTTGGCCAGGTTGATCGCGTTGATCAGCACGAAGAATGCCGCAGCGGTGACCCAGGTCGGGATGTCCGGCGCCCAGTAATGGATGTATTTGCCGACTGCGGTCAGCTCCGACATGCCTACCAGAATGTACAGAATCCAGCAGTTCCAGCCCGACAGGAAACCGGCAAAACCGCCCCAGTACTTGTGCGCGAAATGGCTGAAGGAACCGGCCACCGGCTCTTCGACGATCATCTCGCCGAGCTGGCGCATGATCATGAAGGCGATGAAGCCGCAGATGGCATAGCCGAGGATCATCGACGGGCCGGCGGATTTCAGCACCCCGGCCGAGCCGAGGAACAATCCGGTACCGATCGCGCCACCGAGGGCGATCAGTTGAATGTGGCGATTTTTCAGGCCGCGTTTCAGCTCGCCTGATTGCGAGGGTTGTCCACTCATGAAAAAGGTCTCACGCAAGGTTTGATGATGTTCAGTAGACGTTGCTGCAAGGTTGCGATTTCAGACAACCCCGATCAAACCCCAGCGCAAGCACCAGGAATTCAGCTTTTTTACAACGGTCATGCGTCACCTGTTTGTTTTTATCTGTGACGAAATCGAACCCGACACGCTTGTGACGCGGCGGAGTGAACAAGGCGGATGGCCTTGAGGTTTCGCGATTACGCAGAGGGTCACAGTTAAAACGCGGCGCATTGTACACCGCCAACCCCCTGCTGCCAGACCCCGCTGGATCAGCGTGGCGCTTGCCGGGATTGCGTGGGTCCGCCTCGAGATGTCCGGGCGGCTGCAAAAATTGAGTCAGGCCTTTGCAGGCCATCGACGGGGACGCGCGAAAAACCGCCCCACGGAGAGAAGTGAAGATCAATCTCGGCGTTCATTGCGCCTCCTTCTTGTTATGTACCTGCACGACAGGCATGAGGCGCATCTCACCCTGCAAACGGCGCTGAAACAAGCGCGCCAGAGCCCTGCGCCACGCCTTTGCAGGCGGGCTTCGGCAGGTTTTCCTTACAGCGTTGGCAACGGGGTGAATCCACTGGTCTTTACCGGGGTTTCCGTAAACTTTTCTTTACTACGCGTAACGCAGATTTTCCATTTCGGAAAATTCTGTAGGACG
This sequence comes from Pseudomonas sp. GM30, assembly GCF_000282275.2. Taxonomy (NCBI): domain Bacteria; kingdom Pseudomonadati; phylum Pseudomonadota; class Gammaproteobacteria; order Pseudomonadales; family Pseudomonadaceae; genus Pseudomonas; species Pseudomonas sp. GM30. Next base: position 42,908 of record NZ_AKJP02000018.1, on the reverse strand, counting down.
TCTGCAAATTGACGGTAGCAAGCTTGCTAATGAAAGTTGCCGTTTAGTTTTTTGTTTTCAAATAAGAAAATCGTCGCTTGAAAACAGAATAAAAAGTTTATTTAAATTTTAAATAAATAATTTTTTGCATTACAAAACACCCTGAACTAGGTTCTTCACGTCTTGCCGGCCAACTCGACCGGCCAGTCATAACCGTGAAAGTCATCTAGGAGATCGACCATGCAAGCACTGGAAAAAGACCTGGACACCGAACTGCAACTGGACGAATGGTTCGAAGCACCGACCCATGAGGCCGCCGTGGAAATGATGCAAGCCGACGCGGTGGTTCCGTTCGGCACGGCAATGTGGCCTCTGTAAGACATCCCCGGGCAGGCACGATCCGGCCGGTCGTGCCTGCCGCTTTCTTCACGGTCAGTCAGGGAGGACTCATGGATAAGCCCCGCGCGATCTCGCATTTCCTTTACTACCTCGAACATCACCCTGCCCTTGCCGGTCTCGACTCGGCGAAGGTACTGCTCGGCCACACCGCCGATTACGAAGCCCTGACCGGCGCCATCGCCGAACAGGCCGGCGATCACCCCCGCTTCACCTTCAGCGCCAGACGCCTTGATCTGGAAAGCACCGCAACGCTGACCGCGGCGATTGCCGACAGCGATCTGTACATTTTCTTCTACGACTCTTCCACCCTGCCCAACCCGCGCCCCGACGGCCCGGAGTTCGTTCGCGCCTTGCAAGGCGTGATGGCGGAAAACTGGAAGAAGTCGCTGCTGTTCAAGGATTACGGCGACTATTTCTACGACACCTTCAGCGTCACCCCGCAGCGCATCGCCGGTCTCAACAGCCACTTGATCCAGCGCATGTCCCAGGCCACCACGCTGAGCTTCAAGGACGACCACGGCTCCTGGTTTGAAACACCGCTGAGCAGCATCAAGAAGTGGACCGACATCAACGGCGTCGGCAACTTCGACCTGGCCCCCGGCGAAATCGCCACCCACAGCGAAGCCATCAACGGCCATGTGAAATTCAAGGGTACGTTCCTCAGTACCATCCCGTTTGCGCGCAAGTACGGCGTGCTGGAGTCGCCACTGGAACTGTGGATCGAGAACTCGACCATCAGCCGCATCGCCACCGAGGTGCCGGGGCTGGAGCATGATTTCAACAAGTACCTTGATGCGAATCCGTCGAACCGGCGGATTGAGGAATTGGGGATTGGCACCAATGAAGGCGTGAAGGATTTGTATGCACGCAATGCCGGATTTGAGGAGCGGCATTGTGGGTTGCATCTGGGGCTGGGCGGTGGCGCGAAAGGCAGTCATCACCTGGACCTGATCTTTTCTGGCGGCGTTTTGGCGCTGGATGACAAGCCGGTGTTTGACGGGCGGTTTGTGTTTTAGGCGACTGACGCCTTCGCGAGCAAGCTCGCTCCCACAATGGGAATTGTGTTCAACGCAGATCCAATGTGGGAGCGAGCTTGCTCGCGAAGAGGCCGGTTCAGCCAATGCAACTCTTTCGCCAGACGAAAAAAAACGCCAACCCTGCGGTTGGCGTTTTTGCTTTAGCTCGAAGCTTGCCGCTCAAAGCTCACAGCTGCCTTATTCCGGCTTCTTGCGACCAAAACCCGGACGCTGACCGGAGCCGGCCGGGGCGCCACGGCGCTTGCCCGATGGCTTGTCACCGTCGACCAGTTTGATACCTGGGCGCTTGGCTGCAGGCTTGGCCGGACGCTTGTTGCTCGTGTCGGCAGGACGATCCGCCACTGGCGTACCACGACCGGCAGGCGCTCGACCTTCGCCACGCTCGGTACGACCATTGGCCGGACGCGGTGCGCGCTCGCCATCACGGGCAACCGGCTTGCGGCCAGGACGCTCGCCTTCGATCTGCGGCTCACGGCTCGGACGCGGACCGGTCGGCGCGCCAGCGGCTGGACGCAGGGTACGCACGCGCTCGGTCTTGGCCATCGGCCGCGACGATTTGCGCTGCATACGCTCCAGTTTGTCCTTGCTCTTGGCGTTGAGTTGCGGCATCGCCACCGGGGTCAGGCCGACTTCGGCGCTGAGCACGTCGACTTCGTACTGGCTCATTTCGCGCCAGCGGCCCATCGGCAGGTCGGAGTTGAGGAACACCGGACCGAAACGTACGCGCTTCAGACGGCTGACCACCAGGCCCTGGGATTCCCACAGACGACGAACCTCACGGTTACGGCCTTCCATCACCACGCAGTGATACCAGTGGTTGAAGCCTTCGCCGCCCGGTGCCTGTTGAATGTCGGTGAAACGCGCCGGGCCGTCTTCCAGTACCACGCCGGCCTTCAAGCGCTCGATCATTTCGTCGTCGACTTCACCGCGTACACGCACGGCGTACTCACGGTCCATCTCGTAGGACGGGTGCATCAGGCGGTTGGCCAGCTCACCGTCGGTGGTGAACATCAGCAGACCGGTGGTGTTGATGTCGAGACGACCGATGTTGATCCAGCGGCCTTCTTTCGGACGCGGCAGCTTGTCGAATACGGTCGGACGGCCTTCCGGGTCGTCACGGGTGCAGATCTCGCCATCGGGCTTGTTGTACATGATCACGCGCCGCACCGACTCGGCAGCCTCTTCGCGCTTGATCACCTTGCCATCGATGGTAATGGCGTCGTGCATGTCGACGCGCAGGCCGAGGGTGGCGTCTTTGCCATTGACCTTGATCCGGCCCTGGCTGATCCAGGCTTCAACGTCACGGCGCGAGCCGACGCCGATACGGGCGAGAACCTTCTGCAGTTTTTCGCCTGCTGGGCCGATTTCCTGGTCGTCTTGCTGATTGATGTCACTCATCTGGGCACCTCCCGGTGTGGTCTGTTCAGGCGGCGCCTGAAGCATTGAAATCTGGTTTTCGGGCGAAGGGATCGCCGAAGGGTCGCGAATCATACGCGGATGTGCGCCATCGCGCATCAGAGACTAGCTGATGGTGGGCGACTTATTTCTTTTTCCGCCGACCGGCGCCACCGAGTTTGATCAGGCGCAGCGCGGCTTCGGCCAGTACCGTGCGCTTGTCGTCCTTGTCGAGTTTCTTCCAGGCACGGATCTCGCGCTTGCTGCGGCCACAGCCGAGGCAGATGTCGTCGGTGAATTTGCAGAGGCTGATGCACGGGTCTTTGGTGGAACTCATTTGATATTCCTGGCTTACGCTGAGCCCTGTGGGAGCGAGCTTGCTCGCGAAGGCGGCATGTCAGACGCATCATCTTTGAATGACACACCGCTTTCGCGAGCAAGCTCGCTCCCACAGAGGCCCCATTGCTCCCCGGATTTCGGTCAGTCCTCGAACTCGCGGCGTTCGGCTTCGATCGCTTCGGCCAGGGCACGCGCCTCGGCTTCTTCTTCGCTCAGCTCGGGTTCAGGTTCTGGCACCGGTTGTTCGAGGGCGGCGACGGCGGCCAGGAGTTTTTCCCGGGCCTCGGCAACGCCCAGCACATCCTCTTCCGGTTCGGCTTCAGGCTCGGCCTCAGGTTCAACTTCACTCGTCGGCTCTACGGTCTCGGTTTCAGGCTCAGGCGGATGCGCTTCGCCATCAGCCGCATCCCGCAGCAAGTCATCGAAGTCGGTCTTGATCCCCTCCTCCATGCTGTCCAGTTCCAGCAACAGCGTATGGAAACTGGTTTCCTCCTTCGGCTCTTCCGGTTCGGCACTGGCGTCGGCCTGTTCCTGCAGGCCCTGCGGCACTGGCGCGTCGTCGAAATCGAGGACTGGCTCGGTTTCCATCTCGCGCAGTTCGGCCAGCGGCGGCAGGTCTTCGAGGTTCTTCAGGTTGAAGTGATCGAGAAAGGCCTTGGTGGTGGCGAACATCGCCGGTTTGCCCGGCACGTCGCGGTAACCGACGATGCGGATCCACTCGCGCTCGATCAGCGTCTTGACGATGTTGGTGTTGACCGCCACGCCCCGCACGTCTTCGATCTCGCCGCGAGTGATCGGCTGGCGATAGGCGATCAGCGCCATGGTTTCCAGCAGCGCACGGGAATAGCGCTGCGGGCGTTCTTCCCACAAACGCCCGACCCACGGCGAAAACTTCTCGCGGATCTGCAAGCGGTAGCCGGAGGCGACTTCCTTGAGCTCGAACGCGCGGCCCTCGCAGGACTTGGCCAGCAGGCTCAGGGCTTTCTTGAAGACCGGCGGTTCGGGGCGCTCGCCCTCTTCGAACAGTTCGTAGAGGCGTTCAAGCGATTGCGGCTTTCCCGAGGCCAACAGAAAGGCTTCAAGCAGGGGCGCCAGCTCGCGGGGTTCAGTCAGGTTCATGTTTCGACTCGTTATTCGGCTCGGGCTCGCACGTGGATCGCGGCGAACGGCTCATTCTGCACCAGCTCGACCAAGGATTCCTTGACCAGTTCAAGGATCGCCATAAAGGTCACCACCACACCGAGGCGACCTTCCTCGGCAGTGAACAGCTCGACGAACGGCACAAAGCCGCCGCCCTTGAGCCGTTCCAGCACATCGCTCATGCGCTCGCGGGTCGACAGTGCCTCGCGGCTGACCTGGTGGCTCTCGAACATGTCGCCCCGGCGCAATACTTCTGCCATGGACATCAGAATCTCTTCCAGCGCGACATCCGGCAACAGCTTGCGCGCCCGGGCTTCCGGGGCGTCGAGCTTGGGCACGACCACATCGCGACCGACCCGGCTCAAGCCGTCGATGCCTTCGGCGGCAGCCTTGAAGCGCTCGTATTCCTGCAGGCGACGGATCAGTTCGGCGCGCGGGTCGTCCTCTTCGTCTTCGACGGTTTCGGCGCGCGGCAGGAGCATCCGCGACTTGATCTCGGCCAACATCGCCGCCATCACCAGGTACTCGGCGGCCAGTTCCAGGCGCACCGACTGCATCAACTCGACATAGCCCATGTACTGGCGGGTGATTTCCGCTACCGGGATGTCGAGGATGTTGATGTTCTGTTTGCGGATCAGGTACAGCAGCAGGTCGAGCGGGCCTTCGAAGGCTTCGAGAAACACTTCCAGCGCATCCGGCGGGATGTACAGATCCAGCGGCATTTCCGTGACCGCCTGACCATAGACCATGGCAAACGGCAGTTCCTGCTGGGCGCCGGCCTGGGGATCGACAACGGTTTCCACTGCGGACATTCAGGCCTCGACCATGAACGGCGCGGGGTCGCCGCAACCGACGCGGATCACTTCCGGGTCGTCGCCGGTCAGGTCAATCACGGTGGACGCCTTGATCCCGCCGAAACCGCCGTCGATGATCAGGTCCACCTGATGTTCGAGCAATTGGCGCATTTCGTACGGGTCGCTCAGCGGGTCTTCATCGCCGGGCATGATCAGGGTCACGCTCATCAGCGGCTCGCCGAGTTCGGCCAGCAACGCCAGGGCAATCGGATGGCTCGGCACCCGCAGGCCGATGGTGCGTTTTTTTGGATGCAGCAACAGCCGTGGCACTTCGCGGGTGGCGTTGAGGATAAAGGTGTAAGGCCCCGGCAGATGCGCCTTGAGAATGCGGAAGGTGCCGGTGTCGATCTTGGCGTAGTTGCCCAGTTGCGACAGGTCGCTGCAGATCAGCGCGAAGTTGTGCTTCTCGTCGAGCTGGCGCAGACGGCGCACGCGCTCGATCGCGGTCTTGTCGCCGATCTGGCAACCGATGGCGTAGGAAGAGTCTGTGGGATAAATCACCACCCCGCCTTTGCGGATGATCTCGACCGCCTGTTTGATCAGGCGCGCTTGCGGGTTTTCCGGATGGATCTGGAAAAATTGACTCACGTTTTCTACCTGTTCAGACGGCGGCAATATCTGTGTCATGTTTGAACCGACACCACAGGGGTGGAAGGTCCTCGGGAACCGGCCGGTACTGGCCAATCTCGGACCAGCCACCAGGGCCATGAAAATCACTGCCGGCGCTGACCAGCAGACCGAACTCGCGGGCAAGGATTGCCAGGCTGCCGACCTGTTCCGCAGGCTGATGGCCATTGACCACTTCAATGGCGTGCCCGCCTGCTTGAATATAGTCGGCAATCAGCTTTCGGCGCTTGCTGCGGGTGAAATCGTAGTGCCAGGGATGCGCCAGACTGACCCACGCCCCGGCGGCACGCAGGGTGCCGACGGTGTCTTCCAGGGTCGGCCAGTGCTGCTTGACGTCACCCAACTTGCCGGCGCCGAGCCATTTGCGGAACGCCTCGGCGCGATCCTTTACAAAACCTTCGCGCACCATCCAGTCGGCGAAATGCGGACGGGCCGGGGCGTTGCCGCTGTCGCCCAGTTCCTGCTGGATCTGCCGGGCGCCGTCGAGGGCTCCAGGCATGCCTTTAAGGGCGAGCTTGCGGCTTATTTCTTCCGACCGCAGCCAGCGGCCATCGTGCAATTTGGCGATGGCTTCGACCAGTGGCGCGGCATTGACGTCGAAACCATAGCCCAGCACATGAATGGTCGCGCCGCCCCAGGTGCAGGACAGCTCGACGCCATTGACCAGTTGCATGCCCAGCGCCTCGGCAGCCGTGCGCGCTTCGGCGAGACCTTCGAGGGTGTCGTGGTCGGTCAACGCCAGGACTCGCACGCCGTTTTCGAACGCACGCGCGACCAGAACCGCTGGCGCCAGGGCGCCGTCGGAGGCCGTGCTGTGGCAGTGCAAATCAACATTCACGGGGAGTTGTAACCTCAAATCAGCTGGCGCTATCGCGTGCCCATATGTTTGTTATTATGCCGCCACATCCAGCTTCTGGCTCTCACTGTGAAACAATTCATCGATTTCATCCCGCTTCTGCTGTTTTTCATCGTTTACAAACTGGATCCACGGGTCGTCGACATCGCTGGCCATCAAGTGACTGTAGGCGGTATCTACAGCGCCACGGCGATGCTGATCATCAGCTCCCTGGTGGTCTACGGCGCGTTGTTCATCAAACAGCGCAAGCTGGAAAAGAGCCAATGGCTGACCCTGATCGCCTGCCTGGTGTTCGGCAGCCTGACCCTGGCCTTCCACAGCGAGACCTTCCTCAAATGGAAGGCCCCGGTGGTCAACTGGCTGTTCGCCCTGGCCTTCATCGGCAGTCACTTCATCGGTGACCGCCTGCTGATCAAACGCATCATGGGCCACGCACTGACCCTGCCGGATCCGGTCTGGACCCGCCTGAACATCGCGTGGATCGCCTTCTTCCTGTTCTGCGGCGCCGCCAACCTGTTCGTGGCCTTCACCTTCCAGAGCATCTGGGTCGACTTCAAGGTGTTCGGCAGCCTGGGCATGACCGTGCTGTTCCTGGTCGGTCAGGGCATCTACCTGTCTCGCCATCTGCATGACGCCGATACCACAACGCCAAAAACCGAGGACTGACATGCTCTACGCAATCATTGCCACCGACGTCGCCAACTCGCTCGAAGCCCGCCTCGCCGCGCGCCCGGCCCACCTTGAACGCCTGCAAGTGCTCAAGGGCGAAGGCCGCATCGTACTGGCCGGCCCGCACCCGGCGGTCGACAGCAATGATCCGGGCGCTGCGGGTTTCACCGGCAGCCTGATCGTCGCCGAATTCGACTCCCTGAGCGCCGCCCAGGCCTGGGCCGACGCCGATCCGTACATTGCCGCCGGCGTGTACGCCAACGTGATCGTCAAGCCGTTCAAGCAAGTTTTGCCGTAACCAGCTTCAAAAGATATCGAGGGACTCTGTGGCGAGGGAGCTTGCTCCCGCTGGACTGCGTAGCAGTCCCATTGCCTATGAGTTGAAAAGCGGGGGGCGCTTTGCGTCCCAGCGGGAGCAAGCTCCCTCGCCACAATGATTCCCCAAGCTCAAATTGTTCAACTCTCCACGCTCGACATTGCCTCTGGCACTGAACCTTCCCGGTTCTAACCGCTCTCAATCGCTCATTATTCTCGTTTGCCTGCCGACAACCTGCCCAATATCCATTTAAGCAGGAATCGCAATGCGCAAAGGTCCGTTGTGTCTGATGTGGTTCACGTTGACGATCATGGCGCCCGCCCATGGTGAGGAAACCACCGAAAGCGGCAGCTCCACGCCATTGTCGTTAAGTGCCGGCAGCCAGATTACCGAGCTGCAGCAGCGCCTCAAGGCCAGTGAGCAGCAGCGGGAAGAACTGAGCAAACAACTGCAAAATGCCGACAACACCCGCGAAAGCGCCCAGCTCGCCCGGTTGCGCCAGGAGAACCAGCGCCTGAAGCTGCAACTCAAGGAAGTCCAGGCCAGTCCCTTGCCACGACTGTTGACCGAACAGCAGCAATGGTTCGTCACCGGCGCCGGGGTAGCGCTATTGGCGCTGCTGTGCGGTATCTTTGCCAGTGGAGCAAGCCGAAAACGTCGGCAATGGCTAAATTGAGTGAGTCATGAGCGAGCTGTTACTGATTGATGATGACCAGGAGTTGTGCGAACTCCTGAGTAGCTGGTTGAGCCAGGAAGGCTTCCAGGTACGCGCCTGCCATGATGGCCAGAGCGCGCGCAAGGCGTTGGCCGAATCCGCCCCGGCGGCGGTGGTGCTGGACGTGATGCTGCCCGACGGCAGCGGTCTGGAACTGCTCAAGCAGTTGCGCAGCGAACACGCCGATCTGCCGGTGCTGATGCTCTCGGCCCGGGGCGAACCGCTGGACCGCATCCTCGGTCTGGAGCTGGGCGCCGACGATTATCTGGCCAAACCCTGCGATCCGCGTGAACTCACCGCGCGTCTGCGCGCCGTGCTGCGCCGCAGTCACCCGGCCGCCGTGTCGACCCAGCTCGAACTGGGCGATCTGAGCTTCAGCCCGGTACGCGGCGTGGTCAGCATCGACGAGAAAGAACTGACCCTCACCGTTTCCGAAAGCCGTTTGCTCGAAGCCCTGCTCAAGCAGCCCGGCGAGCCGCTGGATAAACAGGAACTGGCGCAACTGGCCCTCGGCCGCAAGCTGACCCTGTACGACCGCAGCCTCGACATGCACGTCAGCAACCTGCGCAAGAAGATCGGCCCCCACCCCGACGGCCGCCCGCGGATCGTCGCCCTGCGCAGCCGTGGTTACTACTACAGCCTGTAAATCGGGAAAGACCTGCCTGAATGCTATATGTGGCGAGGGAGCTTGCTCCCGCTGGGCAGCGAAGCGGCCCTCGTTTTTCAAATCAAAAAAGAGGGACTGCTGCGCAGTCCAGCGGGAGCAAGCTCCCTCGCCACAGGTGGATTGCCAGTGATATTTGTCAGGTCAGGACCGAAGCGTCTTTACCCAAGCTTTACTTTGGGCTGACCGCCGCTGACCTTGATCTCCGTAATCTGAACTCATCCGGAACGTACCGGGAACGAGACAAGGAGATACACCATGCGCAAGACTCTTATCGCTCTGATGTTCGCTGCCGCTCTGCCAACCGTCGCCATGGCTGTGCCACAGGATGGCGGCCCGATGGGTGGCCCGATGGACGGTGCACGCCACGGCGGTCAGATGCACGGTATGCACGGCAAAGGCCCGTACAGCCAACTCGACCTGTCCCGCGAACAGCGCGATCAGATCCGCAAGATCATGGGCGAGCAGATGCACGAGCGTCGCCAGGTAGTCGAGAAGTACCTGGAAAAACTCTCGCCGGCTGACCAGAAAGCCATGAAAGACGAGATGGCCGCCAACCACAAGAAAGCCGAAGCTGACGTACGCAACCTGCTGAAACCGGATCAACAGAAGAAATTCGACGAGATCCAGAAGAAACAGGCTGAACGCCGCGCCGAATGGGCCGAGTTCAAGGCGTGGAAAGCGCAGCAACCGCAAAAAGCGCAATAATGTTCTGACCCGGGCCCGACGGCTAACCCCGTCGGGCCTGTTCACATCCGCCCTCTGTAGGAGCTGCGGCACGCTGCGATCTTTTGATTTTGCTTCTGAAAAATAAGATCAAAAGATCGCAGCGTGCCGCAGCTCCTACAGGGGTTACGCGTTTGATTGAGGATTTTCTGTGCGTTCATTGTTCTGGCGTATTCTCGCGAGCTTCTGGCTGGCCATCGCTCTGGTGGCCGGGCTGTCGATCCTGCTCGGGCACATGCTCAACCAGGACGCGTGGATTCTCAGCCGCCACCCGGGCCTCAACACCCTGGCCGCCGAATGGACGCAAACCTACGAAGCCCAGGGCGAAGACGCCGCGCAGGACATCCTCGAACAGCGCAAGCGCCAATATCACATCGACGTCCAGGTGCTGAACGAGAGCGGCGACCCCGTGGTGCGCGGCACCTTCCCGCGCCGCGCCGCAGCGTTTGAAGCCCGGCAGAACAACGATGACCGGCGCCTGCCCTGGCGGCGCCTGACCGACGAGTTCACCAGCGAAAAAACCGGCGACACCTACCTGTTCATCTTCCGCATCCCGCACCCGGAACTCGACGCCTGGCACCGTGAAAGTCTGCTCTGGCCGCTGAGTGCGCTGGGCATCGCGCTGGTGGTGCTGACCCTGTTCAGCCTGCTGGTGACCTTCTCCATCACCCGCCCGCTCAGCCGTTTGCGCGGCGCGGTGCATGATCTGGGGCAGACCACCTATCAACAGAACAGCCTGGCTAAACTCGCCAACCGCCGCGACGAATTCGGCGTGCTCGCCACCGACTTCAACCGCATGGGCGCGCGCCTGCAAAGCCTGATCGGCAGCCAGCGTCAGTTGCTGCGCGATGTGTCCCACGAGTTGCGCTCACCGCTGGCGCGACTGCGGATTGCTCTGGCACTGGCCGAGCGCGCCAGCCCGCAGGAACGCGAAAAACTCTGGCCGCGCCTGACCCGCGAATGTGACCGTCTCGAAGCGCTGATCAGCGAGATTCTGGTGCTGGCGCGGGTCGATGCCGACAATGCCAGTGCGGAAGAAGTAGACCTGAATGCGCTGCTCGGCACCTTGCAAAAGGACGCCCAGCTCGGCTCACCGGAGCAGACCGTGCAACTGAATGCCGAGCCGCAGCTGAATCTGACCGGCTGGCCGACCATGATCGAGCGCGCCGTCGACAACCTGTTGCGCAACGCTCAACGCTTCAATCCCGAGGGGCAGGCGATTGAAATGCAGGCTGCGCGTCAGGGCGAGCGGATTGTGGTGAGTGTGCGCGATCACGGGCCGGGCGTGCAGGCCGAGCATCTGAGCCAGTTGGGCGAGCCGTTCTACCGGGCGCCGGGGCAGACGGCGGCGGGACATGGGTTGGGCCTGGCGATTGCAAAGCGCGCGGCAGAGCGGCATGGCGGGAGTCTGGTGTTGGCCAATCATCCTGATGGCGGGTTTATCGCCAGTCTGGAATTGCCGTTGGTACCGGGCGCTGTCGTGCAACCCTGATCAAAACTGTAGGAGTGAGCCTGCTCGCGATAGCGGTGGATCAGTCAATGAATTTTCGTCTGATACACCGCTATCGCGAGCAGGCTCACTCCTACATTTGATCGGTGGTGTCAGGCCTTGCCGGGCCAGGCGCTGACGAACTCCGCCAGATCGACCTTCTCCGCCACACGCGGCTCCTTCTGTGGCGTGCCGAGGTACAGGAACGCGATCACCTCTTCGCCTTCCGCCAGCCCCAACCCTTGGGCCACATGTTTCGAATACGCCAGTTCACCAGTACGCCACACCGCACCAATCCCCTGCGCATACGCCGCCAGCAGAATCCCGTGTGCCGCACACCCCGCCGCCAGCAACTGCTCGGCCTTCGGATACTTAACGTGGTCCTGCAGTTTTGCGATCACCACGATCACCAGCGGCGCCCGCAGCGGGCCGTTACGCGCCTTGTCGATCATCGCTTCAGTGACTTCGCCTTCCTGCATCTGCGCCGCTTCGGCCAGCAATTCGCCCATTTGCTCACGTGCCGCGCCTTCGACGGTGAGGAAACGGTACGGCTGCAAGTGGCCGTGATCAGGGGCGCGCAGGGCTGCACCAAACAGCGCTTCGCGCTGCTCGGCAGTAGGGGCCGGTTCGACCAGACGTGGAACGGAAACACGGTTGAGCAAAGCGTCGAGAGCCTGCATCGGCCACCTCCTGAGAAAAATGTGCGGCTATTCTAGCGGTATCCGGCAACAGGGTGCCGGTTTACATGCCCTGCCCCACGGGTAGAATGGCGCCCTTCCTCCTTCAGCCCGAGCGGACTTCATGGCGTTGCCGACCTTACGGATCATTGGTTTCATCATCGGCATCTTCCTGATCACCCTGGCCATCGCCATGGTCGTACCCATGGCCACCCTGGTGATTTTCGAGCGCACCGGCGATCTGCCGTCGTTCCTTTGGGCGAGCATGATCACCTTCGTCGCCGGCCTCGCACTGGTAATCCCCGGCCGCCCCGAACACATCCACCTGCGCCCGCGCGACATGTATCTGCTGACCGTCAGCAGCTGGCTGGTGGTGTGCATTTTCGCCGCGCTGCCGTTTTTGCTGACCCAGCACATCAGCTACACCGATTCGTTCTTCGAAAGCATGTCCGGCATCACCGCCACCGGCTCGACCGTGCTCAGCGGACTCGACACGATGTCCCCCGGCATTCTGATGTGGCGCTCGCTGCTGCACTGGCTCGGCGGCATCGGCTTCATCGGCATGGCGGTGGCGATCCTGCCGTTGCTGCGCATCGGTGGCATGCGCCTGTTCCAGACCGAATCGTCCGACCGCTCGGAAAAGGTCATGCCGCGCTCGCACATGGTGGCGCGTCTGATCGTGGCGGCTTACGTCGGCATCACCATCCTCGGCAGCCTGGCGTTCTGGTGGGCCGGGATGAGCCCGTTCGATGCGATCAACCACGCGATGTCGGCGATTTCCACGGGCGGTTTCTCGACCTCCGACCAGTCGCTGGCGAAGTGGACCCAACCGGCGGTGCACTGGGTCGCGGTGGTGATCATGATCCTCGGCAGCCTGCCGTTCACCCTGTACGTCGCGACCATGCGTGGCAATCGCAAGGCGCTGATCAAGGATCAGCAAGTGCAGGGTTTGCTCGGGATGTTGCTGGTGACCTGGCTGGTGCTCGGCACCTGGTACTGGTGGACCACCAATCTGCACTGGCTGGATGCGCTGCGGCATGTGGCGCTGAACGTGACCTCGGTAGTCACCACCACCGGTTTTGCCCTCGGCGACTACAGCCTGTGGGGCAACTTCTCGCTGATGCTGTTTTTCTATCTGGGCTTTGTCGGCGGCTGCTCCGGCTCGACGGCGGGCGGGATCAAGATCTTCCGTTTCCAGGTCGCCTACATCCTGCTCAAGGCCAACCTTAACCAGCTGATTCACCCGCGCGCGGTGATCAAGCAGAAGTACAACGGTCACCGACTCGACGAAGAGATCGTGCGTTCGATTCTGACTTTTTCGTTCTTCTTCGCCATCACGATTTGCGTGATCGCCCTGCTGCTGTCGCTGCTCGGCGTGGACTGGATGACCGCACTGACCGGCGCCGCCAGCACCGTGTCCGGCGTCGGCCCGGGTCTGGGCGAAACCATCGGCCCGGCAGGCAACTTCGCCACCCTGCCGGATGCGGCCAAGTGGATCCTGTCGTTCGGCATGCTGCTTGGCCGACTGGAGATCATTACGGTGTTTGTGCTGTGTATTCCGGCCTTTTGGCGTCATTGATCGGCGCCTGCAACAGGCGCGCCCGGTAATCGCCGGGCGTGGTGTCGAACCAGCGACGGAACGCGCGGAAGAAGTTGCTCGGATCAGCAAACCCCAACAGATAGGCAATCTCCAGCAAGGTCATGCTCGGCTGCGCCAGGTACTGCTCGGCCAGTTCGCGGCGAGTGTCGTCGAGCAACTGCTGAAAACTGGTGCCCTCCTCCTGCAACCGGCGCTGCAAGGTGCGCTGCGACAGATGCAGAGTCTGCGCCACGGTATCGCGCTTGGGTTCGCCCTGCGGCAGTAAACGGCACAACACCTGGCGCGCCTTGTGGGTCACGCGACTTTCAGAGAATCGCGCCAGGTATTCCCCGGCAAACCGGTCGTGCAGCAGCGCCATGGCTTCGTTGGCGGTGGGCAGCGGTGCTTCCATGTCGGCGCGTTCGAAAATCAGCGCATCGTACGGCGCGTTGAACATCAGCGGCGCGTGGAAGGCTTGCCGGTAAGGTTGCAGATCTGCGGGTTCGTCGCCCTGAAACAGCACTTTGACCGGATGCAGGGTGCGCCCGGTCAACCAGCCGCACAGCCCCAGCGCGCAGGCCAGCGAGGCTTCGGCGCTCTGCCGGGTTGGCGGCAGGTGATCGCCATGCACGGTCAGAATCAGCGCGTAGCCTTCTTCGAGCAGACGAAAACTCAGGTCGGCGCTCTCGGCGATGATCCGCTGATAACGCACCAGCCGTTGAAAGCCTTCGGCCAGGGTGTTGCTCGACATCAAGGCGTAGCCGGCAACGTGGAATGAGGCCGGACGCACTACTTTGCCCATGTTCAGGCCGATCGCCGGGTTGCCGGACAGCTCGACCGCCCGCTGCCAGAGGCGGGTCATGGAATCTTGCGGGAAGCGCGCATCCGGATCATTCAGGGCGGCGTAATCGAGCCCCAGTTGCTTGAACAGTACCCGGCAATCCAGGCCGTCCATCTCCAATGCTTTGACAATCCCCATCGCCCAGCTTGCAGAAGTCGTTCGTTCGCTCATGGCGTTATTCTTTTACATGATGGATCGCATCTGACGACCCGATTTGCGAAGGATACTAAAGTGGCGCCCATTGTCACTGGCTGATGCCAGTGTTCACTCTAGACTCAAATAAGCTACCCGCCGAACAACTTGCCGTCAGAACAATAACCACAGAGATCGCAGTCGTGGAAAACATCAAGCAATTCAACAGCTTCGCTGAGTTCTACCCGTATTACCTCAGCGAACACGCCAACAGTACCTGCCGCCGATTGCATTTCATCGGCACCACGCTGGTGATATTCATTCTGGCCATGACCATTGCCAAGGGTGCATGGCTGCTGTTGCTGGCCCTGCCGCTGGCCGGTTACAGCTTTGCCTGGGTCGGCCACTTCTTCTTTGAAAAGAACCGTCCGGCGACTTTCCAGCATCCGCTGTACAGCCTGCTCGGCGATTTCGTCATGTACCGCGACATGATCCTCGGCCGCGTGGCGTTCTGAAACCCGACCCACCTGGAGGCTTGCCGATGAACGCCAATGCGCGCTTCACCCACATGCAGGACGGCACCGAAGAAGACTGGGCGATCATCGCCGCCGACTTCAGCGCCTACGCCCGGCAATTGCCGTCGCGGATCGTCGCGCACCTGAAGTTGCTCGAAGGTGATTTCGGCGGCTTTCCGGTGGATCGCCTGACCCATTCGCTGCAAACCGCGACCCGCGCCTATCGCGACGGGCGTGACGAGGAATATGTGGTCTGCGCGCTGCTGCATGACATTGGCGACACCCTCGGCTCCTACAACCACCCGGACATCGCGGCGGCGATTCTCAAGCCGTTTGTCAGTGCCGAAAATCTGTGGATGGTCGAAAAGCACGGGATCTTTCAGGGCTACTACTTCTTCCATCATCTGGGCATGGATCGGCACCTGCGCGAGCAATTCGCCGCGCATCCGCAGTATCAGGCGACGGTGGAATTCTGCGCCAGGTACGATGCGGCGGCGTTCGACCCGGCGTATGACAGCCTGCCGTTGAGTTTTTTTGAGCCGATGCTGGAGCGGCTGTTTGCGCAGCCGAAGCACTCGATCTACAAGGCGGCGATGGAAGAACACGCCCCCGCCTGATGTTGTCTGCACCGGCCTCATCGCTGGCAAGCCAGCTCCCACAGTGATCTGTGGTGTTCACAATACCTGTGGGAGCTGGCTTGCCAGCGATGAGGCCCTTTTGTACACCTGAAAAATCAGGCGATCTCGGCGACCTTGGCCGCCTTGAGCTGCGCCTCCCGCGCCTGCGCATCGGCCAGCCGATACAGCTCGATCGTGCCGTCCCAGTGTTCGATCAGCGCCGTGCACGACTCCACCCAATCGCCGCAATTGAGGTAGTCCACCTCGCCGACTTTACGAATCTCGGCATGGTGAATGTGCCCGCAGACCACGCCGTGCAACTCGCGCTTCACGCATTCGTGGGCGATGGCTTCTTCGAAGTCGCTGATGAAGCTCACCGCCGTCTTCACCTTGTGCTTCAGGTACGCCGACAACGACCAATAACCGTAGCCATAGCGCGCACGCCAGTGGTTGAGCCAGCGGTTGAGGGTCAGGGTGAACTCGTAGGCCGAGTCGCCGAGAAACGCCAGCCAGCGGTGATAGCGGGTGATCACGTCGAACTGATCGCCGTGAATCACCAGCAGGTGCCGGCCGTCCGCCGTGACATGTACCGCCTCGTCGACCAACTGGATATTGCCGAGGATCAGCTTCGAATAACGGCGCAGGAATTCGTCGTGGTTGCCGGTGACGTAGATCACCTCGGTGCCGCGCTTGCTCATGGTCAGCAGGCGACGGATCACGTTGGTGTGGGCTTGCGGCCAGTACATGCCGCCGCGCAGCTTCCAGCCGTCGATGATGTCACCGACCAGATAGATCTTGTCGGCGTGGTAGCCCTTGAGAAATTGCGACAAGTGCTCGGCCTGGCAATCCCGCGTGCCCAGGTGCACGTCGGAAATCCACAAGGTACGCACCCGTTGTTTGCGGCTGGGTTTGGCGAGCTCGGCGCTGGTCATGGGCAACCCTCTGCGATGTTTTCGCCACTGTGCACGCGCCGGGTGAATCGACCATGACAGGCAGGCGTCAGTCGTGTGACAGCGCGCAAGCCCGTTGCCCCGGTGTAGACTGGCGCTCACTTCGGAGACTTCTGCCATGCGCCCGATCCTGACACTGCGCCAGTACACCCACGATCTGATCATCCACAGCCACGACCACGCGCAACTGGTGTTCGGCCTGTCCGGCGCGCTGGATTTCGAAGTCGAGGGTCAGGGCAGCCAGGTGCGTCAGCAGAGTTTCGTGGTCGTCCCCGGCGGCGCACATCACGCCTGCGGCAGCCCCGATGGCAGTCGTTGCCTGGTGCTGGACGTGCCCGACGGGCAATGGCTGAACGAGTCGCTGGGCGAGCATGCCGATGCCAGCCAGCGCTTGCTCGACCAGCCTGCGCGGTTGTCGCTGGATGCCGGGCAAAGCCAATTGGTCAACTGGCTGGCGAACAGCCCGGTCACTGATCCGCTGATCGCCCAACAAGGCGCGGTATTGCTGCTGGCCAGCCTGAATCACGCCAGACCTGCCGAACATTCGGCGCGGCGCCTGCCCTATGCGGCGCTGGATGCGCACATCGAGCAACACGCCGCCTACCCGCTGCAAGTGGCCGATCTGGCGCAGATCGCCGGGCTGTCCAGCGCCCGGCTGCACGCGCGGTTCATGGCCGAATGCGGGCAAACGCCGATGGACTACATTCGCAGCCGACGCCTGCACAAGGCAGTAGGCTTGCTGCGCGAGACCGCGTTGCCGATCGGCGAAATCGCCAGTCGGGTCGGTTACAGCTCGCAGAGCGCGTTCGCGGCGGCGGTGCTGCGCGAGTTCGGCGCGTCACCGGGGCAGTTGCGCCGCGACTCCTGCGACAAAAAACGCTAGTTCGCCGACAGACTTCTGCGCCGCAACACGTTTCAATGTGCATTCACGTGTAGGAGCTGCCGCAGGCTGCGATCTTTTGACTTTGGCTTTTCAAGAGCAAAAGATCGCAGCCTGCGGCAGCTCCTACATTGAGACTGTGTTCGGATTAAGGATTGCAATGACTCCGCGTACCGCCCTCGGCGCCCTGCATATCGGCGCTTTAATGTTCGGTCTGACCGGTGTGTTCGGCAAACTCGCTGCCGCCTCGCCGGCGGTGATCGTCTTCGGACGTGCAGCGTTTGCCGTGCTCGCCCTGGCCTTTTTCGCCCGCTTCGCCAGTCAGAACGGCTGGCAGAAACTGCAGGCGGTCGACTGGCGGCGTCTGGCGCTCAGCGGCGTGTTGCTGGCCGGGCACTGGGTGAGTTTTTTCATCGCGGTGAAGGTCGCTGGCGTCGCCATCGCGACCTTGGGTTTTGCCAGTTTCCCGGCGTTCACGGTGATTCTCGAAGGGCTGATTTTCCGCGAACGCATCCGCGCCAATGAAATCGTGTTGGTAGTGCTGGTCAGCGTCGGTCTGGTGCTGGTGACCCCGGCGTTCGATCTGGCCAGCGGCGCCACCACCGGGTTGCTCTGGGCGGTGCTGTCGGGCTTGCTGTTCGCCCTGCTGTCGCTGACCAACCGCGCCAGCTCCGGACGCATCCCGGCGGTGCAGGCCGCGCTGTGCCAGAACGTGGTGGTGGCGCTGTGTCTGCTGCCGGTGGCTGCGCCGCAACTGAGCGAAGTGCGCGCGCTGGACTGGCTGTGGATCGGTCTGCTCGGGGTGTTCTGCACCGGCGTCGCCCACAGCCTGTTCGTCGCCAGCCTCGCGGTGATCAAGGCGCGCACCGCCGCCGTGGTGTTCGCCATGGAACCGGTTTACGGCATCACCATCGCCTGGCTGCTGTTCGATGAAACCCCCACCGTGCGCATGCTGATCGGGGGGGCGCTGATCATCATCGCCATCGTGGTCTCGGCGCGGATGTCAGGCAGCGCCGACAAGAAAACCGTGGCTGCCGAAGCCGCGTCTCACTGAGTACGGTCGTTGTGACCGAGGTCGCGGTCAGGATCGATCTGATCGCGCACCCGCTGCTTGAGCACCTTGGCCTCGGGAAAACCGCCGTCGGCCTTGCGCTCCCAGATCTGCACATCGTCGCAGGTAACGTGGAATACCCCGCCGGTGCCCGGCACCAGCGAGACCTTGCCGAGGTCGTCGCCGAAGGTGCTGAGCAGCTCCTGCGCCAGCCACGCGGCGCGCAGCAGCCACTGGCATTGGGTGCAATACGTAATGACGACTTCCGCTTTTTTCACGGTCATGTTCGCTGAAACTCCTGAGACAGAGGGCGCCGCTATAATAGCCGGCTTTATCGCTTGCCCCGAGACTCACCATGCGCCGTTTGCTGTTCTGCCTGCTGCTTGGCTTCCTGCCCCTCTTTGCTAATGTCACCGTGCATGCCGCCGAAGCCCCCCGCCCCAAAGTCGGCCTGGTGTTGTCCGGTGGTGCCGCCCGTGGCCTGGCGCACATCGGCGTGCTCAAGGCGCTTGAGGAGCAAGGCATCAAGATCGATGCGATTGCCGGCACCAGCATGGGCGCAGTGGTCGGTGGCCTGTATGCCTCGGGCTACAAGATCGATGAACTGGAAAAACTCGCGCTGAACATCGACTGGCAGCAGGCGCTGTCCGACGCGCCGCCACGCGAAGACGTGCCGTTTCGCCGCAAGCAGGACGACCGCGACTTTCTGGTGAAACAGCAGCTGAGTTTTCGCGATGACGGTAGCCTCGGCCTGCCGCTGGGGGTGATTCAGGGCCAGAACCTGGCGCTGATGCTGGAGAGCCTGCTGGCGCACACCAGTGACACCCGCGACTTCGACAAACTGCCGATCCCGTTCCGCGCCGTCGCCACCGACATCGCCAATGGCGAAAAAGTGGTGTTCCGCAAAGGTCACTTGCCGCAGGTGATCCGCGCCAGCATGTCGATTCCGGCGGTGTTTGCCCCGGTCGAACTGGACGGGCGGCTGCTGGTGGACGGTGGCATGACTGACAACATCCCGCTCGACGTCGCGCGGGAGATGGGTGTCGACGTGGCAATCGTGGTCGACATCGGTACGCCGCTGCGCAACCGCAAACAACTGACGACCGTGGTTGATGTGCTGAACCAGTCGATCACCCTGATGACCCGGCGCAACTCCGAAGAGCAACTGGCCGCCCTCAAACCCAGCGACGTGCTGATCCAGCCAGCGCTGGCGGCATTCGGCGTGACCGATTTCGGCAAGGCCCAGGAAATGATCGACGCCGGTTACCGCGCCACACGGATTCTCGACGCCCGCCTCGCTCAACTCAAACCTCACGAATCTCAGGACGCCGAACTGAACGCAGCCCGTGCCCCGGGCCAGCGCACGCCGATCATCACCGCGATCAGGGTCGAGAACGACTCGAAAGTCGGCGACGAAGTGATCCGCTATTACATCCGTCAGCCGATCGGCGAGCCGCTGGACCTCGGTCGATTGCACTCGGACATGGGCACGCTGTACGGCCTCGATTACTTCGAACAGGTGCAATACCGCGTGGTGCACAAGGGCCAGGATCACACCTTGGTGATCAGCGCCCGGGGCAAACGCAGCGGCACCGATTACCTGCGGGTCGGCCTGAGTCTGTCGGACGACATGCGCGGTGACAGCGCCTTCAACCTCGGCGCCAGCTACCGCATCAACGGCATCAACCGCCTCGGCGCGGAATGGCTGACCCGGGCGCAGATCGGCGACAAGCAGGAACTCTATACCGAGTTCTATCAGCCACTGGACGTCGGCTCGCGTTACTTCGTCGCCCCGTATGCTGCGTTTGAAGCGCAGAACGTCGATTCAATACTCGACAACGATCCGATCGCTCAATACCGCGTCGAGCGCTATGGTTTCGGCCTCAATTTCGGTCGGCAGATCGGCAACAACGGCGAAATCCGTTTCGGCGTCGGCGAGGCCTGGGGCAAAGCGGATGTGCGCATCGGCGATCAGGATCTGCCGAGGGAAAACTTCACTGAAGGTTTCTACTCGCTGAAGTACTCGTTCGACTCGCTGGACAATGTCTACTTCCCCCACGAGGGCAAGGACGTCAGCCTGACCCTGATGCAATTCGAACCGGGCCTCGGCTCGGACACGCGCTACCGACAGTGGGAATTCAAGCTCGATAAAGCCATGAGCCATGGTCCGGATACGCTGATTCTCGGCGGCCGTTATGGCCGAACGCTGGACGATGCCAACGTGGTGACGTCGAGCTTCCTGCTCGGCGGTGCACGACAGTTGTCGGGCTTTCGCGAGGATTCGATTTCCGGGCAAAACGTCAGCCTGATGCGCGCGGTGTACTACCGCCGGTTGACGCCGCGTTCCTATCTGCCGCTGGACTTCCCGCTGTATGCCGGGGCTTCGCTGGAACGTGGGCGGGCGTGGAACAACGACAATGAATTCGACAGCGGCTACATCAATGCCGCCAGTGTGTTTATCGGTTTCGATACGCCGCTGGGGCCGCTGAACTTCACCTATGGCTTGAATGATGCGAATGAGCAGGCGGTTTATTTGAATCTGGGGCAGACGTTCTGAATACTCAGGTGGATTGATGTTGTCGGCGCTGACGCCTTCGCGAGCAAGCTCGCTCCCACAATGGAACGCATTCCAACTGTGGGAGCGAGCTTGCTCGCGAAGGCGTCAGTACAGGCACCGCATCAGCCAATGGCACTCAGATCAGCGGATACCTGCCAATAACGTCCGCGCCGTTTGCTTGAGGGGCTCGTCCCCCTCCTTGAGCAACTCATTGAGCAAGGCAATCGCGCTGTCGATATCCCCGTCATCAATGCAGGTCTGCGCCTGTTCGAGCTTCTCAGAACCGTGTTCCGGCTCAGTGGCCGCAAGATCCAGCGGTTCCAGCGCCAGCGACTCGCCCGGATCACCGAACTCATTGAGAAAGTCATCGTCCAGCGGCTGCGCGTCCGGTTCGGGGATCCACTCCAGCTCCGCCTCTTCGCTGGCCACCGTTTCGGGCAGCTCGAAGTCCGGCGGGAGGATCTCGAGATCGGAGTTCGATGCAGTCCGTTCTGCGGGCGGCTCAGGTGTCGAACGACTGTCTTCAAGATCCCAACTGGACGCCATCGACAGCTCACCCAGATTCAATTCGAAATCATCCTCGGGCGCCGGTGGCGCAGGCACCACCGCTGCGGCTGCGACCATCGACACCGCCGGGGTTATCGGCGCAGCGCCGGTCAATTTTGGATGCCGCTCACGGATCGCGGCCAGTTGCTGCGGATCCACCCCGGCATCACGCAGGCGGTTTTCCTGTTGTTCATAAGCTGCGCTGTCCCCTTGCCGCCCCAACACTTCGAGCAATTGCACACCCAGCTCCGTACGCTCGGGCTCCTTGTCCATGGCATTGCGCAACAGCCCGACCGCCTCACCCAAACGCCCATAGGCCAGATAAATCCCCACCGCCTCCAGCACATCGCCGGCCGCCGGTTCTTCGCGGTGTTCGGTGGCTGCGCGGATGTTTGCCGATTGGGTGGTTGGCGGCTCTTCAGGATCTGTTTGTCGAGCGGCGGGCAGAACTTCCAGTGGCGCCGTGACTTCCGCCAGTTGCCGGCGACGTCGTACGAAAAGCCCGGCACCCAACAATCCCAACAGCACCAGCAAGCCACCGAGCAGCGGCCAGTTGAGGCCATCGTCGGCAGCTTCAGGCGCGGTGGTGACTGGCGCGGGTATTGGCGGCGTGATGGCTGGCGCCGGTGGCTGTTGCAGTTCGCTCAATCGCGTTTGCAGATCACTGATCTGCTTTTTGCCGTCGACAATCTGCACATCCTGCGCCTGCAGTCTGGCGTTGAGTTCCTCGACGGTCTTTTGCAGTTGCTGATTGAGCAACACACTGGCCGCCAATTGCTCGGCCACGGCATCGTTGGCTGGCGCAGCCGCCGGAGGGACAGGCGCTGAAGGGGCGGCGTCGCGTTTGCCCTGGGCAGCCTGTGGCGCCGTCGTGGCGGGTTCGACGGTGGGGAATTCAGAGGATTGCGGACGTGGATCGGGTTCGTCGGTGGCCGGCACGATGCTCGGTGATCCGGGCGGATCGATCAGCAGCGTGTACTCGCGCAGCAGGCGGCCATTGGGCTGATTGAGCTGCACCAGAAAATTCAGAAAGGGTTCATTGACCGGTTTGCGCGAGGTCACCCGGATCATCTGGCGATTGCCATGCAGGATCGGGGTGAACTTGAGGTCATTGAGGAAAAACACCCGCTCGACCCCGGCCCGGGCGAATTCATCGGCCGTGGCGAGGCTGGCCGAGAGGTCGCCGGCACTGAGGCCAGCGGCATCCACCAGCGCGATGTCGGCCTTGAGCGGCTGATTGAGGGCCGAGTGGACGGTGATGTCGCCCAGCCCCAGTGCCATCGACCAGGTCGAATAGCTGAATACACCAGCGACCAGCAGCCATCTGGCGCCACCGCGCAGTACAACGTGCCGACTTGCGAGCATGAGCATCCCTTAAATAAGCAAAACCGGTTTCTATGCGTTCGCACATCCGGTACGAACACGATATTGCCCAGTAGTTCTTATAGTCTGCTCTGCGCGATCCCTCAAAAAACCTGCGCGCGGTTATGCCTCAAGATTTTTCCAGGTTGGCCAGAATGTGCCCGTGAACGCGCATGCAAACCTTCAAATCGGCCTCGTCGACGCCTTCGAACAATTCGTGACGCAACTGTGTAGCGATGGTTTCGATTTGTTCGATCAGCGGCAGTGCCGGGGCGCAAAGCACGATTTTTTTCGCCCGGCGGTCTTCCATCACCGACTGACGTTGCACCAGGCCCTGGCTTTCCAGGCTGTCGAGCAAACGCGCGAGGGTCGGCCCTTCGACACCGACGCTTTGCGCCAGCTCGCGTTGGGTCGGCGCGTCTTCGAAACGTGCCAGGTGCAGCAGCACCAGCCAGCGTGCCTGGGACAAACCCAGACCGGCCAGCCGGCGATCCAGTTCGGCACGCCAGCCTCGGGACATCTGGGCCAGTTGCATGCCAAAGCGGTGTTGATCGGTTAACGGCATAAAACACTCATGAGTAGACTGACAAATAGAGAAAAACTAATTATTAGTCAGCTAAGCATGACATTTGGCTATAGGCAAGAGCCGACCTTTACTGAATCGTTACAACTGCCTGACGGTTGGCGCAAACGCCCTCTTACATTTCAAACTCGGATTGCAACGCAGCCCTTACGCAGTAAAGAACGCCTTCCGGAACCCGACCGGCGAACAGTTCGGCCACTTCGGCGACCGACGGTAATTCGCCCTCGCCGTCCAGGAACGCGTCCTGCACTTCGCCCATCAGTTCTTCCGGCAAGTCCAAGGCCTGCTCCAGCGACAACTGCTGTTTGCCAATGGCCTCGGCAAGCATGGTGTAGACGTTCTTTTCCGAGCACTGCAGTTGCCCGGCGATCTGCATCGGGGTCATGCCGGCGCGGGCCAGGGTGATCAGTTCGTGGCGCACGTCGGCCACCGCTTTCGGCGCTTCGGCCTCGCCGCCAAGTACTTCGAGGAAAGCCTCACCGTAACGCTCCAGCTTGCGTGCACCGACGCCGCTGACCCGGGCCATGTCGGCCAGCGAGGTCGGCTGGCTGCGCAGCATTTCCAGCAGGGTCGAGTCGGGGAAGATAACGTACGGCGGCACACCATGCTCCTCGGCGAGTTTGCGCCGCAGCGCACGCAGGGCTTCCCACTGTTCCCGCTCTTCGCCACGCACCAGTTGGCTGGCCGGACTCTTGCTGGCGGTCTTGGCGGTGACCTGCGGCTTGAGGTCGCGGCGCAGTTCCAGGGTCACTTCGCCCTTGAGCAATGGCCGGCAAGTGTCGCTCAGGCGCAGGCCTCCGTAGCCCTCATGATCGACATCGGCCAGACCACGCGCCACCAGTTGCCGGAACAACGAGCGCCATTCGCTCTCGCTCAGCGCCTTGCCGACGCCGTACACCGACAGATGCTGATGGCCGAAGCTGCGCACCTTCTCGTTGTCCTTGCCCAGCAACACGTCCACCAAGTGGCCGACGCCATAGCGCTGGCCGGTGCGATAGATCGCCGACAGTGCCTGGCGCGCCGGTTCGGTGGCGTCCCAGGTCTGCACACCGTCGACGCAATTGTCGCAGTGGCCGCACGGCTCGGGCATGTCTTCGTCGAAGTACGCCAGCAGGGTCTGCCGGCGGCAGCGGGTTTCTTCGCAGAGCGAGAGCATGGCGTCGAGCTTGTGCTGCTCCAGACGCTTGTGACGCTCATCGCCTTCGGAGTTCTGCAGCATCTGCTTGAGCATCACCACGTCCTGCAGACCGTAGGCCATCCACGCGTCCGCCGGCAGGCCATCACGGCCGCCGCGCCCGGTTTCCTGGTAATAGGCCTCAAGGGATTTCGGCAGGTCGAGGTGCGCGACGAAACGCACGTTGGGCTTGTCGATGCCCATGCCGAACGCCACGGTGGCGACCATGATCAGGCCTTCCTCGTTGAGGAAGCGCTTCTGGTGATAGGCGCGCAAATCGTTGGGCAAACCGGCGTGATACGGCAGCGCCGGGAAGCCCTGCTCGCTGAGAAACGCAGCAACTTCCTCGACCTTCTTGCGCGACAGGCAATAGACGATGCCGGCATCGCTGCGCCGCTCGGCGAGGAACGCCAGCAACTGCTTGCGCGGCTGCTCCTTGGGCACGATGCGGTAAAAGATGTTCGGCCGGTCGAAGCTCGACAGAAAGCGCTCGGCGTTCTGCAGGTGCAAGCGGGTGACGATTTCTTCGCGGGTACGCTTGTCGGCGGTGGCGGTCAGGGCGATGCGCGGCACGTCGGGGAACATTTCCGCCAACTGGCCCAATTGCAGGTATTCCGGACGGAAGTCGTGGCCCCATTGCGACACGCAGTGCGCTTCGTCGATAGCGAACAAGGCAATGTTCAAGCCCTGCAGGAACGACAGCATGCGCGGCTGTACCAGACGCTCGGGCGCCAGATAGAGCATCTTCACTTCGCCACGCTTGATCCGCGCCGCCAGATCGCGCTGCTGTTCGGCGCTCAGGGTGGAGTTCAGTGCAGCGGCGGCCACGCCCAGCTCTTCGAGGGTGGCGACCTGATCGTCCATCAAGGCGATCAACGGCGACACCACCACCGCCAGGCCTTCGCGCAGCAGCGCCGGCACCTGGAAACACAAGGATTTGCCGCCACCGGTAGGCATCAGCACCAGCGCATCACCGCCGCTGGCCACGCGCTCAATGATTGCACCCTGACGGCCACGGAAACTGTCGTAGCCGAAGATGTCCTTGAGGACGCGTTGAGCCTGTTCGAGCATAAAAACTCCAAAAATCTACCGAAACATCCCTGCACAGGCTGGTTCAGGACAGCCACAGCTGCTTAAACAAAACGTAAGAGCGCATTGCCAGACCACCGCAATACGAGCAGGGAGCGCAAAACGCGGCAGTATACCCGAGCCCTCCCCGGCAGGGGGTGCCGCTGAGAAGACACCGATAAACCTGCCACACATAAATCATCTGTGGGGAGCCTGCTCGCGAATCGGTGGAGCAGTCGATGCAAAGGTGCCTGATGGGCCGCTTTCGCGAGCAGGCTCGCTCCTACAGCTTTGTATGCAGTCCGGCAATTGCGGCAAATCTGCCGTGCGGCTGGCTTGAGCGCGCAAGAAGGCCTAGAATTCCCGCATTGTTTATTCCCCCAAGGTAGCCCCGTAATGTCCTTCGCTGAGCAACTAACCCGCCTGCAAGTCTTTCTCGACGCCGACGAGCTGCACGAAGAGGCGCTGGATTACGTGGCCGCCCACGGTTACCTGACCGCCCTGTCGATCTGTGCAGAAGATGTACCGGAGCGTGAGTGGATCGACGCCCTGTTCGCCGAAGAGCCGCATTACAGCAGCGAGGCCCAGCGCGAAGAGATCGAAGCCACGCTGATCGGCCTCAAGGCGCACATCGCCCGTCAACTGGCGTCCGACGAAGAATTCGAACTGCCGTGCGACCTGGACCTGGGTGACGAGCCGGACGACTCCGAACTGCGCGGCTGGTGCATCGGCTTCATGGAAGGCGTATTCCTGCGTGAAGCGGCCTGGTTCGAAACCGCCGAAGAAGAAGTCAGCGAAATGCTCCTGCCGATCATGGTCGGTTCGGGCTTGTTCGACGAGCAGCCAGAGTTCGAAGACATCGCCAAGGACGCCAACCTGATGGACGACATGATCGTGCAGATCCCGGAAGCCCTGACCGCGCTGTACCTGCTGTGCCAGGCGCCAGACGAAAAACCGGCGATCCTCAAGCCACGTCACCACTAAGATCCGGCCTATGGACAACCCCATAGGCAACCGCTCCCTGATGTTGCGCTACTTCTTGCTGGCCGTCGGCTGGCTCAGCGTAGCATTGGGGGTGATCGGGATTTTCCTGCCCGTGCTGCCCACCACCCCTTTCCTTTTGCTGGCGGCCGCCTGTTTCGCGCGCAGCTCTCCGCGTTTCTATCAATGGCTGATCGAGCACCCGAAGCTCGGGCCATGGATCCGCGACTACCTCGACGGCAACGGCATACCGCTCAAGGGCAAGGTCTACGCGATCGGCTTGATGTGGGCGAGCATTCTGTTCTCGTGCTACCTGGTGCCACTGCCGTGGGCGCGGGGGTTCATGTTGACCAGCGCGGTATTGGTGACGGTGTATATCCTCAAACAGAAAACCTTGCGCAATCCCTGATTTCACCCTGCTCTCACTCTCGTAAAAGCGACCAACCGTTCATCGGAAATACCCGCCCACCTGTTATTTCTGACAGTAGCCAGCCCCTCCCCTTCAAGCCTTAAATCACTCCTGCCCCTGATCCACAGCTCGAACTTCCAGAGCCAGAAATCCTTGAGTTCACGGGTGCACCAATCTGGATGGAGTTGATCATGTTCACTTTCCGTCGGTCCCTGTTCCCCAGTCGCAATGAACTGCCCGCCCCGTTGTCAGGATTGTACCCACCCTACTTCGCCGACATGGTCATCCCGGTGCCGGGTGCTGACGGAGGGATCAACAAAAAAGCATTTGAGGCGTTCCCTGACGGTCTGTTTGCCCTTATCGACCCCTACCTAGGCATGGCGATCGATGATCTGCTGGAAGTTTTCCTGAATGACGAAAAGGTCGCCGAACTCAAGGTCAGCGATGAACACCTCAATCAGCGATGGTTCTTCTTCGCTCCCAAGGACGGGTTGCTACCGGGATTATTCACCTGCCACTACCTGTTGACCCGGGCCGGCGAAACCGTGCCCGACGATCCATCGGCCAAATTGACGCTGTTGCTGGAAATCGACGACCCGGCCGGTGACGACACGCGTCCCTTCGAGCCTTGGCATTCGGAGCTGAAGATGGTCGGGTTACCGCAGGATGTCATCGATAACGGTGTGACCAAGCCGTGGCTCGACACGGGCGTGCCAATGACCATCACGCGCTATCCGAATATCGCGGAGGGCGACATCATTCTCGCAATGTGGGGTAGCGTTTTTCTTCTGCCACATGTGCTGACAGAGGCAGAAGTGGAAGGCACCGTCGACATTGTCGTCATGGCCCGGCCCGAAGATATCCTCACGGCCGGTGACAGTGCGGCAATGAAGATCCACTACGATGTTTGCGATGTGGTTTACAACTGGAGTGTGAAGTGGTCAGAAGCTACCTTCGTGCAAGTTGATGCCGGGGTATCACGCCTCGATGCGCTCATCATCAAGGAAGCGGACGACGGGAAAATCATTCTTGCGGACCTGGACGCCAACCCTGTCACTCTGCAGATCCTGATCAAACCCAACGACGTCTTCACTGCCGGTGACACGCTCGTGATCACTGTAGTCGGCACGCCGATTCCCGGCAGACCACCTCAGACATTCAGCGTTGAAGCCATCGTCCGCAACCCGCCCTATTTGCATGAAATCCCGGTTGCCTACGAGTTCGTGAAACTCTTTGCCCAAGGCACCCTCGACGCCTCCTATGCATTGCGCAAGCAGGATGGCAGCCCGACGCTTTATTCCAGGCGCACCTTCGCTACGGTGATCGGTAATCCGTCTTTGCTGCCGGCTCCGACCATCAACGAGGTGGTCGGGAACATTTTGCCTGTCACGGTAATGGCGGCATCCGTGGTGGTCAGGTACCCGGGTATCCGCAATGGCGATCACCTGACGTTGATCTGGCTGGGCAAAAAGTCCAACGACGATGCCTACCTGCACGAAGAAGAGCACACCGTCTCAGGTGAAGAGCAGAAAGCCGGCGAGGTGACGATTTACGTCAGCAGCGAGCACGTTTTAGCGCTGGACAACGGCAGCCTCAAACTGCAATACCGGGTATTCAACGATGCTACCGGCCAGTATGGAACCAGTGAGTCCGAGTTTCTGCGGGTCAGCGTGGGCACATGGCAAGCAACGCTTCCAGCGCCCAAGGTCGAAGAAGCACCGGATGACATTCTCGATCCGTCTCAAACAGACAAACTGGTGCATGTGCTGGTCAGACCGGTGGACTGGGTCAAGGGCGATACGCTGACTTACCACTGGATCGGGGTCACCCTTTACGGCAGCACCACCGCAAGCGTGCCGATCACCCTGGCAACAGTCGGCCAACCCGTAAGGTTCCGCGTGGACAAACGCTATGTCTCGGCCAATATCGGCTACTACGTGACCGTCATCTACACGTTGCTGCACGCTGCCTCCGGGGAATACAGCTATTCCGCGCCTCTGGAGGTGATGGTCGGCATCCCTCTGGGCAAATTACCGCCACCTACGGTTGTCCAGGCCCCCGGCGGCATGCTGAATCCAATGGACGCACGTAATGGCGTGGACATCGATTGCAGCTACGCGACCATGGACACCTTGCTCGACACACTCGGATTGAAATGGCGGGGCACGCCAGGCGCCGGGACCTCGGAAGACCTGGAGAAACCCGCCGAGGCCACCGGCACCGTGAGGTTCCACCTGCCACCTTCGTTTGTCGGCGCCAATATCAATCGCGAGGTAGCGGTCAATTACGACGTCCAGCGCTATGGCTTGTGGACCGCTTCGGAAACCCTCCCGCTGAAAGTTCTCACTTTTCAAGACCCTGAAACGGAGCTGCCAAGACCCGAGGTTCCACAGTCGACCGCAGGTGAATTGCTGGTAATGGAGCTCAGCGGGAACGCGAACGTTCTGGTCAAGGCATGGCCGTTTATTGCCTTGAAGCAACGGGTCTGGCTGTACATCGATGGCCTGACCAGCACGGGTGCGTATCGAATCGATCTGCTCAGCGCGCATGAAGTGAACTCAACGCAACTCACTCAAGGTCTGAATGAAATCCTGCTCAAAACGGAACTGCTGAAATTGCTTCACGGCTCCAACGCCATCGTGGTTTGCAAAGTCATTTTCGATAACGGCACGGATGAAGATGCCGCGATCGCTTTCCCGAAACTGCCGCTGATCATTCACCAGCACTACGAGTACGTCACACCCGTCATCACCACCGTGAAGACGGCACAAGGCACGGTCATTCCCGAAGCGGGCCAGACCTATGACAAGCGTGTGACGATCGAAGGGACAGCCACGCGGGCCGAAGAAGTCGATGTCCAGATCAATGGCGTATCCAAAGGCATGCCAAGCGTGGATGCCAGCAGCAAATGGACATTGACGGTGGATTTGATTGAGGGTTTGCAACGGGTGGAGGCAATTGCCCTATACGACGTCGATGACAAAATCAGCGAGCCGCGAACCTTCACGATTGCCGTCGCTACGAAGCCAAGCATTACTGCCGTTACGGACGCCAACGGTCCCGTTGATGACAACGACACGACCTATTTCACTGAGGTCACCGTATCGGTTCACGCGGACAGTCATCAGGTGGTGCAGCTTTACGACGGGGCAACGGCAATCGGAAACCCGATAACACTTGGCGGCAATGGCGAAGGAAGCACCCGGCTGCAGAATCTGACGCCAAGGACTTACCCGATCAAAGCCAAGGCAACCTATGGCGATCAACTGGAGTCGACAGTCCGGACATTTAAAGTGGCGCAAGCTACGGCGCCAGCCATATCCGGGGTGCGCGACTCAAAAGGTGATATCAGCAACAATGGCACGACGTTCGAAACTGACGTGGACATCTTTGGCACTGCCGTCGCCAACCAGCGTATCCAGATTTACAACGGCACGACGCCCATTGCACCCGACACACCCGTCGATAACAATCGGAACTGGACCAAGACGCTGACCAACCTGACTCCGTCCGTGTACCGAATCTCGGCAAAGGGACTGTACGGTAGTCAGCCAGAATCTGCGGTTAGAGTTTTCACTGTGCTGGAAGCGTTGGCTCCAATCATTTCCCTGATCAGTGATTCAAAGGGAGAAATCCCTCCCAATGGCACAACGTTCGACGCCACGGTGACGGTTACCGGCACTGCGAGTAACGGCCAGAGCGTGCAAATCTACGATAACAACACGGCTATCGCTCCCGTCACACCTGTAGATTCCAGTGGCAATTGGACCAAAACACTGACCGGTCTGAGCGCCATCACCCATACCATCAAGGCCAGGGCTTTGTACGGTACGCAACCGGAATCTGCGACTCGTGCCTTTACCGTGGCAGTTTCTACGACTCCTCGTATCGTTTCCGTCACCGACGTCAAAGGCTCCATTGGCCACAATGGCACGACGTACGAAAGCGAGGTCACGGTAACCGTCAGTGCGAACAGCAATCAGCGTGTCCAGCTATACAACGGTGCAGCACCCATTGGTGCGCCGATACCACTGGGCCTCAATGGCAGCGGCAGCATTCGACTTTCCAGCCTCAGTCAGAACACCACCTACACCCTCAAAGCCAAAGCACTCTATGGAGGTCAGCTTGAGTCACCCCTCCACTCATTTACCGTCAGGGCCCACCGCACCACTACGCTGACTTCGGTCCGACATTCAGGCGGCGAACTGGGCCCGGGCGGGACAACCACCGATACCTCGGTGGTCGTGAGCGGAGCAGCAACGCCGCTGTACAGCGTGCAGGTTTTTCTCAACAACGTGGCGGGGCAAACCGTGCCTGCCAACGGCAGCGGTGACTGGTCACTCAGCCTCGGCATTCATCTGGGCTCGAACACGGTGTACGCGAAGTCGGTAGCCAACAATCAACAGACCGCGTCGCGCAGTTTTATTCGGGAAAATCCGTTGGCACCGTTGAACTTCAATACCAGCCCGGTCACGTTGGGTGGCAAGACTTACATCATTCCGGGCAACCCCGAAGTTCTTCCTGCTTTCGACTCTGGTAACTCGGTGCGACATCAGGCCTCCGGTGGCCTGCCAGGTTATACCTATGTCTCAAGCAACACGGGAGTAGCGGTAGTCGATGGAACCGGGTTAGTGACCGTGCGCGGCAGGGGGGTAGCGACCATCACCGCCCGAGACAGCGCCAACCAGTCCAAGAGCTACAACGTGACGGTGACGAACGTAATCCACTGCATAGGCTTAGGGAATGCAACCTGGGTGCAGGCCAACTCATCGGCCGCGTCGGCAGACGCTCGGATCCCCAGCATGGCGGAGTTGTACGAAATACATGTGGCTTATGGAAGTCGGTGGCCCATGGGAAATCATCATTACTGGTCAACCGAGGACAGTAACTACTGGTGGCCATTTCCGGCAAAAAAAACCAGGTATCTGGTTTCAGGAGGTGAAGGATCCGTCAAGACAGGGGGTGGTTATTCTAACGTTGTAGGCATTCGCTGATGAAGGGGACAACGGCCCTCGCTGGCCGTTGTCTTTTTGGCTGAGAAACACCGTATAGCGAATCCAAGGGCACGACCGCTGGTCGAAAATCGATACTCACCTGTCAGATCTGACAGTAGCCAAATCCCCCGTCTGATCGCTCAATCACTCCACCGCCCACACCGTTCGGCAGGAGTTCCCGTCATGCTCGTCCAACCCAAAAAGGCCATCGGCACACGCGCCCTGCTCGACCCCGAAATCCCCGGCGCCAAGTTGCTTCCGGACGGAAAGTGGGCCATCAACCGCGCCGCCGCACTGCTCAATTTTCCGGCTCTGGGCCTGAAGGTGCAGGTCCCGGTCTGGTCGAACAAAGATCTGGGCGACAAGGTCGAGCTGCTGCTCAACAACGTTCCGGTCGACCAGCAAACCGTTACCCAGCCGGCCGAGCAGACCCAGCGCACCACCCTGTTCGTCGCACCGGGCCGCTTTCAGACCGGCGCCTGGGAGCTGGCCTATCGGGTGACACGAGTCGCTCAACAGCCGGAGCCTTTTGCTCCGCCGCTCCAACTCGCGGTCAAACTGGAAATCCCCGCCGGCCAGGACACCAACCCAGAGCAGGGTCATTCCAACCTGCACATGGCTTTCAGGCCATCGGAAATTGTTCAGGACGGTGTCGACAAGGACACTGCCGACAAGGGGGTGGACATTGTGGTGAATGCCGTACCCGGCAGTGGCTCCAACCTGCCTTATCCCGAGATCGCCGTGGGCGACGTGATCATCGCGAGCTGGGGTGGCAAGCTGGTGGCGTCGGCGCCGGTCACTCAAGCGCAGATCGACGATCCGCTGAATAACCCGATCGTCATCCATATCAGTAAAGACATCATCCTGGCGGCGGGTGATTCCGGGAACGAAGGGCTGGCGGTGTCATTCCTGGTCAGAGACTTTGTCGACAACGACTCCGAGGACTGGTGCAAGGAAGCGCGCATTGTCGTCGACACCGGCAACTCGCGGCTGGATGCGCCGATTCTCAAACAGGCTGACGGCAACGAACTCGACCTCGACCAGTTAGGCAATGAACAATTGCTGCTCCAGGTCTTTGCTGCATCGTCCGACGACTTCAAACTCGGCGACATCATCATCATGCACTTGCAGGGCACCACCCTCGACGGCGACCCCGTGGCGGTCGACGCTCGCCAGCGCGTCGACAAAAATCCACCGCTTGTGGTCGAGGTGCCGATGGACAACGACGGTGCCCGGGCACTGGCAAAAACCCAGGGGGTGTTTTTCTTCGATCTGGAACGTGACGGCCGCATCATTCAACGCTCCAGAGGCCGCTTCATCAACATGAAGGGCGAACCCAAACGTCTGGCAGCCCCCATCGTCGAAAGCGCCGTAAGCGGTGCGCTGGATCCGGACCTGGCGAACGTGATCGTACGCTTCCCCTTCGATCCGCTGATTACCCCGGACAACGCCATCGAACTGCTCTGGAGCATCACCTTGGCGGACGGCACCGTTTTCGAACCCGAGCTGGACTGGATCTTTCCGACCCTGCAGGAGGCCAGTGACCCCGACGGCTTCATCGTCATCATTTCAGGCCCCGACTACCTGAAACCCGGCGAAGGCGGCACGCTGAAGGTGTCGTATAACCTGCTCAGCGAAGGCGAGAACGACGAGGTCATTCGCCGGCCTTCCCTGCCCGCCGCGCCGCTGAACATCGGCGACCCCAGGCTTGAGCTGGTTCCGCCCATCCTGCTCGGTGAACAGGACGGTGCGCTGGAACCCAAGGACCTGCCCAACGGCATCAGCGAAGTCACCTGCCCCAACCCGGTGAACAATCCGACCCTGCCCAAGGATGTGGTGCACTGGCAATTGCATGATGCGTCGAACAAGTTGCTGTTCGAAGACGACAAGACACTCAATGCCCTGAGCGCCGGCAAACCGGTGAAATTTCCGCTCAACGCCGCGTTTGTGCAGCAGTACTTTGAAGCCCGCCGCGGTGAACAGTTAAGTGTGCGCTACCACATCGTTCGGGATGCAACGGACAAGATCAGTTATTCGAATCCGTTGGTTTTTGTCGTCGGGGAAGTGGTGGAATTGGTACCACCAACTATTGACTCGGTGAAGGGTTTACCTGGCGAGGTGGAAATCCCGGATGGCGGTACGACCGTTGACACCACCGTCACGCTTAAAGGTAAAGGGGCCAAAGGTCAGAAAGTCCAGATCAAGGATGGCGCCGCCGTCAAAGGTATGGCTGACGTCGATCCACAGCGTGGTGACTGGGAGTTGGCGGTGACGGACTTGAGCCTGGGTGACCACCGTTTCACCGCCATCGCTCTGTATGGAAATGAGCAGGTATCGGATCCGTGGGTCGTGGTCGTGACCGAAAACGTCCCGCTGACCATCAGATCAATGAAAGACCAGAGCAACTGGGACATCCCCGATAATGGCTATACCGTGCACACCATTATCACACTCACCGGCTCCGCCCCTGCCGGCCAGAAGGTAGAAGTTTTCCTCGGTGCGATATCCAAAGGCATCGCGGAGGCTGGCTCCGACAGGATCTGGACCCACACCGTCAGCGGGTTAACGCTCAACGTGCTGCACACCCTCAAGGCCGTTGGCCAATACGCGAATAATCCGACGTCGAACCTCTGGCGTTTGACCGTGTTGAACGGCGTGGCGCCGACCATCACCGCCGCGCATGATTCCAACGGGCAGCCGATCATTAATGGTGGCAACACTGTTGACCGCACTGTTCATCTGACGGGGACGGCGAATACGTTTCTTGAGGTGGAGATTTACGACGGTGCCATCTCCACTGGCAAAAAGGTCAGGGCCAATGACAAAGGTGAATGGACGGTTGAGCTGACGGGGCTGTCGATCGCACGCCATGATTACAAGGCCAAGGCGTTGTATGGCACCGGGACGGAGTCGGGAGTGTGGGGGGTGAACGTGGTGGCAGCTGCTGCACCCACGATCACCTCGGTTCAAGACGAGAGCAAATGGGACATCCCCGATAACGGCTATACCGTGCACACCCGTATCACGCTTGAGGGCTTCGCGCCTGCCGGCCAGAAGGTGGAAGTTTTCCTCGGTACGATCTCCAAAGGCCTCGCGGAGGCTGGACCCGACACGATCTGGACACGAACCGTAAGCGGATTAGCGCTCAACGTGCTGCACACACTCAAGGCCGTTGGCCAATACCCGAACAACCCGACGTCTAACCTCTGGCGTTTGACCGTGTTGAATGGCGTGACGCCGGCCATCACCGCCGCGCATGATTCCAACGGGCAGCCGATCAGTAATGGTGGCAACACTGCTGACCGCACTGTTCATCTGACGGGGACGGCGAATACGTTTCTTGAGGTGGAGATTTACGACGGTGCCATCACCACTGGCCAAAAGGTCAGGGCCAATGACAAAGGTGAATGGACGGTTGAGCTGACGGGGCTGTCGATCGCACGACATGATTACAAGGCCAAGGCGTTGTATGGCAGCGGGACGGAGTCAGGAGTGTGGGCGTTGACTGTGGCCGCTCTCGTTGATCTCGTTGAAGACTTTAAGTCATATCCACAAGAAGGATATATCAAAAACCCAGGGGAATCCTTAGAGGGGATAAACACCAAAGTAACATTAAATACAAATATCGGAAGGTCGTACCAAGGCGTTTTGGTGACTTCGTCGAGCTCGCATTTACGGGGGGTTGCACATGAGTGGAATGGCTCATTCACACTTGCGTACTCCTTGGCACTGAAAGAAGGGTTTACCAAGAGCGCGACAATCTACGGCTTCTTTGCCGTAGTTGTTCCTATCCGCATCCAACTTGAGTTCCTACGGGAAAATGTTGTGGTGTCCACAATGTTGTATTACGAAGGTACAACTCCTGAAGGACCTGATGAACGGGACGTCGCACCGGACAATGGCCAAGAGTTCGATACACTCAAGTTCGTGACAACCGGGTATTTTGGGAATGAGGGTGTTCATTGGATTGACATTGTGAGGGTCACCTTCAAAAGCTAAACAGTTCCCGTGACCTTTCCAACAGGGGATCAGGGGACGAATTCATTTAATCCGTCCCCTGGCACGATTCCTTTGGCACGACTCTATCCAGCGCTTGATTCACTACCAACTCCCCGAGCATCACCACCTGCGCAATGCCCAACGCGGTATTGCGGCTCGGCCCCTCCAGCGTCCCGGCGAAATCGCCGAGCATCACCGTGGCCGAAGCCAGGGATTCGCAGGCGTTGGCCAGCAGGGACTCGGTGTCGGTTTGCGGGTTGACCAAGAACATGCTGCTGGGGGTGTAGGGCGTCGCCATGATTTGCGCGGGCGCGAGGTAGTGGTCGAGGGCGCGTTCGGCGGCTTCGTGGAGTTTTTTGGAGTTGCGGGATTCGTAGGGTGATACCGATTCTGTGATCGGCGGATTGGTTGGGGTTTCGGGCATCAGTTGGAACTCCGATCAAGGTACTTTGAAAGGATTACGACCTGTAGGAGCTGCCGCAGGCTCGGGCCGCGTTCGGACGATCTTTTGATCTTGATCTTGATCTTGAAAAACAAGATCAAAAGATCGCAGCCTGCGGCAGCTCCTACAGGGGACCGGTGATTAGTTCGGGATGCGACGGCCGTCCAGTACCCGGTTGACCATCAGTTCACTGAGCATGATCACCTGATGCAGCATCAGCATGGCCCGGCGCTGTGAGTGGTCGACGGTGTCGCCGATATCGCGGGCCATGTCGCTGGCGGCGGCCAGCGATTCACAGGCTTCGACAAGCAAAGTTTCTTCGTCCACGGTGGGGTCGATGAGGAAGATTCTGCTCGACTGGCGTGACGAGGCTGTAGGGATCGAAATCTTCAGTGCGCCGGGGTTGAGGTAGAAGTTGATGGCGCGGTCGGTTGCCGCTTTTATCTTCTGCGGGTCGAGCGCTGGGTCGTACGGGATCGAGGTGTTTGGGGGGTTGGGTGTGGCTTTGAACATAGATGAAGCTCCAATTTGAAAAATGGGAGCCATCACCCCTCGCTACCAAACGATGGGTGGCGGCCATGCGCGGGTTGGTAGACCGGTCGAATTGGCAAAACCCGGCGCTCACGAATGAGCCCCACGCATGACCACCATACAAAGCCGTTCTCAATAAGAGGCAGCATTTGGAGGTGTCGCAAGAACGACAATTCAAGACGGGCTACCAAACCCGATCACTGATTTTCAGTGACAGGCAAACGATATAGCCCGGCCCATAGCCGTGTAAGCCGGCGGATTCTGGTGGACGCGTAGGTAACGGCGCAAGGCGTTGTAGCCGTTATGGCGTAACGGTTTGTGTATTTTAAACGTGCTCATGCTAGTTACGTTTATGTGCAGAAAGTGGCCGAATAATTCACCCGCGATGTTGATGTTGTTTGCCAGGCCGCTATCGCCAGCAGGCTGGCTCCCACAGTTGGAATGGGTGCATCCAGTCGGGTATTGGTCGGCTCGCAGGCTGGCACACTCTCTGTAGGAGCTGTCGAGTGCAACGAGGCTGCGATCT
Source organism: Pseudomonas sp. GM30 (assembly GCF_000282275.2). Taxonomy (NCBI): domain Bacteria; kingdom Pseudomonadati; phylum Pseudomonadota; class Gammaproteobacteria; order Pseudomonadales; family Pseudomonadaceae; genus Pseudomonas; species Pseudomonas sp. GM30. Next base: position 5,289 of record NZ_AKJP02000018.1, on the reverse strand, counting down.
TTTGATCTTGTTTGATGACGAGAAGAGCAACGGCAAAAGATCGCAGCCTGCGGCAGCTCCTACAGGGGATAGGGTGCATTCAGATGTGAAGCGGGCTTGCTCGCGAAGGCTGATTCGCCGGCAACACATTGCGTCAGGCAGAAAAAACCCGCCGCCCCGATCAACCGGAGCGGCGGGTTTTGTCGTTTCAGGCCTCGATCACACCGTGTCCACCTTCAGTGAATGATCATTGAGCATCCCGCTGATGATCGTCGCCGTGTCGTGCCCGCCGGCCACCACCCCACCCGCCCCCGGCGTCACGCCGTAGTGGCTGGCGAGGTTGACGCCGGCCAGGTCGATGGTCTGGTTCGGCGTGGCGCCGGCCAGGGCGCTGACGTCGATGCTGGTGAGCACCGAGGCGCCGCTGCCGGTGACGGTGAAGTGCAGGTAGTCGTCGAGCGACGCCGTGGTGCCGTTTTCACCTTGCAGCAGTTGCGACAGGTCGAGCTTGTCGGTGCCGGGGGTGAAGTCGGTGATGGTGTCGTGGCCGCTGTTGCCCTTCAGGTACTGGAAGGTGTCCGCGCCCGGGCCGCCGGTCAGGGTGTTGTTGCCTATGCCGCCGATCAGCAGGTCATCGCCGCCGCCACCGTTGAGGATGTCGTTGCCCAGGCCGCCGTTGATCACGTTGTTATTGTTGTCGCCGGTCAGGGTGTCGTTGAAGTTCGAGCCGACCAGGTTCTCGATGTTGCTGATCGTGTCGGTGCCGGCGCCGAGGGTGTTTTGCGCACCGAGCAGGCCGAGGTTGACCGTGACCCCGGCGGTGGCATGCGCATAGCTGACCGTGTCGATGCCGGTGCCGCCGTCGAGAATGTCATTGCCCGGGCCGCTGTAGAGCAAGTCGTTGCCCGCACCGCCGTGCATCTCGTTGTTGCCGGAACCGGCGGTGAGTACGTCGTTGCCGTCGCCGCCATTGAGGATGTTATTGCCGGTGCCCGCCACCAGAATGTCATCCCCGGCCGTGCCGGTGAGGGTGTGGCCATCCTGATAGGTGATGCTGACGTTGGCGGTGTCGCTGCCGCCATGGTTGTCATTGGCGGTGTAGGTGCCGTGGAAGTCCGGCGTCACGTCGTGGGCGCCGGCGTAGTTGACCGTCATGGTCAGTTGGTAGTTTTCCGCGGCCGTCGGATTGCTGCCGCTGGTGTTGCTGATGTTGGTCACGTGGATCTGGTAGGTGCCATCGGCGCCGGCGGTGATGGTGCCGCCATCGGCAATACTGACAAACGCCCCGCCGTTCACCGAGTATTCCATCGTGACGTGACCGGCCGCCAGATTGTGGTCCAGGTTCAGCGTCTCGCCCTGTTTCAGTTTGACGGTGATCAGGTCTTCATCGTTGGCATTGGCACTGGTCACCGCACCGAGGTAACCGCTGACCACCAGCACTGCGGTCATCGCGGCGGTGTTGGCGGCGAACGCGTTGCGCACGTCGGCCAAGGCCTGGTTGGCGGCGGTGTTGCCGGTGCCGGCGAAGTTGATTGCGCCGGTACCGGTGAAGTCCGCACCCTTGGCCGCCCAGCCAGTGTTGAAGGTGGTTGGCGAGGCGTTGAGCGGGTCGCCGTCCGGATCGGTGTCGTTGGCCAGCAACAGTTCGCCCGGCACCGTGACACTGCTCGACAGCACGTTGGTGATGACGTGGTCGTCCGTCGCCACCGGTGGCGAGTTGGGGATCACTTTCACCGTCAGCGTCGAGCTGGCGAGGTCGCCGTCGTTGTCGCTGAGGGTGAAGCCGATGTTCTCGGTGATCACCGTGGTCGTGGTTTTCTGCGAGGTGTAGCTGTAGTCACCGGTGTCGAGGTTGATCACCAGCGTGCCGCTGTTGTTGGTGGCGATGCTGATCGTGTTGTTCACGGTGTTGAACGTACCGTGGTTGGTGCCGCCGCTGGCGGTCAGCGAACCCTGGCCGCTGTTGGCGCGCGGGTCATAGGTGTAGGTGGTGCCGTCGACCACGATGGATTTGATGAAACCGCCATCGGCGCCGAACGTACCGCCCTCGCCCAGCAGCGAACCGGTGACCGGCGCACCTTCGACGGTGCCCGACAGCACCGAGTTGAGCTGATTGAGGTCGGTGACCACCACCGCGTTGGTGTTGGTGTGGCTGATGCCGTCATAGGCCAGCGGATCGAGGTTGGCGTTGCTCACGCCGCTGCCCAGACCGATGGCGTAGTTCTTGATGTTGTTGGCATCGAGGAAGTTTTTCAGCGCGGCTTCATCAGCGGCGTTGATGTCGCCTTCGTTGGGCTTGCCGTCGGAGAAGAAGTAGCCAACGTTCTGCGCCCCGGTGAGTTTGCCCGAGGTGTTGAACGCGGTCTGCATCACCGCCACGGCAGCGTCGTAGTTGGTACCGCCACCGGCGGTGAGGCCGGCGAGTATGGACTTGGCCGTCGCCACATCGACCCACACCGAAGTCCGGTCAGTGGCATTACTGCTGAAGGTGACGAGTTGTACCTTCACATCGCCGAGATCATCGTACTTGTCGAGCAAGGCACTGATGGCCTGCTTGGCCAGCGCCAGCCGTGACAGCCCCGGCACACCGGAGGCGTCGGCCATACTGCCGGAGATGTCGAGGACGATCAGCAGGTTGGAATCGATCTCCACCGCCGCCACCGAGCGATCCGACGCCACGGCTTTCGGCACGTCGTCGACGATGTTGACCACGATCGTGCTGGTGGTGCTGTTGCCCAGCGCATCGGTGGCCTTGTAGGTGAAACTTTCGCTCAGGGTGTTGGCGCCGTCGTTGGCGTTCGGCGTGGTTTTCGGCGCCGAGGTCAGGGTGTAGGTGTAAGTGCCATCGGCGTTGAGCTGGATCTGCCCGTAAGTGCCGGTGGCGCTGCCGACCAGGGTGTAGGTGAGCGCCCCGCTGCCGCCGGTAACCGCGCCGACCAGGGTGCCGGTGGCGGTTTCGCCGGTGTTGCTCGGGTCGCTGCCGGTGACGGTGCCGGGGGCCAGGTCCTGGCCGTCCTTGGTCAGGTCGAGGGCTTTTTCGTAGACCGTGACGTCCTGATCCACCGACGCCACCAGTTTGCTGTCGGCGACATTGATGGTGATGGTGGTGGTGCTTTCGTCGCCATCACCGTCGCGGATGGTGTAGGTGAAGGTGTCGGTGGCGCCCGGCGGGCTCACCGAGTTCGGGTTGCTGTGGTAGATGGCGTTGCCTGCCGCGTCGAGGGTCAGGTAACCGTAGGTGCCATTGATGTTGCTGTTGAGGCCGCCGATCGCCGAGGTCGCGGTGTTGCTGCCGGCGCGCACGCCGACCACTGCTCCGCCTGCCGCTGCGCCATCGGCGCCGGTGACGTCGTTGCCGAGCACGCTGAGGTTGACCGTACCGCCCTCCGCCACCGAGCCGGTGTCGGCCTTGGCGGTCGGCAGGTCATCGATGATGTTGACGTTGATCTGGCCGCTGGCAGTACTGCCATCGGTGTCCGTCGCGACCACGTTGAAATTTTCGGTGAGGCTGTTGGCGCCGTTGCCGGTCGGGTGGTTTTCGTTGTCCACCAGGGTGTAGCTGTAGCTGACCACGCCGGTCGCCGGGTTGTAACCGGTGATGGTGAACGTGCTGCCCAGCGGCGACACCACCGATTGCGGGAAGCCTGCGGCGACCCCGTTGGTCACGACGGCAATGCCACCGACGGTGAGGGTTTGCAGGCCATCAAGGGCTGTGACGGTGAAGGTACCGCTCTGGGTCAGCGCCGGGGTGTCCGGGCTGGTGCCGTCACTGAGGTTTTTCTCGTAGACGGTGAGTTCGCCGCCATTGACGTCGAGGCCGTTGAGCACCACCGGATCGTCGTTGTTGTGGATGTTCAGCACCAGGTTGGCGGTGCTGGTATCACCGTCGGCATCGGTGAGCGTGTAGGTGAATGTCTCGGTGCCGTTTCCACCGCCGTGCAGCGCTTTGAAGTCGGCGTCAGCCGGGTTGAGCGTGTAGGTGTAAGTGCCATTGGCGTTGAGCACCAGCGTGCCGTAAGTCCCGGTGAACGTACCGGCAGTGATCGGCCCGGCATTCGGACCGGTGGCGACCACGTCCGCGCCTTGCACGTCGTTAGTCAGCACGTTGCCGGTCAGGGTCAGCTGGGTTTCCGAGGCGCTGGTGGCGTTACTGTCGTTCATCGCCTTGGGCACGTCATCGACGATGCTGACGACGATGGTGCTGGTGACCACATTGCCCAGCGAGTCGGTCGCCTGATAGGTGAAGGTTTCAGTCAGGGTATTGGCCCCGTCGTCGGCATGCGGTGTGGTGGTCGCGGGCGAGGTCAGGGTGTAGGTGTAAGTGCCGTTGGGGTTGAGCACGATCTGCCCGTAGTTGCCGGTGGCACTGCCAACCAGCGCATAGCTGATGGCGCCGACCGCACCGGTGACCGAACCGACCAGCGTGCCGGACGCGGTTTCACCCGTATTGGTCGGGTCGCTGCCGGTGACCGTACCCGGGGCCAGATCGGCGCCGTCCTTGGTCAGGTCCAGGGCTTTTTCGTAGACGGTGACGTCGGTATCGCTGGTCGCATTCAGCTTGCTGTTGGCGACATCGATGGTGATGGTGGTGGTGCTTTCATCGCCATCGGAATCGCGCACGGTGTAGGTGAACACATCCACCGCGCCGGGGCCATTCACGGCATTGGGGTTGCTGTGATAGACCGCGTTGCCATTGGCATCGAGGGTCAGGTAACCGTAGGTGCCATTGATGTTGCTGTTGAGGCCGCCAATGGCCGAGGTCGAGGTGTCGGAGCCGGCGCGCACACCGACCACCGCGCCGGTCACGGCCGGGCCGTCGGCGCCGCCGATGTCATTGTCGAGCACGTTGCCGCTGACGGTGCCGCCCTCCGCCACTGACGCGGCATCGGCGTGCGCGCTCGGCAGGTCATCGATGATGTTGACGTTGATCTGGCCGCTGGCGGTGCTGCCGTCAGTGTCAGTCGCCACCACGTTGAAGTTCTCGGTGATGCTGTTGGCGCCGTTGCCGTTGGGATGGGTTTCGTTATCGACCAGGGTGTAGCTGTAGCTGACCACGCCAGTCGCCGCGTTGTAGCCGGTGATGGTCAGCGTGCTGCCCAACGGCGTGACGGTTGATTGCGGGAAGCCTGCGGCCACACCACCAGTGACGACGTTGATGCCGCCCACGGTCAGGGTTTGCAAACCGTCGAGGGCCGTTACCGTGAAGGTACCGCTCTGGGTCAGCGCCGGAGTATCGGGACTGGTGCCGTCGCTGAGGTTTTTCTCGTAGACAGTGAGTTCGCCGCCATTTACGTCGAGCCCGTTGATGAT
>NZ_AKJP02000019.1:0-54900 GCF_000282275.2 Pseudomonas sp. GM30 | reverse complement strand
CGAAATCGACACGGTTCGCAGTTCCGTCAGTTTCACCCTGGGGGCCAACGTCGAGAACCTCGTCCTGACCGGCAACGCCGTGACCAACGGTTTCGGCAACGACCTCAACAACACCCTGACCGGCAACGACCAGGCCAACACCCTCGACGGCGGCCTCGGCGCCGACATCATGATCGGCGGCGACGGCTTCGACACCTACTATGTCGATAACGTCGGTGATGTGGTTATCGAGACCGATGCCTCGCTGACGGCACTAGACCGTGTGTTCGCCTCCATCAGCTACACCCTCGGTGCCAACGTCGAGAATCTGATTCTGATTGGCAACGATTCCATCAACGGCACCGGCAACTCGGTCAACAACCGCATCACCGGTAACGACGCAAACAACACGCTCGACGGCGGCGCCGGTATCGATACGTTGATAGGGGGCGCAGGCAACGACACGTATATCGTCGACAACTCTGCCGATATCATTATCGAGACCAGTATCCTGACAACCGAAATCGATACCGTACGGTCTTCAGTCGATTGGACGCTGGGGGCCAATCTGGAAAATCTCGTGCTGACCGGCAGCGCCATCAATGGCACCGGCAACGACCTGAACAACATGCTCACGGGTAACAGCGCCAACAACACGCTCAATGGCGGCGCCGGTGACGACACCCTCGATGGCGGTCTTGGTGCCGACACCATGATCGGTGGCGACGGTTTCGACAGTTACTACGTTGATAACGTCAATGACGTCGTCATCGAGACCGACGCCTCGCTGACGGCACTCGACCGTGTGTTCTCCTCCATCGACTACACCCTCGGCGCCAACGTCGAGAATCTGGTCCTGATTGGCAGTGCCAACCTCAACGGCACGGGCAACGCAGTCAACAACCGCATCACCGGTAACATCGGCAATAACATCCTCGATGGCGGCATGGGTGCCGACACCATGATCGGGGGCGCCGGCGATGACACCTATGTCGTAGACAACGTCAACGATGTCGTGATCGAACAGGCTGGCGAAGGCCACGACCTGGTCCGAACCGGCTTTGGCTATACCCTTGGCGCCAACATCGAAGACCTGACGATGACGGGCAATTTCGATGGCTCGCTGAAGGGCAACGAGCTGGACAACGTCATCACCGGTAACGCGGGCCACAACTATATCGATGGCGGGCTTGGCGCGGACACCATGATTGGTGGCGCCGGCAATGATGTCTACTTCGTCGATAATCTTCAGGACGTTGTCATTGAGCTTGCCAATGAAGGAAATGATACCGTTTGGTCCAGTGTCGATTTCACGCTCCCGGACAACGTCGAAATCGGTTCCTTGATTGGCAACGCCAATCTGAATCTGACGGGTAGTGCGCAGAATAACTTCTTGAATGGTAACGAAGGCAACAACATTCTCGATGGCGGCCTTGGTGCCGATCAAATGTTTGGCGGGGGCGGCGACGATACCTATATCGTGGATAACGTCAATGACGTCGTGATGGAGGCCCCGGATAAAGGTCACGACCTTGTCCTGACCTCGGTCGACTACACCCTTGCGTATGACCTCGAGGACGGCACGATAACAGGCAATGCAGATGTGTACCTGAGAGGCAACAATCGCGATAACATCCTGATCGGAAACTCTGGCAATAACGAACTCCAGGGCTTTGACGGTATCGACCAGCTGTACGGTGGAGCAGGTAACGACACGCTATACGCCGGAATCGGCAATACCACACTGAACGGTGGCACCGGTGCCGACACCTTTGCCTTCACCAACCTGTTCCTTATCAATGCCGCAATGGGCGGACCCTCTCCTCAAAACGTCATTACCGATTTCAACGCCCTGGAAGGAGACAAGATCGACTTCTCCACCTTTGACGGCAACCCGACGACCGTCGGCATCCAGCACATGACCTTCATTGGCTCGAATGAATTCACCGGCTTCGGGCAACTGCGTTTCGTGGATAGTGTTTTGTCGGGGAACATGAGCGCCGACGCAGGCGGTTACTTCGAAGTGCACATGGTGGGTGTCAACTCGCTCAATGCCAACGACGTAATCGTCTAACCTCTGCACGCTCGAGCAATCGAAACCGATCAATAAAAACACCCCGCCTCGGCGGGGTGTTTTTATTCGCGCAAGTTATTCCTTAAGCCAGCAACCCCAGCTCCTTGGCCCTGGCCACTGCCTGTGTGCGCCGCTCGACCCCAAGCTTGCTGTTGATATGACTGGCGTGAGTTTTGACGGTGTGCAGTGAAATGAACAGCTGTTCGCTGATTTCCTGATTGGAACAGCCCTGGGCAATCAAACGCAGCACCGCCAGCTCCCGGCTGCTGAGTTGTTCGGCTGCGGTGGACTCAACCACCGGACGAGTAGCCACCAGCGGAAAATGCACCAGCAACTGCTGCCCTGCCAGCGCCGGTGAGGCGTGCAATTGGCTGCGCAACCAGTCCGGATATTCTCTGATCAGTGCGTCAAACGGCTGTATCACACCGCCAGCCGCCGCTTCCAGCGCCTGGCTCAACGCCTTGCGCGCTTCCGGTTCGCGGCCAGCGCCCAGCAACAAGGCGACCTTCTGCGCCAGCGCCATTACACACAGCAACTGTCGACCGGTTTGCTGACCGTTTTCCAGCAGCACATTCAACCGCCCTTCGGCGAGCATCGGCTGTCCCTGAATCACATCGAGCAGCGCTTGCTGCAGTTCGACATGCAATGGCAACTGTGGATGAAACTCCGGCGGCGCCGCTGCACGCTCGCCGGTGTAGGTCTGGCCCAGTCGTGCCAACCAGGCTTCAGCCAAATCGGTACGTCCCTGCATCAGCCACAGTTCGCATTTGACCAGGGTGATCATCGCCAGGTAGTAGATCGGCGGTACGTCCCAGATATGCATCAGGCGCTCGGCTTCGGCGAGTTCGGCAAAGGCCTTGGCAAACTCGCCTGAGCTGCCGTCCAGACGAGCGATCACGCAATGGCCGATCAACACACTGATATCACGGCAGGCCCGCGCTTCGGCCAGACCGCTCAGCAATCGAGCCCGGGCCTGCTGTGGCTGCAGACGCATGGACAACAGAAAACCTTCGTACAACGTCAGTCGCGCACGCACCGCGTACAGACGTTGCGCCGACAACCCGCGCAGACGATCAAGGCCCTGATGCACCTCATCCAGTGCCCGCAGAATCTCGCCACGGGCCTGCAACACCCGCGCCCGGTCGTAATGCGCCAAGGCTTCGAACAACGGATTGCCAACCCGCTGCGCCAGCTCGAGGGACTCACGGTTCAAGCCCCGGGCGCGCCACAGGTCGCCATCGGCAATCGCCAGATTGGATAACGTGGACAGGCACATCAGCCGCTGCCCATAACGTTTGACTGGCAGGCTTTCCAGCGCCTCGCTGCAATAGCGCTGGGTCAGTTCTCGATGTCCACGCCCACGGGCGATGATCCCGCTGAGCGCCAGCCACTGTGCAAGCATCGACTTCTGTGCGGAGGCCGAAGGCGCCGGCAGAAAGCGACTTAAATGACTGGCCAACTCCTCAGCGGCATCCAGCTGACAGGCCAGCCCCAGCGCCCAGCTATAGAGCACGATCAAGCGCGGCGTACTGATCAGCAGGCTGTCGGGCAGGTCCATCTTCCAACGCAGCAACATGCCGACGTTCTGCTCGGCGAGCAGTTGTTCCTCAGACAGGTTCTGCACCAGATTCGCCGCCACATCCAGATGGCCGGCACGCAGCGCCTGCTCGACCGCTTCATCGAGAAGGCCCTGCGCATTGAACCAGCGGCAGGCACGCAGGTGCAGTGTGGCGGCGGGCACTATCGCCCGAGCGATGGGCCGGCTGCGCAGCAGATCGGAAAACAGATGGTGATAGCGATACCAGTGCCCGTGCTCGTCCAGCGGCACCAGAAACACTTGATGCGCCAACAGAAACCGCAGGATTTCGCCGCTGTCGTGGGCTTCACGTACCGCGTCGCACAGCTCGCTGCAAAAGCGCTCCTGAGGTGCGGTGTCGTAGAGAAATGCCTGCACCTCGACGGGCAGGCAATCGATGACTTCTTCGAGCAGGTAGTCGCGAATCAGCCCTTCCCCGCCGTTCAGCGCTTGCGGCAATGCGGTTTCGTTGCCGGCTTCGGATGCCGCCAGCAACCAGAAACGCAGCCCGGCCACCCAACCTTCGCTGCGCTGAATCAGGTTTTCCAGCGCTTCGCCACGCAGCGACGTGCTATGCCGATCAAGCAGGGTCAGGGCTTCGTCATGGGTCAGGCGCAGATCCTGTTCATGCAGTTCGAGCAGTTGCCGCGACAGGCGCAGCCGCGCCAGATGCCAGTCCGGGCGCTGCCGACTGGTGACCATGACCAGCAAGCCATCGGGCAGATGATTGAGGAAAAACTGCAGGCAACGGTCGAGTACCGGGCCTTGGGCGAGATGGTAGTCGTCGAGCACCAGCAACAGCGGCGCCGTCGGTTGCAGTTGCAGGGCCAACTCATCGAGCAAGCCGTCGAGCCATTCTTCGAAGGCAAAGGGCTGATGACGCTGGCGCATTTTCAACAGGCCAAGCGCGCGACTGCCCAGATCCGGGAAGTAATCCTGCAGCCCTTCCAGCAACCGCTCGAGAAAGCGCCCCGGATCGTTATCCCGTGGACTCAATCCCAGCCACAGGCTTTGCCAGTGCGCCGGCAGGCTCTGACAGAACTCCACCGCGAGCGAACTCTTGCCGAACCCTGCAGGCGCGCAGACCAGCAACAGACGTCCACCGAGCCCGGCACTCAGGCGTTCACACAGACGCGGTCGCAAAACGTAACCGTCGGGCAGTGGCGGGCGAAAAAAACGCCCGTCCAGTGTCGCGACGGCAGCGCTTGCAGGATCCGGAAGCGGGGACAGATCAGTCATGGCCGGCTCTTGTTTGAATGGCTGTTGGCGGCGTAGCAGATGTCCGCAGCCTAGCCTTAAACGTAGCGGTTATGAAGGTTGCTGCTACAAATGGCTACAAAAAGACTGTCAGCGAGCCGGCAGCTCCTGCAAATCAAAGCAAAAAAAACGCCCCGAACCAGTCGGGGCGTTTTTTCGAGGATGCGGCCTCGGGTCAAAGCTTAGCGGATACCGTCCTGGCCCAGGTTGCCCGGCTGGAATTCGCTCTTGGTGGCAGAGAAACCGAAGTCATACGCCTGCTTCTCTTCGTTCTTCATGCCCAGCGCCAGGTAGCGGCCCGATTGCAGGTCGTACAGGGCTTCCAGTGCATACCACGGCACTTGCTTGTCGTAGTAGTCCTCGGCATGCGCCTCGGCCACACGCCACAGCTGACCGCGACCGTCGTAGTGGTCGATGACCGCTGCCTGCCAGGTGTCCTCGTCGATGTAGAAGTCACGTTTGGCATAGATATGGCGCTGACCCGGTTTCAGGGTGGCGACCACGTGCCAGACACGACGCAGCTCGTAACGGGTCAGATCCTGATTGATGTGGCCAGCCTTGATGATGTCGGCGTACTTGAGGGTCGGCGAGTCGATCTTGTAGCTGTTGGAGGCAATGTACATCTCCTTCTTGCCTTCGAGCTTCCAGTCGTAGCGATCCGGCGCACCGTTGTACATGTCGAGGTTGTCGGAGGTACGCAGACCGTCCGCCGCAGTGCCCGGACCGTCATACGATACTTGCGGTGCCTGACGCACACGACGCTGACCAGTGGCGTAAACCCAGGCCTTGCGCGGCTCCTTCACCTGGTCGAGGGTTTCGTGCACCAGCAGTACGGTACCGGCCAGACGTGCCGGCGCAGTCACTTTCTGCTTGAAGTAGAACAGGATGTTGCCCGGGTTGGCCGGGTCGTAGTCCTTCATCTTGTCGCGAAACACGAACTGGTCCTGGAAATACACCAGGCTGAACGAGCCGTTGGTTTGCGGCGTCGCCTGGGTCACCAGACGGGTCACGCTGCCACCGCGATAGCGGGTGATGTGGTTCCAGATCACCTCCAGACCGCTTTTCGGAATCGGGAACGGCACGGCGGTATCGAAGTTTTCCAGACCGTTGCCGCCAGCCACCAGATTGGTGGTGGTGGCGTTTTTCTTGATCGCGGCGAACACGTCATCCGGCACGGTCGAGCCGCGATGGGACGGGTAAACCGGAATCTTGAAGGTGTCCGGGTAGCGCTTGAACATCGCGTACTGGCCCGGTGCAAGCTTGTCCTTGTACTGCTCGACGTTCTGCGCGGTGATGGTGAACAGCGGCTTCTCACTGCCGAACGGATCGGACAGGAAGCCCTTGCTGTCGACCGTGCCGGCATTTTTCGGCAGCGGTTTCCAGGCCGGGATCGAACCGTCGGCGTTGCCGGCCATTTCGGCGCCCATCGGGGTCAGGCTCTTGCCTAGCTTGTCGGCTTCGGCGGCGGGAACGGCCGCCATGACGCTGGTCGCCAGCAGCGACAAGCCCAGAACACCCGCGTGGAACAGACTCTTTGTTATTTTCATATGTGTGTTCGTCCTGAAAAAACTGTGCTTAGAAGTTCACGCCGACGCTCAAGGCCACGAAGTCACGATCGTCCACGGTCGTGTAGTCGCCGCCAAAGAAGTTGGTGTAGGCCAGGCTCGCGGTGTAGGTGTTCTGGTATTCGGCATCGAGACCGAGGCTGATGGCCTTGCGACCTTCCTCGAAGTTGCCGCCAGGACCTGGCGAGTAACCTTTCACGTCATGCGACCAGGCCACGTTCGGCTTGAGGTTCACACCGGCGAACACGTCGCTGTAATCCCAGATGGCCCGAGCGCGATAGCCCCATGAGGTGGCCGTGGTGAAACCGTCGTTGTTGCAGTTGCTGGAAACGTTATCGCGCGAAGCCCCTGGACCGGCACCGTTGACCGTGGAGTTGTTGAGGATCTGCGAGCAGGTATTGAGACCACCCGTGGCAGGCAGCTCACCCGGGCCGAACACCGGGTCGCGGCCGTAACGGGCTTCGGATTTGCTTTCCAGGCCACCGACGTGGGTCACACCGACCTCACCCACCAGGGTCAGACGGTTGGCGCCCATCACCTGATCGAAGAAGTGCGTCAGGGTGGTTTGCAGTTGGGTAATTTCCTTGCGGTTGTAACCGTGCAGGTCCTGACCCGGCACGCCGTTGAGAATCGACGCGTTGGTCAACGCGCCACCCAGCGGACGTACGCCGGCGAACAGAATGTCGGTGGAGTTCAACTGCACCGGCGCATTCGGCCGGTAGCTGACCTCACCGCTCCACGCCGTACCGGTAGGCAGGGTGGTGGAGAAGCTCAGACCGTACAGGCGAATATCTTCAGGGTATTCGATGAAGTAGTTCGAGTTGCCTGCGACGACCAGTGGCCCCAGCGCCTGGAACGGCCCCGGCAATGCCGCCACGCCGTTATAGATACGTTGTGGCGCGCCGGTGGCGCTGAAGATCGGCGCACGGCTGTGGTAGTTCATGAAGTAGGCGCCGAACTCGGTGGCCAGCGGGTCGAACATGTACTTGGCGGAAACGCCCCACTGGCCGCTGTCGCGGGCGTTGCGGTTGGGCGAACGGCGCACCAGCACGCCTTCTTCGTTGACATCCACGCCGGCGGCGGCCAACGGCCCGAGCGCAATGCCCGGAATGGTCGAACGCTTGTTCAGGACCCGCAGGTTGTCGTCGCAACCGGTGGTGACGATGTCCGGCTGCGAGAAGAAGGTGCCGCAGTTGTCGGTCACGGTCTTCTGCCAGTCGATCTGGTAGAAACCTTCGGCCGAGAGGTTTTCGGTGATGCTCTGCGATACGTAGAACATGTTGACCGGAATCAGGCCTTCCTTGATTTCGGCACCCGGACGGCGGAACGCGGACACGTCGATCGGGTTGATCGAGTTGATGCCGCCACCGATGAAGGTACTTTCACCCCAGTTCACCACCTGCTTGCCCAGACGCACCGAACCCGGCTCATCGGCGATCGAGTAGTTGTGGTAAACGAAGGCGTCGAGGATCTGCCCGCCGGAGGAGCGCGCCGCGACGTCGCGGTTGTGGTTGCTGACGTCCTTGTATTCCAGGTCCTGATTCTGCAGCGCGAAGTCGTACCAGTATTTGCCCCGGACGAAGACCCCGGTGTCGCCGTATTTCAATTCGAGATCATGGATGCCCTTGAAGATCTTCGAGAAGGCTTGCCCGCTCTTGAAGTTCAGGTGGCCGTTATCGGAGGTCTGGGACAGGCCCTTTCCGCCGTTGTTGACACCAATAAGGTCCTTGTTCGGCTGCTGAGTCGAGATACTCATGCCCAGGGAGAGCGAGGAGTCGAACTGACCTTCGATTTCACCGACGTTGAAACTGACGCCGAATGCGGGCCCGGCGAGCGTAGAGGCAAGACTGACGGCCAGAGGCAGTTTAGCCCGGCGCCAGAACTGGTTTACTGATGTCATCGACGCTACTCCATGTGCATTATTGTTATGGCAGTGAGTACTTTTAAAAACGCCTGGAAGACCGGGAGCCAATAGCCGCCCGACGTCACTCCAAAGTTGCATCGCCCCTGTTCGTGCGTGTGCCCCGTTCTTAAAAATCCTTGAGCGGACTATAGCCAGCAGGGGGTACTGCTTGATCCCTCTAAAGTGTGATTTGCAACTGCCGGCCACTCTGGAACAGTCCTTTCGCCAGTCCGACAGATGTCGGCCCGGCAAGGATGGCTGATTTTTTCGATTTCACAAGCCAAGCGCTTGCTTGGTGGGTCTGGCGCGCCGGTTTCGGCGCGCCAGCAGACGCTCAGAGCGTCGAGAGGAAGGTGCTGTTGTTGGCCTGCCATTCGGTGATGTCGAGGCGAATGCGCTTCTTGTCGAGTTTGCCGACACTGGTCTTGGGAATTTCCGTAACAAGGGCGATCTGACTTGGAATCGCCCACTTGCTCAGGTGCCCCAGTTCCACGAACGGCTTGAGGTGTTCCTTGAGTTCGCGTGCGCCGATCGCGTGCCCTTCGCGGATCACCAGCAGTGCAAACGGCCGCTCGCCCCACTGCGGATCGGCGATGCCCACCACTGCTACTTCGCGTACCGCCGCGTGGCGGCTGATCAGGTCTTCCAGGTCCAGCGAGGAGATCCACTCACCGCCGGTCTTGATCACGTCCTTGATGCGGTCGCGGATGTCGATCACGCCCATGCTGTCGAGCGTTGCCACATCGCCGGTGTGCAGCCAGCCGCCGGCCCAGAGCTCGGCGCCCTTCTGCGGCTCGTTGAAATAGCCCTCGGTGAGCCATGGCGCACGCAGCACCAATTCGCCCTGGGTTTCGCCATCGGCGGGCAGGAAGTTGCCGTCGCCATCGACGATCGCCGCTTCCACCAGCGGCCCCGGCACACCGGCCTTGATCCGGTAAGTGGTGCGTTCGTCTTCGGTGCCGGCCATCAACTCGTCGTTGAGGTGCGCGCAGGAAACCAGTGGCCCGGTTTCCGACATGCCGTACGCCGCCGTCAGCTGAATGCCCCGGGCCTTGGCGGTTTCATACAGCGTGCGGTTGAGCGCGCTGCCACCGATGACGATCTTCCAGCCGCCGAAATCGGTGCCTTGCGCGCCTTTGGCATTGAGCAGCATCTGCAGGATGGTCGGCACGCAGTGGGAGAACGTGACCTTCTCCTTGCGCCACAGCTCGACGAGGAATTCAGGGTCGTAACGCCCCGGATAAACCTGCTTGAGACCAAGCATGGTCGCCACGTAAGGCAAGCCCCAGGCATGCACGTGGAACATCGGAGTGATCGGCATGTACACGTCGTTGGTCCCGAGCAGCCGTACGCTGTCGATCGCGCCCATGATCGTCGACACGCCCATGGTATGCAGCACCAGTTGCCGATGGGTGAAGTACACGCCTTTCGGGTTGCCGGTGGTGCCCGTGGTGTAGAAGGTGGTGGCGACCGAGTTTTCGTCGAAATCCTGGAAGTCGTAGTGCGGACTCGCGGCGGCCAGCAGTTGCTCGTACTCGCCGACCAGGTTCGGCAGCTCGGCGGTCTTTTCCGGCAGATCGGTGAGCAGCAGGGTTTTCTCCACCGTGGTCAGGTGCGGCGCGATGGCCTGATACAGCCCGACGAACTCGCTGTTGACCAGCACGAAGCGGTCCTCGGCGTGGTTCATGGTGTAGAGGATCTGCTCCGGCGACAGACGCACGTTGATGGTGTGGATCACCGCGCCGATCATCGGAATGGCAAACATGCATTCGAGGTAGCGATGGCTGTCCCAGTCCATCACCGCCACGGTGTCACCCGCCTTCACCCCGGCCGCCGTCAACACGTTGGCCAGCCGCGCAACCCGCTCGATCAGGGTCGGATAGCTGTAGCGCAACTGGTCTCGGTAGATGATCTCGCGGGTTTTCTCGTAACGGGCGCCGGACATCAGCAGCCGTTTGATCAGCAATGGATACTGGTAGGCCCCATCGGCCGGGGGAATGACGCGAGTCTGCAACATATGAATCCCTTTTCTGGCTGCACGGTGTTGGCGTAGAGAGCGTTACTCTAGAGCCGTTATACCCCAGTCAAATCAGCCGAAGGAATGATTTGCACAGCCGTACAAATGCTAGCTTTGCGCCAGCATTTGCCGGTATTCAGCGCGGATCAGGCGGATTGTCCTCCGGTAGGAGCTGCCGCAGGCTGCGATCTTTTGACTCTGCTTTTAGAAGATCAAAAGATCGCAGCCTGCGGCAGCTCCTACAAGTGAGTGTGATCAATGCATCTCGGTAAACGCGATTTTCACGCCGAGAGCGATCAGCACCGCGCCCATGGTGCGGTCGAACCAATGGCCCATGCGGGCAAAACCGGCACGTACACGTTGCTGACTGAACAGCATTGCCACCAGACAGAACCAGAACGCGGTCGCAACGGCCAGGTAAACCCCGTAACCCGCCTGCACCGCCAGTGGCGTGTGCGGGTTGATCACAACGGTAAACAGCGACAGGAAGAACAGCGTGGCTTTCGGATTCAGACCATTGGTCACGAAGCCCGAGGTGAACGCGCCGCGCGCCGTGCGTACGCCGGCCTCTTTGTGCAGATCATCGGCCACGACTTTCGCCGGTTGCGCGCGCAGCGCCTTGAAGCCGATGTACAGCAAGTAAGCGGCGGCGGCCCATTTCAAGGCGTTGAACAGCACGATCGACTGCGACACGATCAGGCCGATGCCCAGCAACGAATAACCGACATGCAGGAAAATCGCCGTGCCCACGCCCAGTGCGGTCCAGGTGCCGGCGCGACGGCCATGGGTCACGCTCTCGCGCACCACCACGGCAAAGTCCGGGCCGGGGCTGGCCACGGCCAGCAGATGGATCAGGGCAACGGTCAAGAATTCGGTCCAGTACATGGGGGCTCCTCTTTAATGAGTAAAACAATTCATCAACTGGCTCAAACCCTGTGGCGAGGGAGCTTGCTCCCGCTCGGCTGCGCAGCAGTCGTAAAACCTGAAACACCGGTGTGCCTGACACAGTACGGTGAATGGGTTTGGGTCTGCTTCGCAGCCCAGCGGGAGCAAGCTCCCTCGCCACAGGGTATTGCGGGCGCTGTGAGTAACCAATTGTTTCATCTGGTAGGCTCGGCAGATTACGCCTTCCGTTCCAAGCACAAAAGGTACAGTTGATGACGAACCCGCGCCGCGCCGTATTCCTTGATCACCCGTCACTGGATCTCGGCGATCTCGACCTCAGCCCGTTGCGCGCCTGCTTCGGCGACCTGCAACTGTTCGCCCAGACCGCCCCTGAACAAGTCGCCGAACGCCTGCACGGCGCCAGCGTGGCGATCACCAACAAGATCCGCATCGATGCCGCCGCGATGGCCGCCAACCCGGATCTGCAACTGATCCTGATCACCGCCACCGGCACCAACAACGTCGATCTGGACGCGGCTCGCGCCCACGGCATCACCGTGTGCAACTGTCAGGGTTACGGCACGCCGTCGGTGGCGCAGCACACGATCATGTTGCTGCTCAATCTCGCCACGCGCCTGGCCGATTATCAGAAAGCCGTCGGCGAAGGTCGCTGGCAGCAGGCGCAACAGTTCTGTCTGTTGGACTACCCGATTGTCGAGCTGGAAGGCAAAACCCTCGGTTTGCTCGGTCACGGTGAGCTCGGCGGCGCGGTCGCGCGGCTGGCCGAAGCGTTTGGCATGCGTGTGTTGCTCGGGCAGATTCCCGGCCGCCCGGCACGCCCGGATCGTCTGCCACTAAACGAACTGCTGCCGCAGATCGACGCCCTGACCCTGCACTGCCCGCTCAATGAACACACCCGACACTTCATCGGTGCCCGCGAACTGGCGGCGATGAAACCCGGCGCCTTCGTGGTCAACACCGCCCGTGGCGGGTTGATCGACGAGCAGGCCCTGGCCGATGCCTTGCGCAACGGTCACCTCGGCGGCGCGGCCACCGATGTGCTCAGCGTTGAACCGCCGGTCAACGGCAATCCGTTGCTGGTCGCCGATATTCCCCGACTGATCGTCACCCCGCACAATGCCTGGGGCAGCCGTGAAGCACGGCAGCGTATCGTCGGCCAATTGACCGAAAACGCACAGGCGTTCTTCAGCGGTGAAGCGCTGCGGGTCGTCAGTTGATAAACTGCGGCACTTTTTTTCCAGGGAGCAGTTATGGATCCGCGCAGTGAAGTACTGCTTCGTCAGGCCGAATTATTTCAGGGTTCGCTGCTGTTGGCCGGTTTGCCTGCCGACGATCTGCTCGGGCGCCTGCCCAATGCATTCGGCTGGTGCTGGCATGCCGGCGATCAGGCCGCCCTCGATGCGCGCTTCGAAGGTCGCAGCCATTTCGGCGTGAACGTGCCGGAGCGCGAGTTCGACAGCGCCGTGGTGTTTTTGCCCAAGTCCAAGGATCTGACCGATTACATCCTCAACGCCGTGGCCGCACGTCTGCCCGGGCGCGAGGTGTTTCTGGTCGGGGAAAAGCGCAGCGGCATCGAGGGTGCATCGAAGCAGCTCAACCCGTTCGGCAAACCACGCAAACTCGACAGCGCCCGTCACTGCCAACTGTGGCAAGTGACTGTGGCCAACGCACCTGAAG
This sequence comes from Pseudomonas sp. GM30, assembly GCF_000282275.2. Lineage (NCBI taxonomy): Bacteria > Pseudomonadati > Pseudomonadota > Gammaproteobacteria > Pseudomonadales > Pseudomonadaceae > Pseudomonas > Pseudomonas sp. GM30. The sequence goes on along the minus strand of NZ_AKJP02000019.1, from coordinate 41,946 downwards.
CCAAATCACTGGAAAGCCTGGCGCAGACCTATGAGCTGCCGCTGGCCGAAGGTCCGCTTAAAGTCATCAGTCTGCCGGGCGTGTTCAGCCATGGTCGACTGGATCGCGGCAGCGCCCTGCTGCTGGAGCATCTGGACAAGTTGCCGAGCGGCCACCTGCTCGACTTCGGCTGTGGCGCCGGGGTTTTGGGCGCGGCGGTCAAACGGCGCTATCCACACAATCAGGTGACCCTGCTCGACGTCGATGCGTTTGCCGCCGCCAGCAGCCGCCTGACGTTGGCGGCCAACGGTCTGGAAGCCGAGGTGCTGACCGGTGACGGCATCGACGCCGCGCCGATGGGGTTGAACGCGATTCTGAGCAATCCGCCGTTCCATGTCGGGGTGCATACCGATTATTTCGCCACCGAGAACTTGCTGCGAAAAGCGGCCAAACATCTGAAAAACGGTGGCGAACTGCGCCTGGTTGCGAACAGTTTCCTGAAGTATCAGCCGCTGATCGAGGAGCATCTGGGCGTGTGTGCGATCAAGGCCGAAGGCAATGGTTTCCGGATTTACCGGGCCAAGCGCGGCTGAAAATTAGCACTTGCCGAATGGGTTCTGCCTAGGCAGAATCCGCTCCGTCCTAGGGGAGTAGTCTCCCACGAGCGCCAAGCTCGTCCGGCATACGTCAACATACTTGATCCTCAGATCATGGCGTATGCGACCCAAGCGTCCGCACCAGACGGATCGCAGGGTTTGACAAGACCTATGACACGCACACCTTACCCGGGGCGGGAAGGCTGTACGTGTCATAGCCGTGTCGACCCGCCCCTTAGGAAAATCCTGATGCTGGACTCGTTACTCGTTCCCACCGCAATCGTTGCCTTGGCCGAAATCGGCGACAAGACGCAACTGCTCGCGCTGATTCTCGCCGCTCGCTTTCGCAAACCCTGGCCGATCATCGCCGGTATCGTCGCCGCGACCCTGGCCAACCACGCGGCAGCCGGTGCGGTAGGCGCCTGGTTCGGCAGCTTCTTCTCCGATTCTGTTCTGCACTGGATTCTCGCCGCGAGCTTCACCGCCACTGCGCTGTGGACACTGGTCCCGGACAAGATGGACGACGATGAAGCCAGCACCGCGCGCAAATTCGGGCCATTCCTGACCACGCTGATCGCGTTCTTCCTGGCGGAAATCGGTGACAAGACGCAGATCGCCACGGTAATGCTGGCGGCGCAATACCCAGAGCTGTGGCTGGTGATTATCGGCACCACGGCGGGCATGCTAATTGCCAACGTGCCGGTGGTATTGGCGGGTAACTTTGCCGCGGAGAAATTGCCACTGACCTTGATCCGTCGCCTGGCGGCTTCGGCGTTCTTCATTCTGGCGATCGTGGCGGTGTACAAGGCGATGCAGAGCAGCGGCTGGGTTTAATTCCAGCCTGAAGTAACACTGAACTGTGGCGAGGGAGCTTGCTCCCGCTGGGCTGCGGAGCGGCCCAACCTCTGCAATCGCGGTTTAACAGTTTCACCGCATTTGCTGCATTTACGACTGCTTCGCAGCCGAGCGGGAGCAAGCTCCCTCGCCACAATGGCCCGGTCTATCTCAGGATTTCGGGGCTTTCTCGTACAGCGGCATGACTTTCGGAATCGCCGCCTGCAACGAGGCGATCCGGCTGGCCGAGGCCGGGTGAGTGCTCATGAACTCCGGCGGTGCACCTTCCGAAGCCTTGCTCATCTTGTTCCACAAGGTGATCGCCGCATTCGGGTTGTAGCCGGCGCGCGCGGCCAGTTCCAGACCGATCAGGTCGGCTTCGTTTTCGTTGGCGCGGCTGTTGGGCAAGGTCATGCCGTAGTTGGCCACGGTGTCGGCCAGCGCCAGGCTGTCCTGTCCCAGACCGAACAACGCACCGGCACCCTGCTTGGCCATTTCAATGCCATAAGCCTTGGACATCGCTTCACGACCGTGCTCGCGCAGGGCGTGGGCGATTTCATGGCCCATGACCGCAGCGATTTCATCGTCGGTCAGTTTCAGGCTGTCGATCAGCCCGGTGTAGAAAATGATCTTGCCGCCAGGGCCGCAGTTGGCGTTGAGCTCATCGCTCTTGATCAGATTGACTTCCCATTGCCACTGCGCGGCGTCCGGACGGAAGTTCGGTGCCTGGGCGATCAGCCGGTTGGCAATCGCCTGAACCCGCTTGGCTTCGGGGCTGGTCTTGTCCAGCACGCCTTTGCTCGACGCCTCGCCAACGGTCTTCTGATAGGACTGGGCATACATCTGGTCGACCTCTTGCGAGGACAGCATGCTGAACATGTACTGCTTGCGCTCCACACCGACGGCTCCGCCGCTGGTGGTGTTGACCGACTGACAACCGGCCAGCAACAGCGCTGCGCTCAGTGCACTTACAACCAATGTCTTGTTCATTCAAAAGCTCCCTGAAAACCTGCCGCGTATCCTAGGGGGTGAATTGTATCGGCGCCAGATACAACAGACGTGTTGCAGCGTCTTTCGGAAATTTCCCACCGCTGCTGTCGTAAAAAATTCACAGCGCCGTTCAGATGCGCTGCCACAGCGTCGCGCACGGGTCCATTTGCGACATCACCCACCCAATGTTCCACTCGCTACTCATGGCGCAATGCCTGCTGCCGATACAACAGCGCAGACGTCCTCTTGCGTGCGGAGCTCCCATGAAGTTCAAGTCGATCCAGTTTTCCGTCGCCGCCCTGGCCGGCGCCATCGTGCTCAGCGTGGTTGCCGCGCTGGTGCTGTACGCGCTGTTTTCCGGCGCCCGCACCCAGGACATGGTGCAACAGCGCACCCAGGCGCAGTTCGAGCAAGTCATCGAACAGCGTCTGACCTCGCTGGCACAGACGCAGGTCAGTCAGATCCAGCGTGAACTCGAAGCGCCACTGCTGATTGCCGGCGGACTGGTGCGGGTCAACGCGTTGCTCGGCACACCGGGCGCCGACGGCCAGCCGAAACTGACCGTCAGCCGTGAGCAATTGATCAGCCTGATCAAGGAAAACGTCGAGAAGAACCCGAAGATTCTCGGCACCTACATCGGCTGGGAAAAAAACGCCCTGGACCACAATGACGCCGCCTACATCGGCACCAGCGTGGTCGGTATCGACGCGGCCAACGGGCGCTTTCTGCCCTGGTGGTTCCGCAATGACGACGGCACCCTGGGCCTGGACAAACTGGTGGACGTCGACGACCAGAAAGTCCTGTCCACCGGCGTGCGCGCCAGCGAGTACTACCTGTGCTCGAAAGAGAGCAAGAAATCCTGCGTGATCGATCCGGCGCCGTACAAAGTCGGCGACAAGGTCGTGATGCTCGCTTCGTTCATTGAACCGATCATGCTCAACGGCGCGTTCCAGGGCATCGTCGGCGCCGACCTGTCGGTGAACTTCATCCAGGAAATGCTCCTCGGCGCCAACCAGAAGCTGTACGGCGGCGCCGGGCAGATGGCCCTGATCGGTGGCAACGGCCGGATCGTTGCCTACACCCAGGACCCGAGTAAATTCGGTGAAAAGGTCAGCGACATTCTCGACGCCGAGCAGATTGCCAACATGGCCAATCTCAAACGTGGCGAAGTCACCTACTCCGTCAACAAGGACAAGGGCCGCATCGAGCTGTACCTGCCGTTCGGCATCGGCCAGACAGACGCGCGCTGGACACTGATGCTGCAACTGCCGCTGAACGCGGTGATGGCGGATCTGCAGAAACTGCAAGCCGACCTCGATGCCCAGCGCAAATCCGACACTTTCGGCATGGCCATGGTCGGCCTGATCATCGCCGCCATCGGTCTGCTGGTGATCTGGCTGGTGGGCCACGGTATCGCCCGACCGCTGAAGCAGATGGTCGCCATGCTCGATGACATTGCCAAAGGTGAAGGCGATCTGACCCGCCGCTTGAGCAGTGATCGCAGCGATGAACTGGGCTCGATTGCCAAAGGCTTCAACACCTTCCTCGCCAAATTGCAGGCGATGATCACGCAGGTGGTGACATCAGTGCAGAGCGTCAGCGATTCCTCCGAACATACCGCCGACATTGCGATTCGCACCAACATCGGCATTCAGAAGCAAATGGCCGAGATCGATCAGGTCGCCACCGCGGTGCAGGAAATGACCGCCACCGCGCAAGACGTGGCGCGCAATGCCACTCAGGCTGCGCAAGCCGCCAGCCATGCGGATCAGGCTGCCGGTCAGGGCATGCAGATTGTCCGTGACACCTCGAATTCGATTGGTGTGCTGGCGGTGGAAATCGGCAAGGCCGTGGAGGTGGTGCAGACCCTGGCCAAGGACAGTGAAAACATCAATGCGATCCTCACCGCGATTCGCGGGATCGCCGAGCAGACCAACCTGTTGGCATTGAACGCGGCAATCGAAGCGGCGCGAGCCGGCGAGCAGGGGCGCGGCTTTGCCGTGGTGGCGGACGAGGTGCGCAATCTGGCGCAGAAAACCCAGAAGGCCACCGAAGAAATCCAGAGCATGATCCAGCAATTGCAACAGGGCACCCGCGATGTGGTGCGGGTCATGGAAGACAGCCAGAACCGCACCGACGAAAGCGTGCAGCATGCGGCGAAAGCCGCCGAGGCGCTGGAGACGATTACTCAGGCGGTGTCGGTGATCAATGACATGAACACGCAGATCGCCAGTGCGGCGGAAGAGCAGAGCGCGGTGGCGGATGACATCAACCGCAACGTGATCAATATCGGTCAGGTGGCGAATGAAGTCGCGGGTGGTGCGGACGAGTCGAGTTCGGCCAGTGCGGGTCTGACCAAACTGGCGGAGCAGCAGCGGCGGTTGATCAATCAGTTCAAGGTTTGAGAGCAAGATCAAAAGATCGCAGCCTGCGGCAGCTCCTACACAGGGATATGCGTTTCCCTGTAGGAGCTGCCGCAGGCTGCGATCTTTTCGCTTTTCACATCAACCCGGGGTCAGACACTCCGGCCCATTGAGCTTCGGATCATTCACCAGATTCGCCAGCACCCGCTCGCGCAACGCGGCCGGTTCACTGGCGAGCAAGCCCTGCAGCACATGCAACGGCGTCGCAGGATCGAGCCAGGCCGCCTGCCCTGCCTCATCGAGAATCAACGGTCGGCGCTGACTGGCCGCCGGCTGCGTGATGACGGCGGTGCTCAGCCACACTTGCTCCTGCACCGGATAGGCCTCCCAGATCGCCGCAAAAAACAGCGACGAACCCTCACCCGGCGTCAACCAGTACGGACGCTTGCGCAGGTTGCCGCGCCATTCGTAGAAACCGTTGGCCGGCAGCAGGCAGCGGCGCAGGCGCAGCGCCTCGCGAAACATCGGCTGTTCGGCCACCGTTTCCGCCCGGGCATGCGCCGGGGTGCGCGACAGATCGGTCAGCCACGGCGGCGTCAGGCCCCAGCGGGCGCGGGCCAGCGTGCGTTGGCCGTCAGCCTCGGCACGCAGCATCAACACCGAATCATTGGGGGAAATGTTCCACTGCGCCTGCTGATCGGCGGGAAACCCGGGCAGGGCCGCAAAATCGCGGTTCCAGCGAAACAGAGCATAACGTCCACACATGGGGCAACACGACTCAAAAGTAAAACGAACGTCAGCCTAACAGACCAGTGTCCCGGGGAAGCTCTCCGGTTCATCGCCGGGCAGCGGCAGCGCGGCATTGTACGCGGTGATCAGTTCGCGGGCGTACTCGGCCTGATCGTTTTCGACCGACAGACCGAGCAGGCCGAAAATCGGCAATTCGCCCGTGCCGCCGAGCAGATCGCGGCCCACCAGGTGCGCCTCGATGCCTTCACTGGCGAGCATGCCCTTGAGCATCTCGCCTTCCATCAGGTTTTCCGGCTCGTAGATTCGCTGCATGCGCGCCCCTCACTCGTTTTCGCTGAAGACTTCCAGAAACCAATCCTCGCCATGCACCTGCAAGACAAACGTGATCGGTCGACAACACACCTGACAGTCCTCGATGTAGGTCTGATCGCCGCCAGACAGGTCTACCGTCGTCTCGACCGTTTCCCCACAATAAGGACATTCGTATTCAGCGGCTTCCAGCATCGCGGTCTCCCAGGTGACTTGTGCGTATAATCGCCGGTCTATTTGCAGGGCTATTTTTGTCTGGCTACTTTTTCAGACCGTGCCCCGCGGGTTTTCGATCAAAACCTTTACTTACCCTAGCCGTTTCCAACAAGAGAGCATGATGGGCGAATTCGATGCCATCCGACCTTACGACGACAGCGAAGTACCTGCGGTACTGGCAAGACTGCTCGGCGACAAGGCGTTTCTAGATATCCTCACCCACTTCCGCTTCCCGCGTTTTGCCGGTGCCTTCGGCTGGATGCTCAAACCACTTATAGCCCATCGATTGCGTCGTGAGTTTGCCGACGTGACCTCCGTGGCCACTTTGCAGGACAAAGTCGAGTTCTACGTCGACCACACCATCGAGCGCGCCACTGATGGCGTGACCTACACCGGTGTCGAGCAATTCAAGTCCGGCAGCGCCTACCTGTTCATCGCCAACCACCGCGACATCGTGATGGACCCGGCCTTCGTCAACTACGCGGTGTACCACGCCGGCCTGCCGACGCCGCGCATCGCGATCGGCGACAACCTGCTGCAAAAGCCCTTCGTCAGCGATCTGATGCGCCTGAACAAGAGCTTTATCGTGCACCGCTCGATCACCGGGCGTCGCGAGAAGATGGCGGCGTATCAGTTGCTGTCGGCGTACATCAACCACTCGATCCGCAATGATTGCGCCTCGATCTGGATCGCCCAGGCCGAGGGCCGGGCGAAGGATGGCGACGACCGTACCGAGTCGGCGATCCTCAAGATGTTCCACATGAGCCGCAAGGACGAGCCGTTCGGCGAAGTGATTCAGTCGCTGAACCTGACCCCGGTGTCGATCAGTTACGAATACGACCCGTGCGACCAGGCCAAGGCCCGCGAGCTGTACATCCGCGCCACCACCGGCACCTACGCCAAGGCGCCGGGCGAGGATGACGTGAGCATTGCCAAGGGCATCACCGGCTACAAGGGTCGGGTGCACGTGAACTTCGCCGCACCGATCAGCGAGCTGTTCGAAGACACCAAGCAATTGGCGGTCGAGATGGACAAGCAGATTCTCGGCGGATATCGCCTGTTCCCGGTGCATTACCTGGCGTATGCGATGTGGGCCGATGCCGATCCGCAATTGAACGTGCCGAAGGCCGCCGAGGTGTTCCCGGCCGATGAACTGGCCAAGGCGCAGGAAGAATGGCAGCGCCGACTGGATGCCTGCCCACAGGAACATCGTCCGTATCTGGTGCTGCAATATGCGACGCCGGTGCGTAATCAGTACCGCGTAAAGGCCGGGTTGCCGTTGTAAACAGGCATAGCGGAGCCCCTGTGGCGAGGGGATTTATCCCCGATGGGTCGCGAAGCGGCCCCAGGATTCTGCCTGAATAATCATGGGCCTGCTGCGCAGGCCATCGGGGATAAATCCCCTCGCCACAAGGTTTTGCATTCGCTTCAGAAGCGCGTACTGATCCAGGAAACGATCAGCGCCAGCCCGAGGCAGGCAAAACCGAAGCGGTAGAAAAAGCGGTTCATGCGCAACGTCGCCCAATCCAGAATCGGTTCGGCGTTCGGCTGGGCCTGGCGTTGAGCGGCGATGCTGGCCATGGCGCGTTGCTCACGACGGCGGGTCGCGTGCAGCAGCCAACTGCCCGGGAAGGCCAGGGCCAGCGCCAGCAGGTTGATCAATTTGGCGGGATGGGCAGTAAACAGCGTCATCAAGTGCAGCGACATCACAGACCTCGGAACTGAATCGGTGTGGCAGACGCCCGATCGACGACTGCGGCGCGGATTCTACCGAAACACGCCTGCACTCCCCTACCCTTTACGACAAATAACCTGACAATCGACCGATGGCTGTCCTGTGTCACGGCATCGTCATTTACATCGGCCACCATGCGCGCCTCGAAACACACATGGAACGCGACATGCTGCACGCCGAAAACCAGGATCGCCTGTACCTCATCACCCCGACCGACGAACAACAAAGCCTCGTCGGCAGCCTTGCCTTCAATGTTCAGGATCGCCACTGGCTGGTGTATTGCGCCCTCGGCGGGCATCAGCATGCGGATTTGCCGGAAACAGATCTGCTGACCGGTGTGAGCATGCTCGACTTCTACTCCCAAGCCGCCTGAACAACACCGCCCCCCTGTAGGAGCTGCCGCAGGGTCAGCGGGGAATCAGTGGACATTAAAAAGCCCGGGCCATCACTGGCACCGGGCTTTTTCACGTCAGCCGCAAAGCTTATTCGGCGAGGATCTGACCCACGGTCGGGTCCTTGAACAGACGGGTCAGGGCATCGCTCAACACGTCGCTGACCAGCTTGGTGTTGGTTTCCTGGTTCGGCGCCATGCCGAAACGCTGATCCAGCGAAGCGCCGTAGCGGCCGCTGTAGCGACGATTGCCGCTCTGCACGTCGGAGCGGAAGGTCGCGCCGATGGTGGCTTCGGTCACGTACATGCCTTCTTTCGGCGATTGGTACTTCAGCTCGGTCAGGGTCACGGTCAGTTGCGGTGCGTTCATCCCGTTGCTGGTCGGGGTGAAGCCGAGCAGACGCACGGCGGCTTCAGCCTGAGCCTGCAGCTTGGGCAGGATCTGCTCGCGCTGCACGGTGATCGCGCTGGTTTCCGGGTACAGGCCGCCACGGGTGCCGAGGGTTGGCGACGGACGACCGTCCACCACGCGCACCACCACTTGCTGACCATGGCCGACCGGGGCCAGCTGGGTGGTCAGCTTCGGTTCCGGGCTCAGTTGTTGCGGGCTGTGGGCGCAGCCAACCAGGGTCAAACTGGTCACAGTGATCAAACCGAACAACAGGCGTTGCAACATGCTCTTTTCTCCAGAATCAGGCACAGACAGGCCGGCAGTATAGCGGTGGGCCACTGCGGGTCACCAGCACTCGACAGTGAATACTGAAATGTCTGACAAACCCTGGGGAACGCGGTTCCTGTCACAGATTATTCACCGCCCATACACCTTGGCGTCACGGCCGCCCGGCACGCTTCAAACCAGTCCCCAACAAGGTACTCGGCCATGCGTTATCTGATCTCGTTGTTCGCTCCACGCCCGCTGCACCGCAGCTTTGCCCTGCTCGACCGCAACGGTCATTGCCAGGCATTCAAGCAATGCAGCCTGCAACCGATGGGCGATGGCTGGGTGGAAATCGAAGAAATCCGTCTCAACTGGTTGCACCAGCCACTGCCCGCCAGCGCCCGCGTCATACCGTCGCAGCCCCGTGCACGGGTGCAAGCGATGTTAAGCATCTGACCGGATGCCTAATAAAAGTCATTAAACACGAGCAACTGCCCGCATTTCTTCGATACAATCTCCCCCCGATTATAAGGACGTCTCCTGATCGGGCCCCGCAACAGCGTCAATGCGCATGCATCGACAACCAAATCGCCCACAGAGAGCCGCCCACACAGATCGAGTGAAGTTGGCGCGCTTGCCTGTTCTTCCGGCAAAAACCCCGCTTTTCGCGAATCTGCAGAGCTGTCATGACGCTCGGCCACCGCGTTGTTTTGCCCTTGCGGGCAGGGTGCCAGGCCTGGACAGCCCTTTTTTGAGGTTCACGTCTTCAAAAGAGCGTGAAAAAAACGGGTTTTCACAACTTCACAAGAGTGTGGCGAGCAAATGAAAAGTTTTGCGTCTGAACATGCACCATTAGCGTCTGAAACAGCCCAACGACACAGGACCGGGTATACCTCGAACATCGGAGCCTGAAGCCTGTCCGCTACGGATTTGGTTGCACAAAAACGGATGTCTCGACCATAAGTCGAATTGCCAGCCGCGTGCTGAAATGAGTTCATGGAGCTCTTGAAGCCAGGCCGCATGCATCCGTCGAAGTTGCGAAAAATTGCGAAGATTCGGACATGACGAACCTGACCATGGGTATCCGGGGCGCAACTGACCTGCCCCGTCACTCCCTGGCAGCCATGCCGACAATTTGGTGCTGCAGATTTTGGAGACGCGTTAAATGGCGCATAACGAAGCAGTCGACGTAGTTCTGGTTGGGGCCGGCATCATGAGTGCCACCCTGGCAGTACTGCTCAAAGAGCTCGACCCGGCGATCAAGCTGGAAGTCGTCGAGTTGATGGATTCCGGTGCCGCGGAGAGTTCCAACCCGTGGAACAACGCCGGTACCGGCCACGCCGGCCTGTGCGAGCTGAACTACACGCCGCAGGCAGCCGACGGCAGCGTCGATATCAAGAAAGCCGTGCACATCAACACCCAGTTCGAAGTGTCCAAGCAGTTCTGGTCGTACCTGACCAAGAAAGGCACCTTCGGCTCGTGCAAATCCTTCATCAGCCCGGTGCCGCACCTGAGCTTCGTGCAGGGTGACAAAGGCGTGTCGTTCCTCAAGGAACGCTTCAACGTGCTGCACAAGCACCACGCCTTCGCCGACATGGAATACACCGAAGACAAGGCCAAGATGGCCGAGTGGATGCCGCTGATGATGCCGGGCCGCTCGCCAGACGAAGTCTTGGCCGCGACCCGCGTGATGAACGGCACCGACGTCAACTTCGGCGCCCTGACCAATCAGTTGCTCAAGCACCTGACCAGCGCACCGGACACCCAGGTTAAGTACTGCAAGCGCGTCACCGGCCTCAAGCGTAACGGCGCCGGCTGGACCGTCAGCATCAAAGACGTCAACAGCGGCGCCAGCCGTGAAGTCGACGCCAAGTTTGTCTTCCTCGGCGCTGGCGGCGCGGCTCTGCCATTGCTGCAGGCCTCGGGCATCGAAGAAAGCAAAGGCTTCGGCGGCTTCCCGATCAGCGGCCAGTGGCTGCGTTGCGACAACCCGGAAGTGGTCAAGCACCACCAGGCCAAGGTTTACAGCCAGGCGGCAGTCGGTTCGCCACCGATGTCGGTGCCGCACCTGGACACCCGTGTGGTCGATGGCAAGAAATCCCTGCTGTTCGGGCCATACGCCGGTTTCACCACCAAGTTCCTCAAGCACGGCTCCTTCATGGACCTGCCGCTGTCGGTTCGCGCCGGCAACATCGGACCGATGCTGGCGGTGGCGAAAAACAACATGGACCTGACCAAGTACCTGGTCAGCGAAGTGATGCAATCGATGGAGCAGCGCCTGGATTCCCTGCGCCGCTTCTACCCGGAGGCGAAAGCCGAAGACTGGCGCCTGGAAGTGGCCGGCCAACGGGTACAGATCATCAAGAAAGACCCGAAAAAGGGCGGCATCCTGCAATTCGGTACCGAACTGGTCGCGGCGAAAGACGGTTCCCTCGCCGCCCTGCTCGGCGCTTCGCCAGGCGCTTCGGTGACCGTTTCGATCATGCTCGAGCTGATCGAGAAATGCTTCCCGGCCAAGGCCAAGGGTGAGTGGGCAGCCAAACTGGCGGAGATCTTCCCGGCCCGCGAGAAGGTTCTGGAAACCGATGCTGCGCTGTATCGCAAGATCAACACGCAGAACAACATCGCCCTGGAACTGGTGGAAGAAAGCAGCGAGACCCCAAGCTTCGCTTGATCTTGCGGCATAAAAAACGCCCCGCACTCAGTGAGTGCGGGGCGTTTTTTTTATGGCCGAAATTTGAAACACTGACCTCTGTGGCGAGGGAGCTTGCTCCCGCTTGAGTGCGCAGCGCTCACAAGAGTTTGGGGCCGCTGCGCAGCCCGGCGGGAGCAAGCTCCCTCGCCACAGGGACGGTGTCAGGCGCGGGCCTTGTCGATCAACTCGATGTATTCCGGGGCATTACGCTGATCCTTGATCAGATCAACAAACGTCTGACCGTGCTCATCCTTGCCATCCACGTCATAACCGGCTGCCACGAAGAACGTCAGGAAGCGCTCGAAATCGTCGATGCGCAGGCCACGATAGGCCTTGATCAGTTTGTGCAGCGACGGCGAAGTGGCGTCGACCGGCTCAAAATCGAGGAACAGCTTGATCTGCTCATCGCCGATCTCGTCACCAATCACCTGTTTCTTATCTTTACGCATTGCCGACTCCAGCTCGCAGACATTACACGGGGCGGGCAGTTTACCCCTGCCCTGCCACCCGGCTCAACGCGAACGAACGGCCCCGGTGTGCAGATCAGCCCAGATGTGGCCATTGGCATAACTGAGGAACTGTACATACACGGTGTCGTTGCGCAGCAGATCGATCACCACCCGGTACTGGGCCAGCGGGTAGAACAGGGTCAGGATTTTGCTCTTGTCGTCATAAACCGGTTTTTTCAGGCTTTTGCTTTCGCCGTCGAAATTGACCAGCACCTGGGCGATGGTTGCGCCCTTGTTCAGCGACTTGCCCTTGAGGCGAATCATCAGCGGCGACGTGACCGGAATCGGCTGCTGATTGGACTGGCGCTGCGCACCGACCACCACCGAATAATCGGTGACTTGCAGCAGTTGTTGCTGTTCGGGTTCGGCATCGCGCAGGGTCAGGTCGTCCGGCGGCAGGAATTGACTGTGCATCGGGGCGGCGGCCAGGGGCAGGCTGAGGGCCAGCAACAGGGCGGCAAGGCTGCGGATCAAGAGGCTCATGACAGGCTCCGGGGGCGTGGCCGAGCACTCTAGCATGGGTGTAGCAGATGGATCAGCACACACAAAACAACTGTGGGAGCGGGCTTGCTCCCGGCGGCGTTCCGACGAAAGCGGTTGTACATTCAAAACTAATGTTGAATGAAAAATCGCATTCGCGAGCAAGCTCGCTCCCACGTTGGATCGAGGCGTGGATTACATGCCTTTAACGGCAAAGATCCCGTTGGCGTTGCGCCAGTAGCCTTTGTAGTCCATGCCGTAACCGAAGATGTAGCGGTCAATGCATGGCAGGCCGACGAAGTCTGCTTTCAGGTCAGGACGCGCCTTGCGGTTGTGATCCTTGTCGATCAGCACGGCGGTGTGCACTTTGCGCGCGCCGGCGTGTTTGCAGAAGTCGATGATCGCGCCCAGGGTGTGACCTTCGTCGAGGATGTCGTCAATGATCAGCACGTCGCGGTCGATGAACGAGACTTCCGGCTTGGCTTTCCAGAACAGGTCGCCGCCGCTGGTTTCGTTGCGATAACGGGTCGCGTGCAAATAGGATGCTTCCAGCGGGAATTGCAGGTGAGTCAGCAGTTTTCCGGAGAAGATCAGCCCGCCGTTCATCACGCAGAACACCACCGGGTTGCTGTCGGCCAGTTGTTCGTTGATTTGTGCACCGACGCGGGCGATGGCGGCCTCGACTTCAGATTCGGTGTACAGGCAGTCAGCCTCTCGCATGATTTGACGGATATGCTCGAGATCAGCGGACATGGCGCTCTCCAGGGGGATGTTTTCGGAAAAGCGGGCAAAGGTACGCATCCCGTGAGGCCGAATCAAGCCTTAATGGACTAACGTACTCAATGTCCTATAGGACATCACCCTCGGATAGATTAATCTAGGCCGGTTTTTTTGCCCGCCGCCGGAGTTTTTCCATGCCCATCCTCGAGATCCGCCATCCGCTGATCCGCCATAAACTCGGCCTGATGCGCCGCGCCGATATCAGCACCAAGAATTTCCGTGAGCTTGCTCAGGAAGTCGGCGCCCTGTTGACCTATGAAGCTACAAAAGATTTGCCGCTCGAATCCTACGATATCGCCGGTTGGTGCGGCACTGTGTCGGTGGAGAAAATCGCCGGCAAGAAGATCACCGTCGTGCCGATCCTGCGCGCCGGTATCGGCATGCTCGAAGGCGTGCTGAGCCTGATCCCGGGTGCCAAGGTTTCCGCGGTGGGCGTTGCCCGCAACGAAGAAACCCTGCAAGCCCACACCTATCTGGAGAAACTGGTTCCGGAAATCGACGAACGGTTGGCGATGATCATCGACCCGATGCTCGCCACTGGCAGCTCCATGGTCGCGACCATCGATCTGCTGAAGAAAGCCGGTTGCAAGGACATCCGCGCGATGGTGCTGGTTGCCGCGCCGGAAGGCATTGCTGCCGTAGAACAGGCTCACCCGGACGTGACCATCTACACCGCGTCCATCGATGAGCGCCTGAACGAACACGGCTACATCATTCCTGGGCTTGGCGACGCCGGTGACAAGATCTTCGGTACCAAGCAGAAGGACGCGTGAGCATGCAGCAAGAGTTCAACGATCCGCTCTGGCGCACGGTGCTGTCCGGCGCGCAGATGCTGTTCGTGGCTTTCGGCGCTCTGGTGCTGATGCCGCTGATCACGGGCCTGGACCCGAACGTGGCACTGTTTACCGCGGGTTTAGGGACGATTCTGTTCCAGATCGTCACCGGGCGTCAGGTGCCGGTGTTTCTCGCGTCGAGCTTTGCCTTCATCACCCCGATCATTCTCGCCAAGGGCCAGTTCGGCCTCGCCGCGACCATGGGCGGCGTGATGGCGGCCGGTTTCGTCTACACCTTCCTCGGCCTGGCCGTGAAGATCAAGGGCACCGGTTTCATCGACCGCTTGCTGCCGCCAGTGGTGATTGGCCCGGTGATCATCTCCATCGGCCTGGCCATGGCGCCGATAGCCGCGAACATGGCGATGGGCAAGGCGGGTGACGGTTCCGAGCTGATCCACTACCAGACCGCGATGATGATCTCGATGCCGGCACTGCTGACCACCTTGATCGTGGCGGTGTTCGGTAAAGGCATCTTCCGTCTGGTGCCGATCATTTCCGGCGTGCTGGTTGGTTTTGCCATGTCGTTCTATTTCGGCGTGGTCGATACCGCGAAGATTGCGGCGGCGCCATGGTTCGCCCTGCCGCACTTCACCGCGCCGGAGTTCAACTGGCAGGCGATCCTGTTCATCGTTCCGGTAGCCCTGGCTCCGGCCATCGAGCATATCGGCGGCGTAATTGCCGTGGGCAGCGTGACCGGTCGTGATTACCTGAAGAAACCAGGCCTGCATCGCACCCTGCTCGGTGACGGCATTGCTACCACGGCAGCCGGTCTGTTTGGCGGCCCGCCGAACACCACCTACGCCGAAGTGACCGGCGCGGTGATGCTGACCAAGAACTACAACCCGAAAATCATGACCTGGGCGGCGATCTTCGCCATCACCCTGGCGTTCATCGGCAAGTTCGGCGCGCTGCTGCAAAGCATTCCGGTGCCGGTGATGGGCGGGATTCTGTGCCTGTTGTTCGGCTCGATCGCAGCGGTAGGGATGAACACCCTGATCCGGCACAAGATCGATCTGGGCGAGGCGCGCAATCTGGTGATCGTGTCGGTGACCCTGGTGTTCGGTATCGGCGGTGTGCTGGTCGGCACCGGCACTGGTCCGGACGACTTCGGCCTCAAAGGCATCGCGCTGTGCGCGGTGGTGGCGATTGCGCTGAACCTGATCCTGCCGGGCAATGACAGCTGGAAGCACAATAAAGCCGATGAGCCGCTGATCTAAAATCTGGCTCATTACCTGTGGCGAGGGAGCTTGCTCCCGCTTGACTGCGAAGCAGTCATAAACTCGGCGGATGCGGTTTCCTGTGAACCGCGTCCGCAGATTTTGGGGCTGCTTGGCAGCCCAGCGGGAGCAAGCTCCCTCGCCACAACAGCTACAGCGCCAGCGGCGCTCTCTCGCACAGAGTTGCCAACGCCTTCGCCCATTGCGGGTCGTCATTCAAGCACGGCACCAGCACCAACTCCTCGCCCCCTGCTTCGCGGAACTGTTCCTTGCCGCGATCACCGATCTCTTCCAGCGTCTCGATGCAATCGGCGACAAACGCCGGGCACATCACCAGAATCTTCTTCACCCCGCTTTGCGCCAGCTCGTCCAGCCGCGCTTCGGTGTAGGGTTCAATCCACTTCGCCCGCCCCAGACGCGACTGAAACGACACCGACCATTTGCCATCGGCAATGCCCGCGCGCCTGGCGAACTCGGCGGCGGTGCGCATGCACTGGGCGCGGTAACAGGTGGCAAGGACTGCCGGCGAAGCGTTCTTGCAGCAATCCGCGTTTTTCAAGCAGTGACTGCCGGTCGGATCGAGCTTGGTCAGGTGCCGCTCCGGCAAGCCATGGAAGCTCAGCAGCAAGTGATCGTAGTCCTGCTGCAAATGCGGGGTAGCGCTGGCGACCAGCGCGTCGATGTATTCCGGCTGATCGTAAAACGGTTGCAACACTGAAAGCTGCACATCGAGTTTCTTCTCGCGAATCACCCGCTTGGCTTCTTCGATCACCGTGGTCGTGGTGCTGTCGGCGAACTGTGGATAAAGCGGTGCCAGCGTGATGCGCTTGTGCCCCGCAGCCACCAGTTGCAGCAATTTGGTTTCAATCGACGGCTCGCCATAACGCATGGCCAGTTCCACCGGGCCATGGGTCCACTGGGTGGTCATCTGTTGCTGCAGACGACGGCTGAGAACCACCAGCGGCGAGCCCTCCTCCCACCAGATCGAAGCGTAGGCATGGGCCGATTGCTCAGGGCGCTTGATCAGGATCAGCGACACCAGCAACCGCCGCACCGGCCATGGCAGGTCGATCACATACGGGTCCATCAGAAATTGATTGAGGTAGCGGCGTACATCGGCCACCGAGGTGGAGGCCGGGGAACCCAGGTTGACCAGAAGCAAGGCGTGATCGGTCATGCATCGTCCTATTTCAAAGGCGGCCGGAGAGATCATCCAGGGCCGCGCGCAAATCCGTGAACTGGAAAGTGAAACCCGCTTCCAGCAAGCGTGCCGGCATGGCCCGTTGGCCGCCCAGCAACAGCAATGACATTTCGCCAAGACCGACCTTCAGGGCCAGGGCCGGCATCGGCATGAACGCCGGGCGGTGCAATACGCTGCCCAGCGTCTTGGCAAACTCGCGATTGCGCACCGGTTTCGGTGCGCAGGCATTATAAGGACCGCTCGCCTGATCGCGGTGCAGAAGAAAATCAATCAGGGCGATTTGATCATCGATGTGAATCCACGGCATCCACTGTCGACCATTGCCCAGCGGCCCGCCCAGCCCGAGTTTGAACGGCAACAACAGCCGCGACAAAAAGCCGCCCTCGGCCGACAGCACCAGCCCGGTACGCACCAGCACCACACGGATGCCCTGAGCCTCGGCACGCTGCGCGGTTTCCTCCCAGGCGATGCACAACTGACTGGCAAAATCGTCGATCACTGGCGGCGAATCTTCGGTCAGCTCGCGTTCACCGCCGTCGCCGTACCAGCCAATAGCAGAACCGGAGATCAACAACGCCGGTTTCTGCTGCCGTGTTTCCAGCCACGCCAGCAGGGTTTCGGTGAGGGTGATGCGGCTGCTCCACAGCAACGCCTTGCGCCGATGGGTCCATGGTCGATCAGCGATCGGCGCACCGGCGAGGTTGACCACCGCGTCCAGCGGCTCGTTGCCGAAGTCTTCGAGGCGCGCAATCGCGCGCACCTGCGCACCACAGATTTTCGCGACCTTTTCCGGGCGTCGACTCCACACCGTCAATTGATGGCCCTGCCCCGACCAGTGTCGGCAGAGCTGACGGCCTATCAAACCAGTACCGCCGGTCAGCAATATGTGCATGACATCTTCCTCGCGTGGCGTTTTACCCGGATCACTAGTCTATTTTTATAAGCAGGGATCTTTTCTATCGGGCAGGCTCTATTGTTTAACCATAGGCCAAGCTGTCAGAACGAGAACGCTAGAAGTTATACCAAAAAACAAAATTGTACAGGTTTCATTGACGGCGTAGTCTGTACAGAAAGGTAAACGAGGCCCCTATGACTGTACCTATCGCAATCATCGGCACCGGCATCGCCGGACTCTCCGCCGCGCAGGCGCTGACAGAGGCCGGCCATACCGTCCAGCTGTTCGACAAAAGCCGCGGCAGTGGCGGGCGCATGTCGAGCAAACGCAGCGACGCCGGTTCTCTGGACATGGGCGCGCAATACTTCACCGCCCGCGACCGGCGTTTCGTCACCGAAGTGCAACGCTGGCAAAGCCTGGGCTGGGTCGCCGAATGGACGCCGCAGCTCTACACCTTTCAGGGCGGGCAACTGAACTTGTCGCCGGACGAGCAGACCCGCTGGGTCGGCACGCCACGCATGAGCGCCATCACCCGGGGTTTGCTCGACGGTCTGGAAGTGCACTTCGCCTGCCGCATCACCGAGGTGTTTCGCGGTGAAGAACACTGGCACCTGCAGGACGCCGAAGGCTTCACACACGGTCCCTTCAGTCACGTGGTGATTGCGACGCCAGCGCCGCAAGCCACGGCGTTGCTGGCTGCCGCACCAAAACTTGCTGGCGCCGCCGCCGGGGTGAAAATGGACCCGACCTGGGCCGTCGCCCTCGCCTTCGATACGCCACTGGATACGCCGATCGAAGGTTGCTTTGTGCAGGACAGCCCCATCGACTGGCTGGCGCGCAACCGCAGTAAACCGGGACGCGACACCACGTGCGACACCTGGGTGCTGCACGCCAGCAGCGCCTGGAGCCGGCAACACATCGACCTGTCCAAGGAAGCCGTCATCGAGCAACTGCACGGTGCATTCGCCGAACTGCTGCACAGTGCGATGCCCGCTCCGACCTTCAGCCTTGCCCACCGCTGGCTCTACGCCCGCCCTGCGACCGGCCACGAATGGGGCACGCTGGCCGATGCCGATCTGGGCCTGTACGCCTGCGGCGACTGGTGCCTGTCCGGGCGTGTCGAAGGTGCCTGGCTCAGCGGTCAGGAAGCTGCACGCCGTTTGCATGAACACCTGCAATGAACCGTATCAATCCGCAGAAACTGCTGCTGTCGAAGTGGACAGCAGCCCACCCGCAAAACCGCGAAAAACATTTTCTGGTGACCCAGCTGTTCCGTGATGAGGAAGGCACGGTGCTGGAGATCGAGTTGCAGGCGGTGCTGACCAAGCGCGCCGCACGCCTCGATTGGCAGACGCTGAAGAACAACGATCACTGGCTACTGGGCTGGAAATAAACACCCTGTAGGAGTGAGCCTGCTCGCGATGGCGTCGTATCAGTCAACATCAACGCGGCCGACATATCGCAATCGCGAGCAGGCTCACTCCCACAGGGGATTGGGGGAAACCGCAAAAACTTATACAAATGATTTGACTTGTACACGCATGAATCTATGCTGAGGAAAAGTTGTACAGAGATAACTGTCTGTACAGGAATAGATTCGAGGTGCGCATGTCCGACCTTTCTGCTTCCCGGCCCAAAATCGCCATCAGCGCCTGCCTGATGGGCGCTGAAGTGCGCTACAACGGCGGACACAAGGAATCACGGCTGTGCAGCCGCACCCTTGCCGAGCATTTCGAATTCGTCCCGGTATGCCCTGAAGTCGCCATTGGCCTGGGCATCCCCCGTGAACCGATCCGCCTGGTCGGCGACCCCGACGATCCTGAAGCTGTCGGCACGGTCAATCCGCACATCAATGTCACCGAACCGCTGGCGGCCTACGGGCAGAAAATGGCCGGCGAGCTCGATGACATCTGCGGCTACATCTTCATGCAACAGTCGCCTTCGTGCGGTCTGGAGCGGGTCAAGGTCTATCACACCAATGGCGCGCCGGTGAACGGCGGTGGCCGTGGCATCTACGCCCAGGCGTTCTGCGCGCAGCACCCTGACCTGCCGGTGGAAGAAGCCGGGCGCCTGAACGATCCGGTGCTGCGGGAAAACTTCATTACCCGCGTGCTCGCCTACAGCGCCTGGCAGCAGGTGCTCGAACAAGGCTTGAGTCGCCGCGCACTGACCGAATTCCACTCGCGCTACAAATACCTGCTGATGGCGCACAACCCGGAGCAATACAAAGCCTTGGGCAAACTGCTGGGCAACATGGGCAACACCGATCCGGTCGAACTCGGCCCACACTATTTCAGCGAGTTGATGAGCGCGTTGAAGAAATGCGCCACCCGCCGCACCCACAGCAATGTCCTGCAGCACATCAGCGGCTACCTGAAACAGGCAATCAGCCCTGAAGACAAACAGGAAATGCAGCATGTGATCGGCCAGTACCGCCACGGCATCGTGCCGCTGGTGGTGCCGTTGACCTTGCTCAAGCACCACTTTCGCCAACACCCGGATCCCTACATTGCGCAGCAGGTTTACCTGCAGCCGCATCCGGAAAACCTCAGCCTGCGAAACGCCATTTGATGAACGACAAACTCGACACCAGCGCCCAGGAAGACCTGGGTGCCGACTTTAAGAAAGCCCTCGACGAAGGCTGGCTGCCGATCCGTGAAGTAGCGCGGCAGACCGGGGTCAACGCCATCACCCTGCGCGCCTGGGAGCGCCGGTACGGGTTGATCGTGCCGCAACGTACGCCCAAGGGCCATCGCCTGTATTCCAGCGAACATGTGCAACGAATCCTGACCATCCTGACCTGGCTCAACCGCGGCGTGGCGGTCAGTCAGGTCAAGCCGCTTCTCGACACTCCGCAAGCCTTTACCGAGACGGTGGAAAACGACTGGCAGCGCCAGCGCCAGGTGTTGCTCGACGCCGTCACCCGCCTCAACGAACGCAGCCTCGACGACAGCATCAATCAGGCCATGGCCCTGTATCCGCCGCGCACCCTGTGCGAGCAATTGCTCCTGCCGCTGCTGGCCGAACTCGAGCAGCGCTGGCAAGGCCAGTTCGGTGCGCAGATGGAGCGCGGGTTCTTTTATTCGTGGTTACGCAGCAAATTCGGCGCGCGCATCTACCATAACAATCGACAGTTACACACCGCGCCGCTGCTGTTGATCAATCACTCTGACCTGCCACTGGAACCGCACCTGTGGCTATGCGCGTGGCTGATCAGCAGTGCCGACTGCCCGGTGCAAGTGTTCGACTGGCCGCTACCGGCCGGAGAACTGGCGCTGGCGGTCGATCATCTGCAAGCGCGCGGCGTGCTGCTGTATTCCAGCAAGGCGATGAATCTGGCGCAGCTGCCAAAACTGCTGAATGGCGTCAGTGTTCCCAAACTGCTGGTCGGACCAACGGTATGCATCCACCAGACCGAGTTGTCCGTAAGAACTCATGAGATTGCTGATTTGATCCTGGCCGAAGACCCGCTCTCGGCGCATCAGGAACTGGTTCAGCGTGGGCTGATTTGATGGAAACCGCGATGCAATTGATCTGGCTGCGCAGCGACTTGCGCCAACATGACAACACCGCTCTCGCGGCCGCCGCAGCGCGCGGTCCGACGGTTGCCGTGTATCTGTCGAGCCCGCAGCAATGGCTGGAACATGACGACGCCGCGTGCAAGGTCGACTTCTGGCTGCGCAACCTGCGTGAATTGAGTGCCAGCCTCGGCGCATTGAACATCCCGTTGTTGCTGCGTACCGCCGACCATTGGGATCAGGCTCCGGCGGTGCTGCTTGAGCTTTGTCGGCAACTGAACATCGAGGCCGTGCACGTCAACGAAGAATACGGCGTTGACGAAAGCCGTCGCGATGCTGCAGTGGCCGTGGCCCTGAAGAGCAAAGGCATCGCTTTCCACAGCTATCTTGATCAACTGCTGTTCAAGCCCGGTACGGTACTGACCAAAACCGAAACCTACTTTCAGGTGTTCAGTCAGTTCCGCAAGGTCTGCTATGAACGCCTGCACCGCTCGATGCCAGCGCTGGTAAAAGCGCCCGGCAAGCAAGCGAAGCTGAATATCGACAGTGATCCGGTACCGGCATCCGTCCCCGGTTTTGCAACGCCGAGCGAGTCTTTGCGCGCACTATGGCCGGCCGGCGAACAGGAAGCCCAGCGCCGTCTCGACACCTTCGCCGACGCGCAGATCGACTACTACCAGAGCGAACGCGACTTCCCGGCCAAACCCGGCACCAGTCAACTCTCGGCCTATCTCGCCGCCGGAGTGATCTCGCCACGCCAATGCCTGCAGGCGGCCCTGCAAAGCAATCAGGGCGAGTTCGACAGCGGCAAGGTCGGCGCGGTGACCTGGATCAACGAGCTGCTGTGGCGCGAGTTCTACAAACACATTCTGGTCGGCTACCCACGGGTTTCGCGCCACCGCGCGTTTCGCCCGGAAACCGAAGCCCTGGCCTGGCGGGATGCACCGGACGATCTGACGGCTTGGCAAGAGGCGCGCACCGGTTTGCCGATCATCGATGCAGCCATGCGCCAACTGCTGGAAACCGGCTGGATGCACAACCGGCTGCGGATGATTGTGGCGATGTTCCTGACCAAAAACCTGCTGATCGACTGGCGTGAAGGCGAACGCTTTTTCATGCGTCACCTGATAGACGGTGATCTGGCGGCGAACAACGGTGGCTGGCAATGGAGCTCCTCGACCGGCACCGATTCGGCGCCGTACTTCCGCATCTTCAATCCGTTGAGCCAATCGGAAAAATTCGACAGCGAAGGCCTGTTCATCAAGCACTGGTTGCCTGAACTGGCCGGCCTGAACAAGAAGGAAGTGCACAACCCGGCCAGTGCCGGCGGGCTGTTCGGCGTGGCGGATTATCCGGCGCCAATCGTCAATCTGGGGGCTTCGCGCGAACGGGCGCTGGCGGCCTTCAAGAACCTGCCGTCGCGCTCGTCTATCGGAGAGGCTCATGAGTGAATTCCTGCGCCGCTTCGCCCAGCAGTTTGCCGGGTTGGATAAAGACAACTTGCAACGCCTGAGCGAGCTGTACAGCGATGACATTCACTTCACCGATCCGCTGCATGAAGTGCAGGGGCTGGCGCAATTGCGAGATTACTTCAGCGAGCTGTACGCCAACGTCAGCGAACTGCGCTTCGATTTCCACGGCTTCGACCAGATCGGTGATGGTGAAGGTTACCTGCGCTGGGTCATGAGTTACCGCCACCCGCATCTGGCTGGCGGTCGTTTGATTCGCGTCGCCGGGTGTTCGCACCTGCTCTGGCGCGACAAGGTTTATCGCCACCGGGATTACTTCGATGCCGGGGCCATGCTGTATGAACATTTACCCGTATTGGGCCGGGTGATCGCCTGGCTGAAAAGGAGAATGGGATGAGCCGTACACCTCCACGGCGTTATTGGCTGACCGGTGCCAGCAGTGGCATCGGCGCTGCTCTGGCGGAAAACATTCTGAAAAGCGGCGCGCATCTGGCTGTCAGTTCGCGTCAGGTGGCACCGCTCAAGGTGCTTTCGCAACGTTATCCGGGGCAAGTGCTGGTGGTCGCGGGCGACCTGACTGACAGTCAGACCGTGCGTGAAATCGGCCAGCAGATCGAACAGGCCTGGGGTTCGCTCGACAGCGTGATCCTCAATGCCGGCACCTGCGAATACGTGGACGCGCGCCAGTTCGATGCCTCGATCATCGAGCATGTGGTGCGCACCAACCTGCTCGCCAGCAGCTACTGCATCGAAGCAGCCCTGCCCTTGCTGCGCGAAGGCACCGCACCGCATCTGATCGGCATGGCCAGCTCCGTGACCTACCTGCCGCTGCCCCGGGCCGAGGCCTATGGCGCGTCGAAAGCCGGACTGCGCTACCTGTTTGAATCGCTGCGCATCGATCTGGCGGACGAGGGCATCGAAGTCACCATCATCAGCCCGGGTTTTGTCGAAACCCCGCTGACCGCGAAAAACGATTTCCCGATGCCGTTGAGCTGGCCTGTGGATAAAGCGGCGCGGCACATCTTTGCCAAACTCAAGGATCGTCCTCTGGAAATCGCCTTTCCGGCGCTGTTCATGGCGGCGCTGTGGCCACTGTCCAAACTGCCGGCGCGCCTGCAACTGGCGATCGGCAAGCGCATGGTGCGCAGCAATCCACCGCTGCGAGACCCGATATGAAGATCGCCATTGTCGGCAGCGGGATCGCCGGCCTGACCTGCGCCCACCTGCTCAATCGCCGACACGACATCACGGTGTTCGAGGCCAGCGACTGGGTCGGCGGCCACACGCACACCGTGCAGGTGACCGTCGATGGCCGCGAATACGCGGTCGACACTGGCTTCATCGTGTTCAACGACTGGACCTACCCGAATTTCATTCGCTTGCTCGGCCAACTTGGCGTGTCGTTCAAACCGACGCAAATGAGCTTCTCGGTCACCGACCCGGACACCGGGCTGGAATACAACGGCAATAACCTCAACAGCTTGTTCGCCCAGCGCAGCAACCTGCTGTCACCGGGCTTCTGGGGCATGTTGCGCGACATCCTGCGCTTCAATAAAGAAGCCCAGCGCGACCTCGCCGAACAGCGCATTGCCGCCGATACCACGCTCGACGATTACCTCAAGGCCGGCGGTTATGGCGAACGTTTCATCCTGCATTACATCGTGCCGATGGGCTCGGCGATCTGGTCGATGCCGATGGCCGAAATGCTCAATTTTCCGCTGCAATTCTTTGTCCGCTTCTTCAAGAATCATGGACTGTTGTCAGTCAGTGATCGCCCGCAATGGCAGGTGATCGAGGGCGGTTCAAGTGCCTATGTCGCGCCGCTGACCGCTGCATTCAAGGACAGGATTCGCCTCAGTTGTCCGGTGACGCGCATCGATCGCGACGAACACGGCGTAGTTATCCACAGCGCCGCCGGCATCGAGCGTTTCGACAAAGTCGTGCTCGCCTGCCACAGCGATCAGGCCCTGCAACTGCTCGGTACGCCAAGCCAGGCGGAACGCTCGATCCTCGGTGCCCTGCCCTATGCCGACAACGAAGTCGTGCTGCATACCGATACCCGTCTGCTGCCGACCCGCAAACTGGCGTGGGCCAGCTGGAACTATCGCTTGAGCGGCGCCGGCCATACCCACGCGGCCGTCACTTACGACATGAACATCCTGCAGGGCATTCAGAGCGACACCACCTTCTGCGTCAGCCTCAACCAAAGCGCCGGTATCAGCCCGTTCAAAGTGCTTGCCCGATACACCTACGCCCACCCGCAATTCAGCCTCGCGGCTGTGGCGGCGCAGAACCGCTGGGCCGAACTCGACGGTCAGCAGCACACCCACTACTGCGGCGCTTATTGGGCCAATGGCTTCCATGAGGACGGTGTGGTCAGTGCCCTGCGCGTGGCCGCCGCCTTCGGCGAAAACCTATGAACAGTGCCCTGTACAGCGGCTGGATCGGCCATCGGCGCTTTTCGCCCAGACGCCACGAATTCCGTTACCGGATCGGGCTGCTGTACCTCGATCTGGCGGAACAGGACGCCGTGTTCGGCCTGTCACCGTTTGCCAGTCGCAGCCGCTTTGCACCGTTTTCGTTTCGCGAAACCGACTACCTGAAAACCTTTACCGGCAGCGGCACGCGCCTGATCGATGCGGTACGCCAGCAAGTCGGCGTCGCCATCGGCCATCAACCGCAGGGTTCGATCTGCCTGCTGACCCAACCGCGCAGTTGGGGTCTGGCATTCAATCCGGTGAGCTTCTTTTATTGCCACGAGGCCGACGGGCAACTGGCGGCGATTCTCTGCGAAGTCACCAACACGCCGTGGCGCGAGCGTTATCACTACGTGCTGCCGGCCAGCGCACCGACCGACCTGCAAGACTTTCACCAGCACTTCGCCGTGGCCAAGGCCTTTCATGTCTCGCCGTTTTTGCCGCGTGACCTCGAGTACCGCATGAGCTTCAGCCCGGCCGCGCAAAAGCTCGGTGTGCACATGGCCGACTGGCAAGGTGAGCACAAGCTGTTCGACGCCACGCTCAATCTGCAGCGCGAACCCCTCGACCGTTCCAGTCTGCACCGCTACTTGCGACGTTTTCCGTGGATGACCGCGAAAACCTGTCTGGCGATTTATTGGCAAGCCGTGCGCCTGTTGCTCAAGCGTGCCCCGATTTTTGCTCATCAGGCTGCCGACGGCAGCTTTCAGATCGCCACTGTGCCTCCCAAGGAGCACCGCCATGAAATCCTCTAGCCTGTCGGTCAGTCGCCTCAGCACCAACGGTTTGACCGGTTCGCTGCTGCGTCGCGGCGTTTTGCGGCAACTCAGTCAGCTCAAACACGGGCAATTGCTGGTGGTCGAGGACGGCGAACGCCTGATGTTCGGCACGCCGGGCAGCCACCTGCTCGGCGAAATCCATGTGCAGGACGCAGCGGTCTGGGGCATGGTTGCCGGCAACGGATCGATTGGCGCCGGCGAAGCGTTTATCCACGGTTACTGGAGTTCGCCGGACCTGACGGCGGTCGTGCGCGTGTTCGTCAGCAACCTCGACGTGCTCGACGCCATGGAGCGCGGCCTGGCTCGCCTCAGCCGGCCGCTGGTGCAAGGCCTGCACTGGCTCAACCGCAACACGCGCAAGGGCTCGCAGAAAAACATCGCGGCGCACTATGACCTCGGCAACGATCTGTTCGAACAGTTTCTCGACCCGACCATGATGTATTCGGCGGCACAGTTCCTCAGCCCCGAAGACAGCCTGGAACAGGCGCAGCTGAACAAGCTGGAACGGATCTGCCAGAAGCTCGCGCTCAAACCCGAGGATCATCTGCTGGAGATCGGCACCGGCTGGGGCAGCATGGCGCTCTACGCCGCGCAGCACTACGGCTGCCGCGTCACCACCACGACACTGTCGAAAGAGCAGTACGCGTTTACCGCCAAGCGCATTGAAGCACTGGGGTTGCAGGATCGGGTGACCCTGCTGCTCAAGGACTACCGCGACCTCACCGGCGAATACGACAAACTGGTGTCGATCGAGATGATCGAAGCGGTCGGCCATCGCTTCCTGCCGACCTACTTCAAACAGTGCGCGCACCTGCTCAAGAGCAACGGCCTGATGCTGTTGCAGGCAATCACTATCCGTGAACAACGTTACGAGCAGGCCAGGCGCGGCGTCGACTTCATCCAGCGCTACATCTTCCCCGGCGGCGCCCTGCCCAGCGTGCAGAAAATGCTCGAAGTGGTCAGCCGCGAGACCGACATGAACCTGCTGCACATGGAGGACTTCGGCCTGCACTACGCCCGCACCCTGCGCCTGTGGCAGGAAAACTTTCGTCGCGCCCACGGGCGGTTGAGCGAACTGGGTTACGACGATTATTTCCTCAGGCTGTGGGAGTTTTACCTGTGCTACTGCGAAGGCGGGTTTCTCGAGCGCACCATCGGCACCGCGCAATTGCTGCTGGCCAAACCGGCGGCCATGCCCGCGCCGTTGCTCGGACGCTTCGATGCTTGAGCGGCTGACCAATGCCGCGCTGTTCCAGGTCGGCTGGCTGGCCTGTGTGCTCGGCGGCAACAGTCTGTGGTTGCTGCTGGCCCTGATGGTGCTGGTGATCCATCTGGGCTGGATCAGCAGTTGGGCGGCGGAAGGCCGTTTGATCCTCAGCGTGGTGATTGTCGGTACGGCGGTGGACAGCGTGTTGCGCGCAGCGGGAGTTTTCGATTTTCAGGATCCGGCACCGCTGATTCCGCTGTGGCTGATGCTGCTTTGGGCCTTGCTCGCCACTACGCTGCGTCACTGCCTGCAATGGAGCGCCCGACCATGGTGGCTGGCCAGCGTGCTCGGCGCGGTGGGTGGCGCCCTATCCTATTACAGCGGTGGACGCTTGGCCGGAGTGCAATTTCCCTACGGTGAACTGCCGACCCTGATCGGCATCGGCCTGCTCTGGGCGCTGCTGTTTCCGTTGCTGCATGCGATGGCTCGACGGCTGGCGCACTGAGCGTCTGTCAGGCCTTTCACACAGCAACCGGCGGCTGCCTTACACTGCGCCCCATGAAAACCATTCCCCACCAGCAAATCACCGAGCCAGCGGTCACGTGTTCGACCTGCGCAGCGTGCTGTTGCCAGCTCGAAGTGATGCTGATCACCGACACCGGCGTGCCCGAACGCTTTATCGATACCGATGAGTGGGGAGGTGAAGTGATGCTGCGTCTGGACGACGGCTGGTGCGCGGCGCTGGATCGCGACAGCATGATGTGCACGATCTACGAGAAACGCCCGCTGATCTGTCGCGAATTCGAGATGGGTGCACCGGAGTGCATTGAAGAACGCAAAGGGATTGCCACGGCCTACCGTTGATTCCGAAAAACACCACTGAAACAAATGTAGGAGTGAGCTTGCTCGCGATTGCGGAGTACCAGTCAAACAAATGTTGGCTGACACACCGCAATCGCGAGCAGGCTCACTCCTACAGAGGTGATGTATAGCGCTTACAGCGGCATCGTGTAATGCAGCGCGTAGCTTTCTACACCGTCGTTGCTGCTGGCCAGGCCGGCGTTGGAGTAGTGCGTCGCACGAATCCCCACTTCATGCCCGCCATTGAAGCGCAGACCAAAACCGATACGGTCTTCGAACTGGAAAGAGCCGCCGATGTTATTGCTTTCATATTTGGTGTTGGAGAACGCTGCGACACCAATGCCCGCCTCAACATACGGCTTGACCGACTGACCGGCAAACTCGTAAACGAATACCGGCGAGAACGACAGGCTGTTGTTGCTGGAAGTCTTGTCACCCTCCCAGTAAGTGTAAGCGCCGCTCCAGTAACCGGTCAGGCGACCGACATCACTTTGCAGCCAGCTCTGGTCCCAATCGAAATTCATGCCCAGGCGATAGGTCATGGTCGAATCGCTGGTCGCACCCACTGCAAACTCAACGCCTGCGGCTTGTGCGGTAATACTTTGCCCCATCAGTGCGGCCGCAATCGCGGCCAAGCAGAATAGTCGCTTCACGTTGAAACTTCCTTTTCCGGAACGATCGTTTGGTTTTCTAGATAACTCATCGCTATAGAAGCTAGCGCGTGATTAGAAGTTCAGCTGTTTTTTTAGTTATTTCACACTTTTTTTACAAGCTGAATTTTTCGACGTCGCCGGCAACTTGGCCCAGCAGGGGCAGGGTCTTGCGGAAGAACGCGGGATCGCTACTGGTCCAGAATCTGACCGGGCGGTTCGCCCCCTCGGCGAGCAGATCACGTTCGGCCAGCAACCGTTGCAGTTGCCGCGCTACCGCCGCGCCGGTGTCGATCAGGCTGATGCTGTCGGGAATCATCGTCTTGAGCAGCGGCTTGAGAAACGGATAGTGAGTGCAGCCGAGAATGATCGTGTCGCAACCGTTGGCCAGCAGCGGCTCGACGTAATGCTGAAGCAGGTTGCGCAACTCGACGCTGTGCAGATCACCGCTTTCAATCAGCTCCACCAGACCGGGGCATGGCTGGGTGATGACGCGAACGTCAGCGGCGAAGCGGTCGAGCAACGCGGCGAACTTGGCACTCTGCAAGGTGCCGGTGGTGGCGAGTACGCCGACCACGCCGCTGCGGGTCGCGGCAGCAGCCGGTTTGACCGCCGGTTCCATGCCGACAATCGGCCACTCGGGGAAATCCCGACGCAGATCGGCAACAGCGGCCACCGTCGCCGTGTTGCAGGCGATCACCAGCGCCTTGGCGCCCTGCTCGCGGAAAAATCCGGCCATCACGTTGCAGCGCTGGCGGATGAACTCCGGGGTTTTCTCGCCGTAGGGAATGTGCCCGCAATCGGCGAAATACAGCAGCGATTCATGAGGCAGTAAACGCTGGATTTCCGCCAGTACCGACAAGCCGCCGACACCGGAATCGAACACCGCGATCGGCGCCTCACGCATGCTGCGAACCACAGACGCTGCAACCCGGATCGCGCTTGACCCGCAGTTCACGAAAGCGCGAACCCAAGGCATCGATCAACAGCAAACGACCTACCAAGGGTTCGCCAAAACCCACCAGCACCTTCAACGCTTCAAGCGCCTGCAAGCTGCCGACCAGCCCCACCAGCGGCCCGACCACACCGGCCTCGCTGCAGGTCAGTTCGGCTTCGCTGCCATGCCCGTACAGGCAGTGGTAGCACGGACTTTCCTCGCGCCGTGGATCGAACACCGACAACTGCCCTTCCAGACGAATCGCCGCGCCGCTGACCAATGGCTTGTGCGCGGCCACACACGCGGCGTTGACCGCCTCGCGGGTGGAGAAGTTGTCGGAGCAGTCGAGCACCAGATCCACCGCGGACACGGCGGCGGCCAGGGAATCCTCGTCCAGCGCCTGACGATGAGGCACCAGTTGAATCTCGGGATTGATCGCGCCCAGACGCTTGAGCGCCGAGTCGACCTTGCTCATGCCAACGCTGTCGGTGTCATGAATGATCTGGCGCTGCAGGTTGGTCAGGTCAACCGTATCGAAATCCGCCAGATGCAACTCACCGACACCGGCCGCCGCCAGATACAGCGCGACCGGGGCACCGAGACCGCCAAGGCCGACGATCAGCACGCGGCTGTCTTTCAGCTTCAGTTGCCCATCGATATCGATGTGTTGCAGCAGAATCTGCCGGCTATAGCGCAGCAATTCCTGATCATTCAGCACGGCAGGCGCCCCAGGCTGATCCGTTGATGACCGCCCAGATCGGTGCGGCTGTGGACTTGTTCAAAACCGCGAGTGAGCAGCAGATCGCGTACGGCTTCGGCTTGATCATAGCCGTGTTCGAGCATCAGCCAGCCACCGGCTTCCAGATGATCCGGGGCCTGGGCGACGATCAGGCGCAGATCGTCGAGCCCGTCGATACCGGCCACCAGCGCACTGGTCGGCTCGAAGCGCACGTCGCCCTCGACCAGATGCGGGTCGGCGGCGGCGATATACGGCGGGTTGCTGATGATCAGATTGAAGCGCTGGCCTTCAAGGGCGCTGAACCAGTGGCTGCTCAGCACCGTGGCGTTGTTCAGGTTCAGACGCTGGCGATTGCGCTCGGCCAACGCTACGGCTTCCAGCACGCGATCCACCGCCGTGACCTTCCACGCCGGACGCTCGCTGGCCAGGGCCAACGCAATTGCGCCGCTGCCGGTGCCCAGATCGAGCACTTTGGCCGGCATTGCCGCCAACAGCTCCAGCGCGGCCTCGACCAGCAACTCGGTATCCGGGCGCGGGATCAGCGTGTGCGGCGCCACTTCCAGATCGAGCTTCCAGAACCCCTGCTGACCGAGAATATAGGCCACCGGCTCACCGCCACGACGCCGTTGCAGGTACTCGGTAAAAATCAGCACCGCTTCGCTGGGTACGATGCGCTCGGGCCAGGTGTGCAGGAAGCTGCGCGGTTTGCCCAGTGCCGCAGCCAGGAGCAATTCGGCATCCAGACGCGCGGTGGGCGAGTCCGGCAGTTCGGCGGCGCGCAACAGACTGGCAATGATGGTCATTTATTCACCTATCGCTGCAAGCTGGTCGGCCTGGTATTCGGCCAGCAAAGGCTCGATCACCGCTTCAACGCCACCGGCGAGGATTTCATCAAGGGAGTACAGGGTCAGGTTGACGCGATGGTCAGTGACCCGGCCCTGGGCAAAGTTGTACGTGCGAATGCGCTCGGAACGGTCGCCGGAACCGACCAGCAATTTACGCTCGCTGGCGATGGCATTCGCTGCCGCTGCGGTTTGCTGATCGTTGAGCTTGGCCGACAGCCAGGCCATCGCCCGGGCACGGTTCTTGTGCTGGGAACGTTCTTCCTGACACTCGACGACGGTGCCGGTCGGTATGTGCGTGATGCGGATCGCCGAGTCGGTGGTATTGACGTGCTGACCACCGGCCCCGGAGGAACGGTAAGTGTCGACACGCAGATCCGCCGGGTTGATCTCGATGGCTTCGCGCTCGTCCGGCTCGGGCAACACCGCCACGGTGCAGGCCGAGGTGTGGATACGGCCTTGGGATTCGGTGGCCGGTACGCGCTGTACGCGGTGCGCGCCGGACTCGAATTTCAGCTTGCCATAAACGTTGTCGCCTTCAATGCGCGCGATGACTTCTTTATAGCCACCGTGCTCGCCTTCGTTTTCCGAAAGGATCTCCACGCGCCAGCCACGTCGTTCGGCGTAACGCGAGTACATGCGGAACAGATCGCCGGAGAAGATCGCCGCCTCGTCGCCACCGGTACCGGCGCGAATTTCGAGAAAGACGTTACGCCCGTCATTGGGATCCTTGGGCAGCAACATGCGCTGCAAATCATCTTCCAGCCTGATCAGCAACTCCTTGGCTTCGCGGACTTCTTCCACGGCCATTTCACGCATGTCCGGGTCGCTGTCCTTGAGCAGCGCCTGGGCGCCTTCAAGATCACTTTGTACGCCGAGCAGCTTTTTATAGCCTTGTACCACCGGCTCGAGTTCGGCGTATTCCTTGGAATAAGCGCGGAATTTGGCCTGATCGGAAATGACTTCGCCGTCGCCGAGCAGCGCGGTCAGTTCCTCGAAACGGTCCTGGAGGGTGTCCAGCTTATTGAGCAGTGACGCTTTCATTGCGGTTTTTTATCCGAAAAACTATCCGGTGAGCCCTCGAGGGCAAAGAGTTCCTGGGCCATGGCCAGCGCATCGAGGCGGCCTTCGGCAGAAAGCTTTTTCAATTGCACGCTGGGCGCATGCAACAGTTTATTGGTCAGGCCACGGGCCAGCTGCCCGAGCACGTCTTCGGCGTTGCCGCCGTTGGCCAGCAAGCGCAGGGCTTTTTGCAACTCCTCGTCGCGCAGGCGTTCGCTCTGTTGCCGATAGGCCTTGAGCACATCGACCGCCGCCAGCTCACGCAGGCGCACCATGAAATCGTCGGCACCGACCGAGACCATCTCTTCCGCCGCCTGGGCTGCGCCCTGACGACTCTTGAGGTTCTCGGCGACCACTTCGTGCAGATCGTCGACGCTGTACAAGTAAACGTCGTCGAGCTCGCCGACTTCCGGCTCAATGTCACGCGGTACGGCGATGTCGACCATGAAGATCGGCTTGTGCTTGCGCTGCTTCAGCGCGCTTTCCACCGCGCCCTTGCCGAGGATCGGCAACTGGCTGGCGGTCGAACTGATCACGATGTCGCTGCGCACCAGTTCCGCCGGAATGTCCGACAGCAGCACCGCGTGCGCGCCGAACTGCTCAGCCAGCAGACTGGCACGTTCCAGCGTACGGTTGGCAACTACGATGCGCTTGACCCCCAGCTCATGCAAATGACGGGCGACCAGAGTGATGGTCTCGCCGGCACCGATCAGCAGGGCCTGGCTACGTTGCAGGTCGCTGAAAATCTGTTTGGCCAGACTGACCGCTGCAAACGCCACGGACACCGGGTTTTCGCCGATGGCGGTGTCGGTACGCACTTGTTTGGCGGCATTGAACGTCGCTTGAAACAGCCGCCCCAGCAGCGGACCGATGGTCCCGGCCTCACGCGCCACGGCGTAGGCCGATTTCATCTGGCCGAGAATCTGCGGTTCGCCCAGCACCAGCGAGTCGAGCCCGGAGGCGACGCGCATCATGTGACGAACTGCCGCATCATCTTCATGCACATAAGCACTCGCGCGCAGCTCATCGAGGCTTAAATGGTGATAATCGGCCAGCCAGCGCAGAACCAGATCAGCGGAAATCTGATCCTGTTCTATATAAAGCTCACTGCGATTGCAGGTGGAGAGGATCGCAGCTTCGCGGCTGTCGGTGAGTCGGCAGAGCTGCTGCAAGGCCTCAACCAGCTGCTCAGGGGTAAAGGCCACGCGCTCGCGGACGTCTACTGAAGCAGTCTTGTGGTTAATACCGAGTGCAAGGAAGGCCATTCAAGGTCGCTGATGGTGACGTGAAGCCGGCAATTGTCCTACTTCGTCAGATTCAGAACAACTACCGCTGACTATTGTCCCAATTGTCGGCCACTATAAAGGCCACATTCGAGACTCGGTTATGTTTGGCCGAAGGCTTGTGTCATGATGATCCGACCGCAGGTTAGTCGTCCTTCTCTTATATGAATAGATCTTCCGCGTTGCTCCTTGCTTTTGTCTTCCTCAGCGGCTGCCAGGCCATGGCACCCGTTTCGCCGGACGGTACCCCGCCGGTCGAAGACACCGCGTCCACGCCTGAAAAACCCAAGGTTTACAGCTCGTTCAGCGAGGAAACCGTTTTCAGCCTGCTGAGCGCCGAACTGGCCGGCCAGCGCAATCGTTTCGACATTGCCCTGGATAACTACGTGACCCAGGCGATCAACACCCAGGATCCGGGCGTTTCCGAGCGCGCGTTCCGCATCGCCGAATACCTCGGCGCCGACCAGCCTGCGCTGGACACCGCACTGATCTGGGCGAAAAACGCTCCGGACGACCTCGAAGCGCAACGCGCCGCCGCCGTGCAACTGGCCCGCGCCGGGCGTTACGACGACTCTATGGTGTATATGGAGAAAGTCCTGCAGGGCAAGGGCGATACCCATTTCGACTTCCTCGCGCTGTCGGCCGCCGACACTGATCAGGAAACCCGCAACGGCTTGATGAAAAGCTTCGACCGTCTGTTGCAGCGCCACCCGAAAAACAGCCAGCTGATTTTTGGCAAGGCCCTGCTCCTGCAACAGGACGGCGACAACAAAGCCGCATTGACCCTGCTCGAAGACCATCCGCCGGAAGACGGCGAGATCGCTCCGATCCTGCTGCGCGCCCGCCTGCTGCAAACCATGAATCGTGGCGACGAGGCCGTGCCGTTGCTGCAGAAAAGCATCAAGAAGTACCCGGACGACAAGCGCCTGCGCCTGACTTATGCGCGCACCCTGGTCGAACAGGACCGCATGGACGACGCCAAGGTCGAGTTTTCCACCCTGGTTCAGCAATACCCCGAAGACGACGAACTGCGTTACTCGCTGGCCTTGGTATGCCTGGAAGCGAAGGCCTGGGACGAGGCCAAGGGTTACCTGGAAGACCTGATCGCCCGCGAAAGCCACGTCGATTCGGCGCACCTGAACCTAGGCCGCATCGCTGAAGAGCGCAACGACCCGCAGGGCGCGCTGATCGAATACGCCCAGGTCGGCCCGGGCAATGACTATCTGCCGGCGCAACTGCGTCAGGCGGACATTCTGATGAACAACGGCAAGACCGCCGAAGCCCAGAGCAAACTGGCCGCCGAACGTGATGCCCAGCCGGATTACGCGATCCAGCTGTATCTGATCGAATCCGAAACCCTGTCGGCCAACAAACAGGACGACAAGGCCTGGAAAACCCTGGATAAAGCCTTGCAGCAATACCCGGACGATCTGAATCTGCTCTACACCCGGGCCATGCTCGCGGAAAAACGCAATGATCTGGCACAGATGGAAAAAGACCTGCGCCTGATCATCAAGCGCGACCCGGACAACGCCATGGCGCTCAATGCGCTGGGCTACACCCTGTCCGATCGCACCACCCGCTACGCTGAAGCCAAAGCGCTGATCGAACAGGCACACCAGATCAACCCGGAAGACCCGGCGGTACTCGACAGCCTCGGCTGGGTGAATTTCCGCATGGGCAATCTGGACGACGCCGAGAAATACCTGCGTCAGGCGCTCGAGCGTTTCCCTGACCACGAAGTCGCCGCGCACCTGGGCGAAGTGTTGTGGGTCAAGGGCAACCAGCGCGAAGCCAAACAGGTCTGGGGCAAGTACCTCAAAGATCAGCCCGACAGCACCATCCTGCGCAGCACCATCAAGCGCCTGACCGGATCCGAGACTCTTTAACTCATGTTTTTGCGCCACGTTATTGTTTTCAGCCTCATCGCCCTGCTCGCCGGTTGCGCGGGTTTCGGCGCTCGCGAATCGGTCGAGGGCCACGGCAGCCCGGCTCAGTGGGCCGC
Organism: Pseudomonas sp. GM30; assembly: GCF_000282275.2. Classification (NCBI taxonomy): domain Bacteria; kingdom Pseudomonadati; phylum Pseudomonadota; class Gammaproteobacteria; order Pseudomonadales; family Pseudomonadaceae; genus Pseudomonas; species Pseudomonas sp. GM30. Next base: position 6,686 of record NZ_AKJP02000019.1, on the reverse strand, counting down.
GAACAAACAACAGCTGACCGGCCTCGACGGCTGGCAGATCGACGGCAAGATCGGCATTCGCGCGCCGAAAGACTCCGGCAGCGGCACGCTGTTCTGGCTGCAACGCCAGGACTACTACGACATTCGCCTGTCCGGCCCGCTGGGTCGTGGCGCGGCACGTCTGACCGGGCGCCCGGGCAAGGTCTCGCTGGAAGTCGCCAATCAGGGTCGCTATGACTCCGAGTCGCCGGAAGCGCTGCTCGAAGAGCAACTCGGCTGGAAATTGCCGGTGTCGAATCTGGCCTGGTGGGTCCGTGGCCTGCCGGCACCCAGCAGCAAGAGCCGCCTGACCCTGGATAACGACAGTCGCTTGGCCAATCTGGAACAGGACGGCTGGAAGGTCGAGTACCTCAGCTACGCCGAGCAAAACGGTTACTGGCTGCCCGAGCGAATCAAGCTGCACGGCACCGATCTGGACGTGACGCTGGTGATCAAGACCTGGCAACCGCGTAAATTGGGGCAATAAAGCATGACCGCTCCACGTCTGACGCTGCCGTCGCCGGCCAAGCTCAACCTGATGCTGCACATTCTCGGTCGCCGTGCAGACGGCTATCACGAACTGCAGACGCTGTTTCAGTTTGTCGATTACGGCGACGAAATCACCTTCGCCGTGCGCGATGACGGTGTGATTCAGCTGCACACTGAATTCGCCGGCGTACCGCATGACAGCAACCTGATCGTGCGCGCGGCAAAAATGCTGCAGCAACAATCCGGCTGCTCGCTCGGTATCGATATCTGGATTGATAAAGTTCTGCCCATGGGCGGCGGCATCGGTGGCGGCAGCTCGAATGCCGCGACCACCCTGCTCGGCCTCAATCACTTGTGGCAATTGGGCTGGGATGAAGATCGCCTCGCGGCATTGGGCCTTTCGCTCGGCGCTGACGTACCGGTTTTCGTCCGTGGTCACGCGGCATTTGCCGAAGGCGTGGGCGAAAAACTGACCCCGGTCGACCCCGAAGAACCGTGGTATCTGGTGCTCGTGCCGCAAGTCTCTGTAAGTACGGCAGAAATTTTTTCCGATCCTTTGTTGACACGTAACACGCCGCCCATTAAAGTGCGCCCCGTTCCCGAGGGAAACAGTCGAAATGACTGCTTGCCGGTGGTTGCAAGGCGTTATCCAGAAGTACGTAACGCATTGGATTTGTTAGGTAAATTTACCGAAGCAAAACTCACCGGAACTGGAAGTTGTGTGTTTGGGGGCTTCCCAAGCAAAGCTGAAGCTGATAAAGTCTCGGCCCTTCTGACAGAGACCCTTACAGGGTTTGTAGCGAAAGGAAGCAACGTTTCGATGTTGCATCGCAAGCTGCAAAGTCTGCTCTAAAAGGAATCAAGTGCCAGGCACTTGAAGCAACAGATACAGGGGCGTCGCCAAGCGGTAAGGCAGCAGGTTTTGATCCTGCCATGCGTTGGTTCGAATCCAGCCGCCCCTGCCATTTTCTATACTCATCCAGGTTACCCTCAGCCTCTAGGTACTGCGCGTGTCCAAGATGATGGTCTTTACGGGGAACGCTAACCCCGATCTGGCTCGGCGTGTCGTACGTCAGCTGCATATCCCTCTCGGTGACATCTCTGTCGGCAAGTTCTCCGACGGCGAAATTACTGCCGAGATCAATGAAAACGTTCGCGGTAAAGACGTTTTCATTATTCAGCCGACTTGCGCTCCGACCAACGATAACCTGATGGAACTGGTAGTGATGGCTGATGCCTTCCGCCGCTCCTCGGCTACTCGTATTACTGCTGTTATTCCTTATTTTGGTTATGCCCGTCAGGATCGCCGTCCGCGTTCCGCACGTGTGGCTATCAGCGCGAAAGTCGTTGCTGACATGCTTACCGTAGTCGGCATCGACCGTGTTCTCACGGTTGATCTGCATGCTGACCAGATTCAGGGCTTCTTCGATATTCCGGTAGATAACATCTACGGCTCCCCGGTTCTGGTGGATGACATTGAAGATCAGCGCTTCGAAAACCTGATGATCGTGTCCCCGGACATTGGTGGCGTCGTGCGTGCACGGGCTGTTGCCAAATCCCTGGGCGTGGATCTCGGGATCATCGACAAACGCCGTGAGAAAGCCAATCACTCTGAAGTGATGCATATCATCGGTGATGTCGAAGGGCGCACCTGCATTCTGGTCGATGACATGGTCGATACCGCCGGCACTCTGTGCCACGCGGCCAAGGCCCTGAAAGAGCATGGCGCAGCCAAGGTCTTTGCCTACTGCACACACCCTGTGCTGTCGGGTCGGGCCATCGAGAATATCGAAAATTCCGTGCTGGACGAGCTGGTGGTGACTAACACCATCCCGCTGTCCGCAGCAGCACAAGCCTGTGCACGTATCCGTCAACTGGATATCGCACCGGTTGTTGCCGAAGCGGTTCGCCGCATCAGCAATGAAGAATCGATCAGCGCGATGTTCCGTTAAGGGCCCTGCCCTTCTCGAAATGTCTCGTTGACGAAAAGCGCCCCGCCCCGGCATACCTGTCGGGGCGGGGCTTTTTTGCCCATACCGTGTTTGGCGCTGGTCGCAAACGCCACCCGGTCATGGCTATTTTGGAGATACAAAATGAACGATTTTACTCTGAATGCTGAAGTGCGTTCCGACCTGGGGAAAGGTGCGAGCCGCCGCCTGCGTCGTCTCGCCGCTCTGGTTCCAGCTGTTGTTTACGGTGGCGACAAAGCCCCTGAATCCATCAGCATGCTGGCCAAAGAAGTTGCCAAACTGCTCGAAAACGAAGCGGCTTACAGCCACATCATCGAGCTGAACGTTGGTGGCAAGAAACAAAACGTCGTCATCAAAGCCCTGCAACGTCACCCGGCCAAAGGCCACGTGATGCACGCTGACTTCGTACGCGTTGTCGCTGGGCAGAAACTGACCGCTATCGTTCCTGTGCACTTCATCAACGAAGCTGCTCCAGTGAAGAAAGGCGGCGAAATCTCGCACGTTGTTGCCGAGATCGAAGTTTCCTGCCTGCCAAAAGACCTGCCTGAGTTCATCGAAGTCGACCTGGCTAACGCTGAAATCGGCACCATCGTTCACCTGTCGGACCTCAAAGCTCCTAAAGGTGTCGAGTTCGTTGCTCTGGCACACGGCGATGACAAGGCAGTAGCCAACGTCCACGCTCCACGTGTTGCTCCAGAAGCTACCGAAGAAGGCGCAGCAGAGTAATTTCACTCTGTTCGTCGGAGTGAGTGAAACATCGCGGACTGGAACGTAGCGAGAAAGCGGGCGAGAACGCGGAGTTTACATTCATGGTAAATGAGCAATTTTCGTCCACTTTCGCCGCCTTCACTGATCGCGGCGATGTTAACCACCACTCCAAGGAAGGGCCCCTATCGTGACTGCCATCAAACTGATCGTTGGCCTGGGAAATCCAGGCGCTGAATACGAACAGACCCGGCATAACGCAGGGGCCCTTTTTGTTGAGCGTATCGCCGCCGCGCAAGGTGTGAACCTTGTGGCCGATCGCAAATATTTCGGCCTGACCGGGCGCTACTCGCATCAGGGTCAGGATGTTCGTCTGCTGATTCCCACCACCTACATGAACCGCAGCGGCCAGGCCGTGGCGGCACTCGCCGGTTTCTTCCGCATCAAGCCTGAAGAAATCCTGGTGGCGCACGACGAACTCGACCTGCCTCCGGGCGTCGCCAAGCTCAAGCAGGGCGGCGGCCATGGCGGTCACAACGGGTTGCGCGACATCATCGCGCAACTGGGCAATCAGAATACTTTCTACCGCCTGCGGCTTGGCATCGGCCACCCGGGCGTCGCCAGTATGGTTTCAAATTTCGTCCTGGGTCGTGCGCCACGCGCCGAACAGGAAAAACTCGATGCCAGCATCGACTTTGCCCTCGGCGTGCTGCCGGATATCCTCGCCGGTGAATGGAACCGCGCGATGAAAAACCTGCACAGCCAGAAGGCCTGACTCTAATCCGAGGGGAAACACCATGGGATTCAATTGCGGCATCGTCGGCCTGCCTAACGTCGGCAAGTCCACCCTGTTCAACGCCCTGACCAAATCCGGTATCGCGGCCGAGAACTTCCCCTTCTGCACCATCGAGCCGAACAGCGGCATCGTGCCGATGCCGGATCCGCGCCTGGAAGCCCTGGCGGCCATCGTCAATCCGAAGCGCATCCTGCCGACCACCATGGAATTCGTCGACATCGCAGGCCTGGTGGCCGGCGCCTCGAAAGGTGAAGGTCTGGGCAACAAGTTCCTGGCCAACATCCGCGAAACCGACGCGATCGCTCACGTGGTGCGCTGCTTCGAAGACGACAACGTGATCCACGTTTCCAACAGCGTCGACCCCAAGCGCGACATCGAAATCATCGACCTGGAACTGATCTTCGCCGACCTCGACAGCTGCGAGAAGCAACTGCAGAAAGTCGCACGCAACGCCAAGGGCGGTGACAAGGACGCAGTCGTTCAGAAAGCTCTGCTGGAGCAACTGATCGCGCACTTCACCGAAGCCAAGCCTGCGCGCAGCCTGATGAAGAACATGAGCGCTGACGAAAAGTCGGTGATCAAGGGCTTCCACCTGCTGACCACCAAACCGGTCATGTACATCGCCAACGTCGCTGAAGACGGTTTCGAGAACAACCCGCACCTGGACGTGGTCAAGGCCATTGCCGAAGAAGAAGGCGCCATGGTCGTTCCGGTGTGCAACAAGATCGAAGCGGAAATCGCCGAGCTCGACGACGGCGAAGAGAAAGACATGTTCCTCGAGGCCCTGGGCCTGGAAGAGCCTGGCCTGAACCGCGTGATCCGCGCCGGTTACGAAATGCTCCACCTGCAGACCTACTTCACCGCCGGTGTCGAAGAAGTCCGCGCCTGGACCGTCAAAGTCGGTGCCACCGCACCACAAGCTGCTGGCGTGATCCACACCGACTTCGAAAAAGGCTTCATCCGCGCCGAAGTCATCGCCTACAACGACTTCATCCAGTACAAGGGCGAAGCCGGTACCAAGGAAGCCGGTAAATGGCGCCTGGAAGGCAAGGACTACATCGTCAAAGACGGCGACGTGATGCACTTCCGCTTCAACGTGTAAGCGACACGCCCAAGAAAAAGCCGCGTTTGATACGCGGCTTTTTTGTGCCTGAAATTTACTGCTGAACATATTTCCCCTGTGGGAGCGAGCCTGCTCGCGAAAAGGGAGTGTCAGTCACATCTCTGTGAATGCCATACCGCATTCGCGAGCAGGCTCGCTCCCACAGTTGGAAATAGTGCGGGGTCAGGCCTTTTTGGTGCGCGGCAAGAAGATCGCCAGCACGCCAAACAACGGCAAAAACGAGCACAGGAAATACACATACTCGATACCGTGCACATCCGCCAGATGCCCCAGCAACGCCGCACCAATCCCGCCGAAGCCAAACATCAAGCCGAAGAACACCCCGGCAATCATCCCGACGTTACCCGGCACCAGCTCTTGCGCATACACCACAATCGCCGAGAACGCCGAGGCGAGGATGAAGCCGATCACCACGCTGAGGACAGTGGTCCAGAACAGATCGACGTGCGGCATCAGCAAGGTAAACGGTGCCACGCCGAGAATCGAAAACCAGATCACCGCCTTACGCCCGATCTTGTCGCCAATCGGCCCGCCAAAGAACGTACCCGCCGCTACCGCACCGAGAAACAGGAACAGGTGCAGTTGCGAGCTGGCCACCGACAGGTCGAACTTCTCGATCAGGTAAAAGGTGAAATAGCTGGTGAGGCTGGCCATGTAGAAATACTTGGAGAACACCAGCAGGCCGAGCACTACCAGCGCACTGATCACCCTGCCCTTCGACAGTCCGTGAGTCGCCGCCTGACCAGCCTTGAGCTTGAACAGGTTGAGGTGATGAGCGTACCAGCGGCTGATGCGATACAGCACGAACAGCGCAAACACCGCGAACAGACCGAACCACGCCACGTTGCCCTGACCGAACGGAATAATGATCGCCGCTGCCAGTAACGGGCCGAACGCTGAACCGGCGTTACCGCCGACCTGAAAGGTCGATTGCGCCAGACCAAAGCGTCCACCCGAGGCCAGCCGGGCAATCCGTGAAGCCTCGGGGTGAAAGGTCGAGGAGCCGATACCGATCAGCGCCGCCGCCAGCAGAATCAATGGAAAACTGCCGACCATCGACATCATCACGATGCCAATCAGCGTGCAGATCGAACCCGCCGGCAACAGCCACGGTTTCGGATGGCGATCAGTGTGATAACCGACCCACGGCTGCAGCAGCGACGCAGTCAATTGGAAGGTCAGCGTGATCAGGCCGACCTGGGTGAAGCTCAAGCCATAGTTGGCCTTGAGCATCGGATAGATCGACGGCAGCACCGACTGAATTAGGTCGTTGATCAAATGCGCCAGCGCCACCGCGCCGATGATACGCATCACCAACGGGCTGCTTTGGGGGGAAGCGGACGCCGAGGCAGCGGCGGTCTGAGCGTTGCTGATAGCCATGAAAGTTTCCGTACAGCAGATGGGTGCACGCGGGCAGGTGCGTCAATGTGCCATTTTTCGGTGCGCCAGCGCCATCCCCTTAGCCAGCTAACTAACCAACCGAACGCCCTAGTCCTGTAGGAGCTGCCGAAGGCTCGGGCCGCGATCGGACGATCTTTTGATTTTGTTTTTAAAGGGCAAGATCAAAAGATCGCAGCCTGCGGCA